>CAKVGH010000003.1 GCA_934747255.1 uncultured Clostridia bacterium | reverse complement strand
ATATTATCGCCCATTAAAGTGGTTATTAGTGTTTCGGCTTTTAATGCGTCATCAAGAGTAACTTTTACAAGCAATCTATTTTTTGGATTTAATGTAGTTTCCCAAAGTTGCTCTGGGTTCATTTCGCCCAAACCTTTATATCTTTGAATTTGTGCGCCGTGTCCAACTAACTTTTTCTTTTCTTCCAAATCTGCGTCTGTATAAGCATAAGCAGTTTTGTTTTTTGTGTAAACCTTGTAAAGTGGTGGCATACCAAGATAAATATTACCATTCAAAATAAGTTCACGCATATAACGATAAAAGAATGTTAATAAAATACACTTGATGTGTTCGCCGTCTTGGTCGGCATCGGCTAAAATTACAACCTTATGGAATTTTAAGTTATCAATCTTAAACGATGTTGAAATACCAGTGCCTAATGCTCCTATAATCGTTCTAATTTCTTCGTTTTGAAGCACTTGTTCTAGTCTTGTTTTTTCTACATTTAATGGCTTGCCTCTTAATGGTAAAATGGCTTGGAAAAATCTATCTCTACCTTGCTTTGCACTACCACCCGCACTGTTTCCTTCCACGATAAATAGTTCGTTTAACTCTGGTTTTCTACCCGAACAATTTGCAAGTTTTCCCACCAAACTAATTGATTCCGCACTGTTAATTTGTCTTGCGTGTTCCTTTGCTCTTTTTGCGGCTTCTCTAACCTTGGCAGCACCCTTTGCTTTGTCAATTATCTTCTCAAATGCCTTTTTGTTATCATTTTTAATTAAAATTTTTGATAATTCGTTTGTAACAATGCTTTCAACTTCCACTCTTGCTTCTGGGTTACCGAGTTTGGTTTTTGTTTGACCTTCAAACTGAACATTACGCATTTTTACAGTCAAAACGCAAGTTAGCCCTTCTCTAAAATCATCGCCTTGCAAGTTGTCGTCTTTGTCTTTTAACAAGCCTAATTTTCTAGCACAATCGTTGAAGATTTTTGTAAAGGCACTTCTTAATCCTGTTTCGTGTGTTCCACCTTCGCTAGTTGGAATATTGTTTACATATGAAAGCATTGTTTCGCTGTATTCACTTGTATGAATAAAAGCAACTTCGACTCTCATTACATCGCTAGCACCCGATAGATAAAATGGTCTATCATAAAGTTTTGTTTTTGCTTCGGTCAAGTAATTAACAAAATCGGCTATTCCACCCATATACTTAAACTGCTTAACGATAGGTTTTTTGTCATCTGCGACTCTTTCATCAACAAAGATAATTTCAACACCTTTGTTTAAGAAAGCAAGTTCCTTCAATCTATTTGCCACAACATTGTAGTCAAATGTAACATCGCCAAACACTCGTTTATCTGGTTTGAACCTAACAAGAGTGCCAGTTGAATTACTTGTGCCAACAACCGATAATGGCTTTACAGTATGACCACTCTTTATGTGACCATCTTTTTCCTGAACACTTTCAAAACGAATGTTGTAACGCTTTTTATCTCTATCAACAAAAACTTCGCACCATTCACTTAAAGCATTTGTTACACTCGCACCAACTCCGTGAAGTCCGCCAGAATATTGATAGTTTTGACTTTCAAACTTACCACCTGCGTGAAGTTGTGTGAAAACTACTTCTACACCACTAATGCCAAGTTTTGGGTGCTTATCCGTTGGAATACCACGACCATTATCTACAACCGATGCACTTCCGTCTTTATGAAGTGTTACGGCAATTTTATCTCCATATCCATTTGCAATTTCATCAGTTGCATTATCTACTATTTCCCATAGCAAGTGATGAAGTCCCTTTGAGCCTGTTGTTCCAATGTACATACCCGGACGCATTCTTACTGCATCTAGCCCTTCCAAGACAACAATGTCCTTTGAGTTATAAGATTTTGCTGTATCTTTTGCCAAAATGTTATCTCCTTGTAAAAAAATTTCCAACTAATAATATCACAACAATGTGATTTTGAAAAGTCTTTTTGAAAATATTTTATAAAAATTCATTTTTATTAAAGATTTTATTATATATGTTATTATGTGGCTTTTTGTATGCATTTTTATTCGTTAATTTGTATATTTATTCATTATTTTAACATTTTTTACATTCATTGACTTTTTCCAAATTTCTTTCAATCTTTTGTATTTTTATTCTATTTTTTGTATATTTATTCACTAATTAAACCAATCTTTGACAAACTCAAAACATATAAATCTAACAAAAATTTTTATTACTTTACTCCTTTAATATCAAAAATTTTAGTCATAAGCCTAAAAGACGGGTTCAGCACTATGCATTTTTTTATAATCAAAATGTCATTGCAAATTATGATAGTTATGCTACCTAGAAAAAGCGTTGTCAAAAAAGGAGTAGCCAACACTAGCAAATTGCAAATGATACTAAAAAAATTAGCATTTATTCTACATAATAAAACAAAAAGTGGCATAAAATAGTTTTATGAAAAAGAAGATTGTTTTAACTGGTGGCGGAACTGCTGGGCATATTACCCCACACCTTGCACTTTTCCCTTATCTAAAAAAAGATTTTGATTGCTACTATATAGGCTCTAAAAATGGTATGGAAAAATCAATGATAGAACCTTTTATGCCTTTTCATGAAATAACAACGACCAAACTTAAACGCAAGTTATCATTAAGCAACTTGTTTATACCTTTCAAACTATTAAAAGGCATTTGCGAAGCAAAAAAGTTGCTCAAAAAAATTAAACCAAATATTATTTTTAGCAAGGGTGGATTTGTCGCCGTTCCAGTTGTAATTGCCGCACATTCATTAAAAATTCCTGTAATCACTCACGAAAGCGATTATACTTTGGGACTTGCAAACAAACTAATCAAAAACAAATGCAAATATATTTGCACAAGTTTTGAAATCACTGCCAAAGGATTAAAAAATGGTATTTACACAGGAAGTCCAATAAGAAAGGAAATTTTTTGCGGAAATAAATCAAAAATTTATGAAAAATACGATTTCGATTCAACGAAAAAAAATATACTCTTTGTGGGCGGAAGTTTAGGTAGTCAAACAGTAAACAATGTTGTTTTTCAAAGCCTTGATAGGTTGCTTGAAAAATATAATATTTTGCACATAGTTGGAAAAGGAAATTTGAACAATGATATTAAAAAAACCAATTATGTTCAACTAGAATTTTTATCACATATAGAAGACGCTTTTGACTTTGCCGATGTTGTTATTACCCGTGGCGGAGCAAATGCCCTGTTTGAACTTTTGGCTCTAAAAAAACCTATGCTTATTATTCCACTAGGACTAAAAGAAAGTCGTGGCGACCAAATATTGAATGCCAATTATTTTGAATCACAAGGTTTTGCGAATGTGTTAAAGGAAGAAGATTTAACTCCAAAAAGTTTGCAGGAACAAATCGAAACGACTTTTAATTGCAGTAACGAATACAAAAAAAATATGGCATCATCAAACACTAACGGAACCAAAAAAATAGTTGATCTAATCAAAAAAAATGCAGAATAAAAAAGTTCTGCATTTTTAATTTTTTATGTTTTTTTCATAAAATTTGATAAATTTTATTGATTTTTTCAATTAAAACTTGATTTTTTGGCGTTTTTTCTTGAATTTTTAATATTTTTAATAAATATTGAACTTCTTCCAAAGTTAAAAAACTATCGTTAATTACAAAGTTTTTATCAATCTCTAAACCACCATTTTTTCCGCTGATACAAACAATAGGCACGCCACTTGCTGACAAGCAATCTACATACCTGTAAATTGTTCGAGAACTCACTTCAAAATCATCGCCCAGTTCTTTTGCTGTTAGGCGTTTACCTCTCATTAACTTAAATACCATTCCAATTGCTACACTACTTTCCATACTTACAATTATACACTACTGAAAATGGTATGTCAAATATTTTAGAACATTTGTTCTATTTATTTTTTATATTATAATCTGATACATATTGTATGTAATTTTTTGTGAATTTTAATATCTAAAATTCCAGCAATTTATTAGTCATCTTTCACTATAAAACCTTTTGTTCAAAAGTGGTTTGAAGATTATTTTTTTGATTATTTGTCTGGATAGCAATTTTCACCATGTTGTCAAGTTCATTCTTAAAGTCAAGCCCCTTGTATTCCCATAGGTAAAAAGCAAGCGAACCCGGAATTGTGTTAATTTCGTTTACATAAAGTTTTTTTGTTTTTTCGTCAATAATAAAATCAATTCTAATAACACCTTTACACTCCAAATATTGAAAAATAATTTTAGTGTATTTTTCAACAAGAGTTTTAGTTGCAATATCAATATTTGCAGGTATAATTCTTGACAAATTTTGCATACCAACTTGTTTTGTCCCTTGTTTGTTTACATTGCCATTTATACATATTTCTGGGTTATTTACATCAATTTTTTCGGTTTTCATCGTGTTTTTTTCAAAATTTAGTGTGTTTTTTGAATTTTTTTCATATTTTATATCACATTTTATTTGTTTAGTTCCGCACAGAATTTTGCCTTTACTAGCACTTCCATTTTTTGAAGAGCCTCCCAAATATTTATCTTGAAATGTCAAAATTTCGTGATTGCTTTGCGGTTGTTCGGTTTCGCTTAACAAAATATTTTCACTATCACCCAAAGCACTAATATTCACTTCCTTTAATCTTTTTATTGCCTTTTCGACCACAACTATGTCATCAAACTTAAATGCTAAATTCAATGCCTTTTTTAGCGTGGTTTTGTTTTTGCAAAAACTAATACCTATACTCGAACCCAATCTATTTGGCTTTACAATTACTGGAAATAAAGTTTTATCAATGTCAACTTTTTCTCCCATTTTTTCAAATTGATTTTTAGTGATGGAGAAATATGGTACAACAGGAATTTCCAGTCCAGTGAAAAAAATCTTTTGAGCAAGTTTGCTCATACCAATACTGCTAGCCAAAATTCCGCATGACGAATAAGGAATATTAGCAAGTTCCATTAGACCTTGCAACGAACCATCTTCGCCATTCATTCCATGCATAATTATAAATGCACAATCTATACTTTCCATCGGCTTATAACCACTTAATTTTTTTGCATATAAATTAGTATCATACGGCAATATTGCAACTTCTTTTAAGCCTTTCGTGTTAAAATTTTTATATGTAGATAATTTATTTAGTTTTTCGCCGTAATACCATTTTCCGTCTTTGGTAATATAAATTGGCAAAAGATTATACTTTTCCCTATCCATATTTTCCATTGCTTGCATAGCCGACAAAATACTAATTTCGTGTTCCGTACTTTTTCCACCAAAAATGATAGCAATATTTTTTTTCATATCCACCCCTTAATAGTAATAAATATGAATTACAAACTCTTTTTGGCACAAAAAAACACTTTGAATTTTCTTCAAAATGTTTTTATTAAAATAAATTATCTTTTAACACCTATTGCTTTTTTAACTCTATCTAGGCAAGGAGTAGCAATGGCTCTTGCTTTTTCAGCACCTTCTGCCAAGATTTTATCTACTTCATCACGATGCTCTTGATAGTAATAGAATTTTTCACGCATTGGTTTTATATAATCATTGATAACTGCAAAAAGTTCTTTTTTTGCATCTCCCCAGCCAAGACCTTCTTCAAGTTTTTTTGCAAATGCTTGATATTGATTTTCATCAGCAAACAGCCTGTATAACTTGCAAATTGTGTTATCAGTATCTTTTGGTTCACCAGGTACACGAGAGTCAGTTACAATTTTGTTTATAGTCTTTTGCAATGTTTTTTCATCAGTAAATAATTGAATTGTGTTGCCATAACTTTTACTCATTTTTCTTCCATCTAGACCTACCAAGACGCTTGTTTCATCTTGCACATAACTTTGTGGCAAAACGAATGTTTGACCATAACGATTATTAAAGTTGATTGCTATGTCCCTAGCAATTTCTACATGTTGTGTTTGGTCTTGTCCTACTGGTATTCTATGAGCGTCAAACAAAATAATGTCAGCAGTCATTAGAATTGGGTAGTTATAAAGTCCCATATTAACACCAGCATCTCTATCTTGTCCATTTTGTTCGTTCTTTTCCACGCAGGCCTTATATGCGTGTGCTCTATTCATATAGCCTTTTGGTGTAAGATTACACAAAATCCAGTTAAGTTCCAAATCTTCTGGAATATCACTTTGTTTATAGAATATTACTTTTGATGGGTCAAGTCCGCAAGCAAGCCAAGTACAAGCGATATTGTAAGTATATTCCTCCATATCTGCTTTTGTTTTTACAGTTGTTAATGCGTGATAATCTGCAATAAAATATAAGCATTCCAAACTATCATTTTTAGACAATTCAATCGCTGGTTTGATTGCTCCAAAGTAATTTCCCAAATGAGCATAACCAGTTGGCTTAATGCCTGTCAAAATTCTTTCTTTCATATTTCCCCCTTTTAGTAAATATACAAAAATCGACTTTGTTAAGTCGACTTTTCTGGCAGGTGAGACAGGACTTGAACCCGCAACAAACGGTTTTGGAGACCGTGACTCTACCAGTTGAGCTACTCACCTATTTATGCTAATTTTATTTACAAATAAATAATAGCATAAAGTTAACTTTTCGTCAATTATTTTGAAATATTATTTCAAATTTTATATTTTAATTGTGCAATTTTAGTTGCTTTTAATAATTTAACAAAATCAAATTTTCTTATATCTAATTTTATAACTATAAGTTGTACAAATTATAAAACTAAATAAATAATTTTTCCTATATAATCAGTATATAAACAAATTATTATATATCATTTTTTAATCTATCTTCGATTTTTTTAATATCAACAGGAGTTGAACAACAACTAAATTTTTTAACAAAAGCAGATTTTAGCATTTGTTTGATTTTATAATCACCAACCCCACCCATTTGATAATGATTTTTTAATTCTTGCAAGGTATTAAAACCAAAAAATTCTTTAACATCTTGGTCAGAGCAAATGCAATCAACAAACATAAATAATGGGTTATGTTCCACGCTACCTGCGTCTTCTATTTTGATATGATTTGGGTCTGTAAATATTCCGTTAATCTTTTTAGTTAATTCATCGCCACTCAAAACAAGTGCCACATCGTTATCAAATTTGTCTGCTATAAAACTATTACCATCAGCGCTCAAATTGTTGTACATTAGTTCTTTGTTAATAACCAAGTTTGGAAGTGATAAATTTTTACCACAAACTTCGTTATATAAAGCCACAATTTTGCTTGCATAGTCATAAAAACTTTCAAATGCTCTCGTTTCATAAATATCGTCAGCACCGATTAGCAAAATTGATGCAAGCAAGTTTGAAAAGTTTATTAGACTTGATAGTTTTATATCGTTAAGAGATATTTTTTGAATAGAAGTTTTCAAATACTCATTTTTAATGATTTTTGTTACATACATAAATCTTGATAAATCATTGCTTAATGAATAGACATTTTTTTGAGAAGATTGCAAAATAAATTTAACATTTTTATCAAAGCCAAGATTTAATAATGTTTGAACATTTTGCAATATGGTAAGATTCATATCATTTGCTGTATAGTTTGACTCATCAATAAATAAGTCGTTTAACAAACAGTAAATCGCATCATATTTGCCCATATTTTTTTGCAAATTTTGTACCTTTGCAACATAATCAAAAAGATTTAATTTTTTTGAAACATCAATAGTTATAAGTGCTGTTTTCATTTGTTATCCTCCTTCAAATCTTTTACTAATTCATCAATAATTGCTTTTTTGTGGAATGGAAAAATTAAAATATGCGCATGCTCAACCTTGTTTTCATCAACAAAAGTTGCTAGTTGATATTTTTTGCAGACTTTATCACTAGGTTTTTTGATGACAAATATATTGCTATTCAAATCCTTATCATAGTGAATATAATTATCTTTTAGTCCCTTTTCGAAATACTCTATATTTTCGTTATATCTTGTTTTTGGCGAACGCAGTAAAATTTCTTTAACTCTTTGATAAGTAGAAAATGGCAAGAAATCTCTTGAACCTAAAAGCGTTGAATCTTCCTGACCAATATAGTCAACCATTTGTCTTTTTTGCCTTTCCATAGCAATCAAAATACCATTTACTCTTGCAGAGCCAAGATATTTATGCAAACTAATTGACACAGAATCTACATTGAGTTTTTTTACATCTTTAATTAGTGGTGCGTTTAATTGATTATTAGGCAAGCCACCAAATAATGCTGCGTCAAGATGACAATAATATGGAATATTTTGACTTTGCAAAAAGGTTGTAATGGTTTCAACATCATCAACAGCACCTTTGCAAGTTGTTCCCCAAGTAAGTACTAAAATAACGCCTTCAATTCCCGCTTGCCTATCTTTAAGAATTTGCTCTTTAAGTGCATCACAGTTTATTGTTCCGTCCGAATTAGACTTGATTTTTTGATAGTTGTAAATTTTATGTTCATTGTTTGTAACAAACTTTTCAACACTATAATGGGTGTCAGCCGAAAAATATAGTTTGCCCTTTGGAAAAGCATTAAAGCCTTCTCTTATTCCCCAAAAGTTGCTTTCCGTTCCACCACTTGTAATATAGCCCCAATAATTATCTTTGCTAGTTAGTCCCAAATTTTGAGCAAATAAGTTGATAATTCGCTTTTCAATATCTTTGCTGTCCATACCATAGTTTCCTACTTGATAAGGGTCGCCACAGTTGTTCATTAAATACATTTGAGATTCAATGTTTCTCAAATATTGAATGGAATAAGAATAATCTTCCATATTTGCAGGATAACCAAACATATAGTCTTTTTTCATAAGGTTGTTAAGATAGTAGTTATCAACATTATAAATATAGTCCTTGTCTTCTTGATAATAATCTTCTAGCATTTCCTTTGAATAGCCATTATGTTTTAGATTATTGTAGTCCATTAGTCTGCCAAAATCTAGTTTAAGCCTTTGACAATAATTCATATATCTGTCAAGGTTTTTTAGTATTTCGTAAACTTTTACTTCTTGTTCATCAGTCAAAACTTCATCTTGGTTTAATACTGACTCTTTAATTTCGTCATAAAAGTTTTTGATTTTTTTACCAAATAAGTCATAAAACAAAATTCCCATTATTTTCCCCCTTTTTTTTCATAAGTATTACAAATCAATCGTCAGCTTTAACATCGTCTTTTGGCTCATATTCTTCTTCAAAATATCTTATTAAAATTCGCTTTGCTCCTTCTGTATTAACATAAGCAAGCCAACGAAGCATCACATTGTTTTTAAGTTCGCCATTTTCATCTTTTTCAACAACAATTTCCACTTTATCGTCTTCGTTTAATTTTGTGTATGGTGGAAATTTAGTTTTGCTATCATTGATAATAGCGTACTTAAATGCAAAGCCAATATCTTTGTGAATTTTGAAAGCAAAATCAAGTGCAGTGCTATCTTTTGCAATTTGCTTAATTTCGCCAGTTTTTGTTTTGACATTTATAAAATCAATGTCAAGTTTGTTAATATCTTCTTCGTCAATGTAATCATTAAATCTTCCGTCTAGCGTTCCCACTCTCAACTTTTGAAAATCATCTTCAAGAAGCATTTGTACTCTAATTAAGTTTTTGTTTTCATCAATCAAAATAAAATAAGGATAGCCCGAAAAATTACTGATTTTTGCATCTACTATGTGCAAATTGTTAAAGTTTTTATTTAACCTAGCAAGAGCCATATTTCGCATTGTGCTTTCATCAATAGAGTTGTCATACACAATATAGTAAATGTAATTTGGAACTAAAAGAATTTGTCCTTGCGTAATTTTTGAAATTTTAAGTTTTGGCTTGATTTTCAAAACTTCATCGTAGACTTTTTTTTCTGTCATTTCATAGCCATATACATTTTTAACAATGTCTTGGGAAAACAATTCTTTAAGAGCAAATAATATATTATTAAAACTATTTCTATTACTGCTATGATACATATCATATTGGTCAAAAAAATCTTTTCCGTTTGGCTTTTGCACAATCTTAAAACATTCATTTTTTATTTGAACATAAAAGTACTCTGCTTTAAGCGCTCTTGCTATTGGCAAAATCCACTTTTCTGTTTCCCTAACTTTTTCCAACTGTTTATTGTAATCAAAGGTTGAAATTGTTCTCAAATTGTGAAGTCTATCAGCAAATTTTATACAAAAACCACAAGGGTTTTTTTTACCAATTGAAATCAATTTTTTGAATGTCTGTTCTTCTGCTGATGACTTTACAAAATTTGGGTCTTCGTAGATATTTTTTTTGTTGTAAACATACTTTGTTTTATCTATTGCACTAACCGCATCAACCATTTGAGAAATATTCTCATTAAAATCTTGTTTCATCTCTTCTTTTGTGTAGTCAGAATCTTCAATGGTATCGTGAAGTAATGCTCCACAAATAGTATCTTCATCAAAGCCAAGTTCTGCCAAAATTATGGCAACTTCAAGCGGATGTGAAAGATAAGGTGTTCCATCTTTTCGCTTTTGATAGTAGTGCAACTCTTTTGCCTTTTTGTATGCTTTTTCTACAATTTGAGAAGGAGTATCATTACGAGTAATTAGCGACATTAAATATTCAAATCTTTTATCAACTTTATCAACTTTATCAAACATCAATACCCTCCTTTATAATTCTATAAATTGAGTCATCATCTCTGTTGGAAATCTTTGCAAATCTAAATGCATTGGACTCCAAAATCTCGCTTAAAAGTAAGTCCATTCTGTTTTTTACAATCGCAACTTTTTGATTTTCAGAAAGTTCTGCTGATAGTTCGTTTTGGTCGACATACAACCTTTTGAAAAGATTTATAATATCCTTTGCACTATCTTCGATATCAAGTTGATAGTTATCAAATTTGAGCAAGTTGTAAAGTTGACCGTCTGGAATATCCAGCATACGCTTTGTAACAATTATAAATTGCACACAAGGGTTATGCTCTCTGCCACGAGAAATAGAATTCACTGTTCCCACGCCACCGATATATTTTGCTGTTGATGGTGGGTTATTAAGTATTATAAAAGTTTTATCTTTATGCGCTTCACTTTCTAGCAACAAAAATACATTTTGGTCGTTAAAATCTATCTCGCCTGTATAAACATTGCCGAAGTCATCATATAGTTGTTCATAAGTTGTTTTTGGGCTTTCATTTAGACTTTTAAGTAGTTTTACGGCGTCAACTCGGCTTTTTGTAAATGCCGACAAAATTTCTACGCCCTTGTCTAAATCTTTTTGCTTAAAAATACTTATAACTCCAAAATTTAGAGTGTTTTTTAGATTCAAATGCACTTCACCTTTATAGGAATCGTTATTGTAATAATAAATCAAATAGTTGCCAATAAACTTTTCATAACTTTTTTCGCCTTCGGTACTAATGCCAGAAAATAAAAAGTCTTCTACACTAATTCCAAATGCATCTTTGAGTGCAATTAAAAATTGAATAGAAGGCTCACTACTCCTTGTTAAATAATTGTTAATACTAGATTGAGAAAATCCAGTTTTTTCTGCCACCAGTTTTTGTGAATATTTTTTGGTTAATTTTTTAAGGTTTTCTTGAAACATACTTTCCATTTTTTTGACCCTACCTTTATTAACTTTTTCTATCAAAATAATACACCACATCTATTCACTTGTCAATACTTTTTATTAACAAAATAATTTAATTTATTATAATAGTAAATACCATTTATCACTATTCTATATTTTTATTTATAAAACTAAATTTGTAATTTTTCACTGCTTTTATGCTGAATTTACAAACAAATACTGGCTTTTTAATTTTCAAAAAGCAAACAAAAATACACATTATAAAAAAATTTAATGTGTTTTTTTATTTTTTTACTGCAATTTTATGTAAAACTACTCACTTTTTATGTTTTCAGTATTATTAAAGTTTTCTTGTTCCAAAATTTCTTCTTTGGATAGATTGATTTCATCTGCATTTTTTTCATTTTTAGATTGACTGTTTTCGTCCACATTTGTTTCTACATTTTCTTGATTTTCTTTTTGCTTTAATTCTCTTTTGGTTTTCCATTTTTCAACAATACTATTTTCCGCCTTATACACCAATTTCATAATCGGTTTTTCAAAAGCATATTGCCTAGCCAAATCAATCGCAAAGCAAACTACAAATACAACTATGCACGAAATTATTGCAAATAGCAAAAAGAGATTTTGAGTTGCTTTTGTCGGACACTGCAAAACTTCTCTCCACAAAAAGCATCTAATAAAATTGTTGTCGTGAATTAAATATATACCCAATGTAGTACTTGACACAATGTTTATGAATTTTGAATGAATAGGTTTTTTAATGTTTTTGAAGGTGCAAAATAACGATACCGAGCATATTATGGCAACTATATTGTTTATGCTGTATAGTCCAATGCCTAAAAATACATTAAATAATATTATCACAAGCAACGAACCTAAAAATAAAAGTAAATTCCACTTAAAACTATCAAAAAATTTGTTTGAATAGAGTCTAATATACGCCGAAATTAAGTAAATGGTAATAAACCACCCAGCGTATGAAAAGTAATTTGAACTAATCATTGGAATGATGACTTGAAAAGTCAATAAAACCAAAACAAGAGCCAAAAGTTCGCCTTTATGCAAAGAGTTAATCAATTTGTTAATGAATGGCGAAAGTATATACAAAATAACATAGTATGTTATAAACCAATATTGTTTTGTTATTGTTGGAAATACATTTTTTGTAAATGCACTAATATTAAACTGCGTTTTACCAAAAATAACAAACAATATGTAAATTACAAACGAATAAAAGAACACTTCAAGTAGTAACTTAATCAGTTTGGAAAACTTAAATTTTTTATCAATCATAAAGTAGCCCGTGATTAACAAAAATACATTTACGCCAATCTTACCACCGACGATAAAAATATCAACTACCGCTTTGTTTAATGCCGACACAGACGCATCAAAGTTATACCCACCATGACAAGCAAAATGGTGCATTATAATCAAAATCATTGATATTATTCGTAGCAATTCAAATCTCGAATCTCTTTGTATTTTTTCCATAGAATTATTATAGCATTTTCAACAAAAAACAGGAAGACTTTTCTTCCTGTTTTTTATTTTAATAAAACTCAACAATTTCGGTTTCTTCATTAGTCTTTGGGTCCACAAAAGTATATGTTACTTGCTCGCCCTTTTCCTTTTGTTTTACAAATGTTAAGTTGTTTCCTTCCTTATCTTTTGGCCAATCGTCTGTACCTTGTACCCAACTTGGCTTTTTCTTTTCACAAGGATAAATTTTTTCCAATTGCTCTTTTAGCCATTTTTTACGCTTTGCTTTGCTCCAATCTTGTGGAATTTGGCTAAGCAAATTATCATCAACCCAATCAACTGCACTATCTGGCAACCAATCAGGAATTATCTCTGCATAATCTTGTGCTTTTTTAATGTAGTAATCAGTATCAACAAAAGGGATTTTTCTTAAAACAAGTTGCCACGATAAAACTAAATATAAAGTTAGTTGACAAGTAGGTAAATTCATATTTGCATTATCAATAAAATACAAAAATGAATTTTTATATTTTCTCAGACTATTATCTTGAAAATCTTTAGCAAATTCTCTAAAACCTTTGTCTTCTTTGCAAAGTTTGACCATTTCATCAATGTTCAAACTGCCTTCAACAAACAATTTTATCTTTTCCAAATACATTTTTTCGTTCATTTTCAGCCTCCTAGTAACGATTCCACATATCTAGCAAGTACTCCCCAGTTATTTGGGTCATTTCTGCCATATAAATTATGGAATAACATATGCTGTTGTTTTGCCATTGGAAAAATATTAAACATATTTCCGTCCAACTTACCATAAAAATGGTGATACTGAATATTAACCAAAGTTTCACGACCATTTATAGTAACATACATTTTTGGATTAACACCCTTTTCAAGCATTTTAGAATAGTTTACTATTTTACCTCGCAATGGACTTTGTTGAATATTCTTGGCCAACAATTTGTTAAATTCGTTTCTGTGCTTATTCCAGAATTTTCCTGCGTCTTTTTTGTTATCAAAATTTACATTAGGATACTTTTTTTTCATTTGTTCCATAGTTTTTTGGAAGCCATCGCTTTTATACAAATCATCAGTTTCCTTAGTCGTAAATTCTTCGCAAGAATTGTGTACCAAAACATCTTCGGCATAATATGTGTGATTTTCGTCAACATTCATATTATAAACTTTGGTGTTAGGACTGTCAATTATTTTTACAGATTCAACTTTTGCAGTTGTTCCATCACTTTTGAGTACTTCGTCACCAACTTCCAAGTTAAACGCTTCCACCCACTCTCCGTTTACAAAATATGGGTGACTCAATGTTGATTTGATAATTTGACCACCAACAGTTACTTCACATAGATAATCTGTTGTGTTTTCGTAAGTTTCTAAAACTCTCTTGTAAGATTGCTGTCCAGTAACTTCATCATAAGACAAAACATAGTCATTTGGCTTTACATCTTCAATGCTTACATAGCCATTTTGAGTGCAAACTTTTGTGCCTTCAACGAAACATTGTTTGTATGTCATAGAACCGATAATTGTAGCAACAGAACCAACCGTCGAAGAAATTGATGCTACTGTTTCAAGCAATTTTTCATCGCCGTTGAATAAGCTGTCCAAAATCCAACTTCCACCAGTTGCACCCTGACTCACTTGTGCAACTCCACAAACCGCAAGAGTTATTCCACTAGCAAGTGTTACTACTCCGCAAATAAATGCTATTGGACCACACGCGCCCATAAAGAATACACCGTTTACAATAAACATTACGCCTTGAACTATTTTTACAAGCCCAGCAACAATTTGTTTTACATTAACATTTTTTGGGTCAGCTTCGATCCCAGAACCTTCTGGCAAGTTTTCGATAACATAATTACCGTTATCATCAATTGTTAAATATTGTTTTTCCTTGTCATAGTCTGGCAAATTCAAGTTGTAAGTATTTGATAATAATCTTTGATAAAATTCTGTGTTGTCGCCAAAGTTTATATCATTATAAGTTTGACCGATTGTAGAATTTATCATTCCTAAATTGTCAAAGAAGTTATCAAGGTCACTTCTTGAAGAAAAGTTTGTTATGAATGCTATATTTTCAATATAATCATTTTTGTTTATATTTGAATTATAGTATGTAACATATCTTCCAGTGTCATAGTTGATGATATTTTTTTCTGGCAAGTAATCTAGTTTAGAAAAGTTATCTTTAATTGTATAACCATATAAGCCACGACTAACATATTTTACAGTGAAAAGTTTTCCACCATAGATAAATTGATAACTCAATTCTTCTTCTAGCAATGATGTCAAGTAATAATCGTCCATCATAGCATAGATTGTTGCGTCAGTTGTGTAATAGGTTTCGATAAGATTTGTGTAATAATTTAATTCGGTCAAGTTTTCTAGGTTTGCTATAAATGCCACTTTTGAAGGGCTTTTTAACATATTGTTTTTGTCAACTTTAACCGGCAATGTAAATACATCGGCAAAGCCAATATTAAACTCATTGCAAATTAAATCTATTGAACTAACAGAAGATGATTCCAGTTGCTCGAAAATTTCATTTTGCAAACTTTCTATTGCAACACTCTTTTGAGCAGTGTTTAGAGTTGGATTTGTCTTTGTCAAATTATTAGTTTCAAAACTTCTTCTAGTAATATTATCTTCGCTTGGTTGGTAAACATAATCTGCGATAAGCGAACTATAAATATTGCCGTTTTTATAAATCAAACCAAACTTGTCAAAATCAAATGCTCCACTAAACCCAAAAAATGTATTTATGTTGTTTTGACTAACATTTCTAAATACTGTATGACCAATACAATCAAACGCTTGATCGTAAATCTTTTTTAGTCCAAGAGTAATTTTGCCGTTATCATTTTTAACATCAAGATAGTTTGCTTCTACAACATTTCCAAAGCCGTCTGTTACAAATGTTACAAACATATTGACAAATTCTTCATCTACAACTTTGCCTACAATCATTCCAACAACTTCGCCTGTTGACGAGTAAACAAATGTAGTAATTTCGCCATCTTTAATTTTAGTCAAAATTTTATCATTTATATAGGTTAATTCGTACTCTTCGGTGGTTGTCTTTACTTTTGTAATGTAAGGAACATTGTTGTAAACATAGTCATAAGTAAATTCAATGTAATCGTTATCACAAAGTATATTAGAAACCACTTCATAAGTGTTGCCATCAATCACGACATTTGACTTTATAATCGTGTAAGGATTATCGTTTACATAATCATAAAGTTTTGCAATAATTTTTGTGCTAGACACTGCGTCATAAGCATTTTCGATAGTCGCATAGTTACTGTGTTCAAATAATTTTGAATAGAACAAATAGTTTTCTTGATTTATTTTACCGTATTGACTATAACCAAAACTTGCATATTTTTCGCCATCAAGATTTACAGTCGATAATTTTCCGTCCAAATATTCATAGTCGTATTCAATACCATTTACCAAAAAGTCTATAATATTATTTTGATTATATTGGTAGTAAACTTTGTTATAGTTTAAGGAATTTGATTCTATATAACCATCGCTGTTGTATGCTATTTCGCCATAGATTACTCCATTAACTATAATAACATCGACCATATTCCCATTAGAGTCAATCTTCTCTACCACTTCCACTTTTACAAGTGAACTATCATTATCAAATAGTTTTGTTGAATAACTCAAAATAGTGTTTTCTCTAACATTTTTGTCAACGCTAGCCAAAACTTTTCCACTATTTGATAATGTAAAGTTACGGTCCTTGTATGATTTATCAAATGTGGAGTATCGTGTTGAAACCGCACCAATACTCATTGATGAACCACTAAAATTACCATTACCTTTAATAGCGATAATTAGTTGAAAACAAGCAGTAAATACAAAACATATAGATAATGTTATCGCCACTATTTTTTTCCAATTCGATTTCATCACTACCCCCTATTTGATTTTTTCAATCAATTCTAAAATATTGTTATAAGTTTTTTGCAAATTTTCAGTAAAACTTTCGCCTACTAAATCTGCTGACTTGTTTTCCAAATTTGTTAGTATTTTAATAGCCTTGCTTACAGACAATTTTTGGTCAACCAAGTCTTTTATATTTGAATTGCAAACATCAATATAATCTTGTTTTAACAATTCAATTTTTTTGTCAAGTTCTTTGTTAGTAATAAATTTCCACCAAGTTTTTTCGTTTTCTTTTGTTCTAATTTCAGCAGTAATGTTATCAAGTTTTTCTTGTACATTATCTACTTTTTGTTGACTATTCAAAGCAATTTTGTTTGCGGTAGAAAGTAAAGTTTGTTTTAACAGTGATTTAACACTTGTCAAATCAACTTTAATGTTTTTATCAATCATTTGACTTGCATTTTGTTTTGCAATCAATAATTCTTCAACAAGGTTTGATTGAATAAATGGGTTGTTAGAAACTTCAATAACCATTTTCTTTACATAGTTTTTCATATCAATCAAATCGTTAATATAGTTGTTTTCAAAATCAGTAATTTCCAAAGCAAGATTTGATAGGTTGGTCAGCTTTGTTGTACCATCAAAACTTGAACTGATAAATGACAGACTTTGCATATAATTTGCAGAAGCATTGTAAATTTTATCAACATTTGCACTAATGTTATTAAGTTCAACTTCCATTTGCTTGTAACTATCTACGCTTTGTGCATATTCATAGTAAAGTTCCATTATTTCATCTTGCGTCATACCCAAAAGTTGCTTTGAATAATTTGCTGGAATTGAAATACCCATATTTGCAAAATAGTTAATTGAGTAAGTGTTAAAATCGTTTTCGTATTCTTTAAGTAAATTTTCTAATTTTTCAATTTTTCCTTGCAATTCAAAAATTTTGTTATATGAAGGATTTTGTTTTAGTAAAACATTGTCGCTGTTTACAAAACTTTCAATGTATCTTTCATTGTAATCTAATCTATCTTTGGCAGTATTTAGTAAAGACAAATAATCGTCATATTTGTTTTGCGAAACATCTTCCGCCTTCAAAACCTTAATGTTTTTGAAATCTGGATTTAATATTATGTTATTTACCCAGTATAGTTGGTTGTCGATATTGTCAATTTTGTTTTTTATATTGAGTTTGTAATCTCTAACCATTTTTGGAGTTGCGTAAGTGCTTTCCATTGAGAAATATGGACTTGTATCAACTTGCGAATTTCCCTTAACAACAAATGCAAAGGTCATTCCATTTTTTGTAATGAATACATTTTTGTCTTCATTTGATGGAGCAAATTTATAAATAAATTCCCCGTTGGTTATTTCAGCATAATTGTTATTGTCTTGTTTTTTGCCATTGATATAGTATTCAAAATTAAAATCGCCACTTCTAAATGTAACTTCTTGGTTGGTTTCACCTATATTATCTACTCCATCAACAAAAGATGCTAAACCTGATACTGTAATATAAACATTGTAGTTAAAGCCGTGAGTGTTGATTACTTTTATAATATAGTCACCTGACTCTGTAAACCTCATATCACTAAATGTATAGTAATCATAAAGTTTTGTTTCGCCGTCAAATGTTACTGCATAAATTGTGTCCATATCTGGCTGTCTGTAAATAATAAATTCTTCACAATCAATGTTTTCACTATCTTTGATGATTAAGTTTTTGTAAACTGCTCCGTTACGATATTTAATGCCGATTTTTGAGTTAGCCTTTGAGATGTATGCAGTATATTCGTTACCCTTGTTGCTTGAAATGTTAAACTCTAAAAATTTTACATAACCATCAACCCAGTTTTCATCTTGATTGTCTGCCAAAATTTTGAACATATTGTCGCCGTACTTGTATTCGCCGTTGTATGTTATAATGCCTTCCTTTAACAATTCTCCGTTTGTATTGTAGTAACTAAAAAATGTTTTGAAACTTTCAAACAATGGGAAGTTTTCGTCTGTTGTCAAATAGTAATCTTTTGTTAGGTAGTATTTATCAAAATGCATTTCTTTTTCTGCAATAACATAGTCGTTATAATTATTTGGGTCAATAACTTCTTGTTTTACATTTTGTTCAAATAGTTCGTAGAGATAAGTTACTAAATCTTCATTACTATCAAAACTCAAATTAACTCCTGCATTGTTTGGGTCATAAGTTAAAGTGTAATTATCGCCGTCTCTCTTGCAAATATCTTGATTTTCAATAATATTTGTTAGGAAATTTTGAAGTGCTACTGATTGAGTAGAAAACAAATTCTTTTTGTATACTTTGTTTTGACTATCATATAGTGGCACGCTATAACCAGAACTAATGTAGTTGTATCTGTAAGAAATGTTCTTTAAGGTTGCTTCATTCATCGAAGGAATGTTTGCTGGGAAAATATAAAGGTATAGTTCCGTTGAGTTACCCGAAATATCATTCACTTCAAATCTCAATTTCAAAATATCATTTGTTGTGTTGTAGATTATCGAATTGCTTTGATATTCTATTTTGCTATCGCTACTATATTCTGTTGAAAGATTTTGGTAAGTAATATTCAATGTCATTGTGTATGGGAAAATTTTTAAGTCTTCCAAAAATGCGTAATCAATAGCGTAATTTATAATCTTGTCATCGCTACTATTTTTATAACAATATGTAACATTTCTAAACACTTGTTTGTTTGGCTGACTTTGTAAGTAAACTTTATAGAAATTTTTTCTTCCAAAAACATAAGTATTTGTGGTCACATATTCATAAATTCCGTCTGTTGCGTGCAATGGAGATTGTTTGGTGTGATAGGAAGATACCACACTGCTATAACCTGTAATAGACTCCAAAATGTTTACATAAGGATTGTTCGCCGAAGACAAATAGAATGCAGTATTTGTAAAGTAAACTTTGTATTGGTTAAACTTTTTTATGTGGTCTTTCAATTTTTGTATTCTTTCTTGTTCGGTTAAATTTGTATTAGTAGTAGCAAAAGTTCTAGCAACATACGAAATTATTTCGTTATCTTTTGCTCTTAAAGATGATTTACCATTGTAGTTTACAATTATGTTATTATACCTATCTAATGACAAAGCGTAACTAGATAAAGATTTATCTTTTTCGCCTGCCTGCACCGCTTCACATTCAGTAGAAGAAGAAGCAATAGCAAATTGAAATTCTTTCATAACATAAGTAGACAAAGATGCTTGAACTTTATAGTAAACTCTTATTACATACTTACCACTTTTATTAAAAGTGTGATTGCCATCTTTGTTTTGATATTCCAAATGGTCTCTTGCCGACTCAAATACATTGTTTGTAAAACGAGAAAACGATTTGTTGTTTTCGTCTATGTGTTCAACTTCGACCGTTCCCTTTCCAACTGTGCCATTAACTGCCTTGCCATTTACTCTTTGCGAATTGTCCCAGCCGATATCTATTCTGTATTTCCACCATAGGAATTGGTCATATACTTCGCCCAATACATTTTTGATAGTAATATCAATTTCTGCGTTGTCTAAAAATGTATAGCCCTTATCGGTAATTCTAGCATTTCGTGGATTAAAACTATCTTTTGTTGTAATACACAAAAAGTCTTCATACTTTGACCAGTATTCTGCATCTAGGTAGTAACCGCTATACTTGTTGTATGTCCCATAATCAATGGAATTGAATGTGCCAGGGTACGCTTTTTCTTGCAAATAGCCACTGTTTTGATAAGCATAGCCAGAAAATGCCTTGTCGAGATACCAAATTTGTCCTAGACTAAAATTTTGCCAGTTTATATCTTGTTGTTCAATTTTGTTTTCCCAACTTATACCCAAACACTTTATGTAGTTTGTTGTACCTGTCAAAATTACATATCCAACATATTTGTACTCATCGTTTATTAGTTCATAAAGTTCTTTGATTACAAATTTTTGAGCATTTGTGTTGTTGTATTCCCAAAGTTGCAACTTTGTTCCAGAATCCGCCAAGCCACCGCTTATGTCTAAATAGTATTGATTTGTGTATAGTGGGCTAAATGAGTAAACATAAGATGCATCGTGCGTTCCAACAAGATGGAAATCAAATCGTTGGTTTGCTTGGTTATTTTTTTGGTGAGCAATAATTGGTACGCCAGTTTTTAAGCGATATCCGCCTTCAACATCAAATACTCTTGCTTCACTCATAGCAGACATAATTGTGTAAGTTCCAGCAATTTGGTAAGGAATATCTTTTAGCATATACTTATCTTTGCTCTGCGCAAATACTTTGTTGCCGTTTAACAAAAAAATTGGACTAATCGCACTTATAATCATCAAAATTACAAAAGCAAATAGTCCAAAGGTCTTGTATGTGAAAAAAGATTTGCTTGGAACTGTTTTTTTGTTCATATTTTCACCTCCTTTAATAATCAATTTGATAGTAACACCATTTTTTTTATTATGTCAACGAGATTATTTTTGAGTTGCCTTAAAATAATGGACATTAAAAATCAGTATAGTAAACAAGATTTAGTATCATACAATTTTGAATAGTTTTTTGGTCGTATTTTAGAAAAATTAAATAAAAAATATATATATTTTTTATTTATATAAATATATATACTTTTTCAAAAAAAAATTGTAAACTTAATGTTTTTATTGGATTTTTGTTAAAAAATTTTTTTAGATTTTGAGCAAATTATCATTAAAATGCAAAATTATCAGTTTTCTGCATTAAAAATCCGTTATAATCTTTATAGCGGATTTTTTGATATTTTTACCTATAGTTTAACAATGCAAGTCATTTTTTTATTAACTTACTAAATTCAACTGGTGATTATTGATTAAATATTTTTTATTACAAACATTATCTATCAAAGTTTTATCGTGGCTAACAATAATCAAATTTCCCTGATAATTTTTTTAGACCATCTTTTAATTTATTTTTATTTCAGCTTTTTTTTCAAGTTGTCAACACTTTTAACTATAATTATCTGGCAAATCATTTTCTATCAAAACTACATCGCCCCGTTTTAATATTGTGCTAAACAACTTTGTTGCATCAGCAAGTGTATCTGTAAAATAAATGTTCTCTTCTGGATAAGATTGACTTTGTAAGCCACTTTTTAGTGCTTCCTTATTATTCTTATTGACTATCACAACAAGGTCGCAAACCTTGGCAATTTCCTTGCCAAAAAGTTCGTTTGCTTCGGCTTCGATATCGCCCAAATCAACAAGACCCGGAGTAACAATTACTTTGCGTCTACCTTCAAAGTAAGACAAAGTTTTGAGTGCCATTTTTGTTCCAACAGTGTTAGCATTGAAACTATCATCAATTATGATAACACCGTTTGGTGCTTTGCTTAATTCTAGTCTGTGATTTGCTGGTTCTAACTTTGAAATAGCCTTTGCAATTACTTTTGCTGGAACATTCAAATCATACGCAACTGCACTTGCGGTTACTATATTTTCAATGTTATGTTCGCCCAATATTTTTGTCGAGCAAGACACAGTCTCATTTCGCAATTTCAAAGTAAATTTTAACCCATCTTCGTCCGCTATAATATCGTATGCCGTAAATTGAGAGTCTTTATCATTTAGTTTTATTTTACTCTTATTTTCTAGCGTGCATTGATTAAACAAATCTTCCACATCTTGCGAGTTGTCATTAAAATACGCTTTGCCATTTTCATTCAAACTTTCAATCAATTCAAACTTGGTTCGTTTAATATTTTCTACCGTTTTGAAAGTCAATAAATGCTGATCGCCAATAGCGGTTAAAACAGCAATGTTTGGCTTTACAAAATCGCAAATTTCCTTAATATCGCCACGCCTTATCGCACCCATTTCGGCAATAAATATTTGATGTTCGGGCTTTAATTCCTTTAATATAACCTTTGATAAGCCCATTGGTGTGTTGTACGAACTAGGTGTAGAATATACAGAATAAGAATTTTTCAAAATTTGATACAAAAAGTTTTTTGTGCTTGTTTTTCCGTAACTGCCTGTAATTCCAATAACGGTTAAGTTTTTCATACTTTCTAGTTTCTTTCGTGACTTTACTTTGTACGAATGTTTTATCAAGTTTTCAAGTGGTCTAATAATCATATTTGCTACTGGAACAAGTAGTGGCATTAACAAAATAGTAACAGACAAACTTGCATACTTAAAGTGATAGGTAAAGTCATAAGCAATATAAAGCAAGCCAAAACAGAATATCATCATTAAAATAAAGTAAACAACAATTAGTCTCCACATTCTTTTTGTAAGTTTAAGTGGTGTTTTTTGTGGTACTTTGAACATACTCACGATAAATAAAATTACTAGTGTAAAGTAAAATATAAGACCTATATAGCCATACAACTTTTCGTCACTAAACGCTCCAAATAAGACATTACAAATGACAATAGATACGCAGGTTAAAAAGAATAAAATAACGATTCTACTAATCCACTTTGCTTTGGTGTCTTTTAGCCAATGACCATAAGCCCTGTTGGAATATCCCCCAATTTGCATTACTTGAAAAAACTTATATCCCGCAAAACATAGCACCACCGAATTTATCAGCGTTAGTGCTATTGATATATATAAAACTGGGTTATTTGGGTCAAAAAAATCCATACTGCCTCCAAACTTATTTTACTTCAAAAACGAATCAACAATCAAACAAAATTGATTATGATTTTGTAGATAACTAAAATGTCCCGAATTTTTGAAAACCACAAGCCCGCTATTTTTTATGTACTTATTCATTTTGTGAGCCATATAAAGCGGTGTGCTTTCGTCATTTTCTCCCCACACCAATAGAGTTGGACATTTAATTTTAGGCAAAAAAGATATCAAATCTTCGTTTACAATTCTAATAAAAATGCTTTTCATTTGTGGTGGCAATGCAATGTAATCTTCGCTACCATATTTTGATAAGTCTTTTTTTGTTAATTTAATTTTATTCAAAAACTTCAAAAATTTGTACTTTCTAATTTTCAAATATCTTTTCAAACTGAATTTAGGCTTTATTCCCGCACTATCTACCAAAACTAGTTTGTTTACACAATCAGTAGTTCCCGCAAGTTTAATACCAACTCTACCACCAAAAGAGTGTGCCACAATATCAACTTTTTCTTGTCCTAAAAATTCGATTATCTCTTTAATAATTTTTACATAATCATCAAGACAGAAATATTCGTTAGGCATATCACTATTTCCAAATGCTGGAAAGTCGATATTTACAACAGAATAGCCGTTTTTTATAAGATAGTCTTCCAGTCCCCTAAAACTATTCAAACTACCGCCCCAGCCGTGCAAAAGGAGTACAAAATTATTTTCACTCTCGTTTTTTTGTACTCTAAAATTTATATCTACACCATTAAATTTTCTTTTCATTATTTCCTAATTATATATGATATTTTATTCACTTTTGCTATACTGCATTACAAAACAAGCGTCCCCATTTTTGTAATAGTTTTCTCTTTTTTGCAATACTTTGAAGCCCAATTTTTCATAGAGTTTTACCGCTGTTTGATTATTTACATCAACTTCCAAAAAGTATTTATCTTTGTTTAATTCTTGCTTTTTTTGAAGGGAGTACTCAAAAAGTTTTGTTGCCACTCCACAATTGCGATAATCTTCAAGCACTGCAATCTTTTGCAAATTCATATCGTCCAAATTTGTTTCAAATCCTACAAAACCAATATTTTTGCCATCGTATTTTGCAATGTAATAATACTTATTGTTTTGCATAATTTCTTGGTCAAACAAACTTTCACTCCACGCATCAAAACTAAAACATTTTTGGTCAATTTCAAAAAGTTCTCTACTATTTTTTGCTGGTTCAATAACAAGGTTTGCCAAAATCTTTTCACTTCTAGCACGCTCTGCTTGACTCAATTTTACATAAATTGGAGCAAGTTCACTAATTTGACAAAACTCATTTTTCATTGTCTTTTTAATCATCAAATTGTAAAGTGTATCTTGGTTAATTTCCACAAACTCTATACCATCACTTAAAAATTCTTTTTCATTTATGTTTGCAAATGCTTTTATTTTATTCTTTTCACAGTAAGCCAAAATTTCACTTTGTTTTAAGTAAAAAATCTGTTTGCAAACAAAATTTTCGTATAATGCAACATACTTGTCTTCATTACCGCTTTCGAGAACCACCAAGAATCTTTTTTCACGCACATTTTCAGCAACAATGTCAAAAGAGTTTAAGCTAATTAGTTTTGCATTTTTATTTACAACACTCATACCTTTAATAGTTGCAACAGCAATTCTAATACCTGTAAACGAACCTGGTCCTAGCACAACACAAAGTGAGTCAAGGTCCATTACTTCAAGATTTTGACTTTTTAACATTTCATCAATTTTTACCATTATTTTTTCACAATGTGGGCTGTCGACTTTTTCAGTTAAAACTTTTTCATTATCAATCAAGCACACTTGTGCAATGCTTGTACTACAATCTATTCCTAATGCTTTCATTATTCCAATCCTTCTATCAAAAATTTTCGTTGTGTTTCGCCAAGTTTTGTAATCGTAATTTTAATATAGTTTTTTGGCAAAAGGTGTTTAATGTTTTCCGCCCACTCTATAACGCATACGCCGTTTCCAGCAAAAAATTCATTGAGCCCCAATTCCATCGCTTCGCTTTCATCTTCTATTCTATACATATCAAAATGGTAAAGTTTCAGCCTACCACTTTCGTAAATATTCATTAAGGTAAAAGTTGGACTTGTAATATTTTCCTTAATCTTTAATGCCTTACACAAGCCTTTTGTAAAAGTTGTTTTGCCTGCACCAAGGTCACCACTCAAAACTATTGTTTCACCGCCAACAAGTTTTGAAGCAATTTTTTTTGCCAATTTATCTGTATCTTTTGTAGACTTTGAAATGTATTCCATATTACTCCTATAATAAATTTTATTATATCACTTAATGTAAATTTTGTACACTCAATAATGCATAAATAAAAAATTCTTGTCAAAAATTATGAATATGAAAAAAACATTTGCATCAAAAATTATAGACAATTTTGTACTTATTCTCACAATATTTTTTGTTGCATTTTTATGGGTTAGATATTACGAACATAATACACTTTTAATTTTTTTGTATACTGGTTTAATAACTTTTTTGTTGTGTTCGCTAATTCATTTACTGACTAACAAAAAGCAAAAAAAATTAGAAATTTCACAAAAAGAGGCAGTTTTTATTGAAAATTTAAGCAATTTTTTGCTATTTTCCTCAAAAAAACAAGTTCTACTAGAATTTGAAAAGACATTAAAAAAACGCAGTATCCCTTACACGACTCACTCATTTTATATTAGTTTTAATGACTATATTTTAGTCCCACTATACTCCAAGCAAACTATTGATGACGAAAATATTTTGGACATAATTAAAAAACTAAACAATCAAAAAGTTTGCATTAAAAACATTATTATTTGCGCCAATGATTTTGATAAGTCAGCAAAGGATATATCAAAAAAAACACCCGAATACAATATCAAACTCTACAATCAAGCCGAAACATATTTAACATTCTTTAAGCCAATAAATTACGAGTTAGATATAAAGCCAAAGCCCAAACAAAAAACAACTTTCAAACAAAAGTTGAACAATCTATCGCTTGTTGCATTTAATAAAAAACGATTTAGAGCATACATTATTAGTGCCATTGTTTTGTTTGTAAGTAGTTACTTTATGAGATACAATTTGTACTATTTAATCTTTTCTAGCATACTTTTTTTGTTTGCATTTTTCTCATATTTTAACAAGCCATTTAACAAACCAGAAAAAGATATTTTTGAATATCAACCCCAAAAAGAAAAATAAATAATTTTAATAAAACAATAGAATTTTTCAAAAAAACAGCCAAATTTGACTGTTTTTTTCAATTTTTAATAGTTTTTTTATATTTTTTTATATAAATGAAGTAAACAAATTTTTTTAATTTGTACTAGAAGTTATCTTTATTCCACTTGGTGAAAGAATATAAATATCGCCTTGAAGTCTTGAAATCATACCGTCAAGAGCATATAACGCACCGCCAAGATAATCTAAAATACTTCTTATATCACTCTCGGTTAACCCACCCAAATTGATGATACAAGGTTCGTGTTTTTTTAATGAGTCAATAATCATTTTTACTTCTGTGTTTGTTTTTGGAGCATAGCAATTTAAGTTGCTGACGCTTACTGTTTTTTCTTCTTCTGTTGGCAAAGTTTTTTCCTTTTCCGCAGGCAAGGAATTTTCGTAAACCTGTTGACTATTTATTTCATCTTGCTGTTTTAAGCCTAAACCACCCAAAATTTTTTTGAATATTCCCATAACAAAACTTCCTCTTGAATTTCTTATGAGAATATTATAACACACAATTTGTTATAATTCAACTACATTATTTTTTTAGTTTACAAATTTTGTTTTAAGATTCAATTTCTTGACGAAGTGACAAAAATAGTTCAATGCAGTTTATATACGAATATTTTATTTCAGCACTAAAATTTGCTTCCTTTGAAACAAGGTCTTGCAAGTTGTCAATCAGTTGGCTTATAAAAATTTTTATATAAACCAAACTTGCATTGTTACTATCAAGCAAGTTACTGGCAAAATCTTTTTCAATTAGTTTTATTTTTTCCAGCCACCTTTCTAGTTCGTCCAGCACTTCAATTTTGGAAAAGGTTTTGTTGTCGTAGTTTATACTTAAATTATACAAACACTCATAAGAGTTATAAAAACTATTTAGTGCGTTTTTTAATAATTCCTTATTTTGTTTATCAAACGACTTATTCATACTTATGGCTTTTAGTTCCACCGCCAGAATTTGCGTTTCTACATTATTATCAATCAAGTTTTCAGCAACTTTTTGTGCGTCTTCTAAATTTTTATATGCTCCCAAACAAACAAAATATATTCCATTATTTTTTTTAATAAATCCTGCTCCGCCTTGATTTTTAATCTGTCCAGAAAAAACATTTGCTTGGTCAAGTGACTCAAATTCTCCACAATATAAATAGTAAACCGATTGTTTTTTTGTAAGCACAGACGAATTTATGCCCAAATATTTTGGTAATTTTAGTGCAACAAAATATCCGCAAAAACCAATTACCCCCAAACATAAAATTACAAGCAAAAATTTTACAAACAAGGGCATTCGTTTATGACTTTTTGTTGATAATCTATAAGCATATTGATAGCCCGATTTTGACTCAATAATTGGCATAAAGTATTGACCCCCTTTTTGTTTGGTATTAAAATACTACAAAGCGTTTTAATATTTTATGAATAGTTTTGTGCTTATATGAAAACCAGATTTTAGGCGTAAATAATTTGGCAATAATATATAGAGCAAAAAATATTTTACTAATGCTTTAATTTTGTTTATAATAGAAAATAAGGAGAATTATTATGAAAATTATGCCATTACTCGACAAAGTTGTCGTAAATGAAATTAAACAAGAAGAAACAAAAAGCGGAATAATTATTCCTTCACTCAGTCAAGAAAGACCGGGGCTAGCCGAAGTCATTGCTGTTGGCGAAGGCGGAATGGTTGACGGAAATGAAGTAAAAATGCTTGTAAAAGTTGGCGATAAAGTACTATTTAGTAAGTATGCAGGAAGCGAATTCAAACTCGAAAACGAAACAGTTATTATACTAAAACAAGCAGATATTTTGGCAAAGGTGGAATAGAATATGGCAAAAAAAATTATTTATGGCGAAGAAGCACGAAATGCTCTTCAAAAAGGCGTTGACGCAGTTGCAAATGCGGTTAAAATTACACTTGGACCAAAGGGGCGAAATGTCGTTTTGGATAAAAAATATGCTTGCCCACTCATCACAAACGATGGTGTTACAATTGCAAGAGAAATTGATTTAGCAGACCCATTTGAAAATATGGGCGCACAATTATTAAAGGAAGTTAGCATTAGGACAAATGATGTGGCTGGCGATGGAACAACAACATCTTCACTACTCGCTCAACAAATGATTACAGATGGAATGTCATCATTCAAGCAAGGTGCTAACCCTGTCGTATTAAAAAAAGGAATTGCAAAGGCAACAGAAGTTGTATCTAATCACTTAAAGGAAATTAGTAAGCCTATCAGCACTAAAACCGAGATTGAACAAATTGCTACAATTTCGGCTGGCGATGAAGAAATTGGCAAACTAATTGCTGATGCTATGGAAAAAGTTGGCACAGACGGGGTTATTAGCATAGAAGAAAGCAAAACTCTTGATACTACTCTAAAAGTTGTTGAAGGTATGCAGTTTGACAGGGGCTATGCTTCAAGTTATATGGCAACAAATATGGATAAAATGGAAGCTGATATAGACAATGCTTACATTTTAATCACTGACAAAAAAATAACAAATCTACAAGACATACTTCCACTTCTCGAACAAGTGGTTAATCAAGGACTAAAACTACTTATAATCGCCGATGATATTGAAGGCGAAGCACTTGCAACTTTGGTTGTGAATAAAATTCGTGGGTCATTTAGTTGTGTAGCAGTAAAAGCACCAGCCTTTGGCGACAGAAGAAAAGCAATTTTAGAAGACATCGCTGTTTTAACAGGTGCTACTCTAATCAGTAGCGAAATGGGCTTATCTCTCAACCAAGCAACTGTCGAACATTTGGGCAGAGCAAAATTTGTAAAGGTTACCAAGGACGATACAACTATTGTAGAAGGATATGGGGATAAAGAAAAATTGAAAGAGCGTATAGCAAGCATAAAATCACAAATACAAGCCACCCAAAGCAATTATGAAAAAGAAAAGTTACAAGAAAGGCTTGCAAAGTTATCTGGTGGCGTTGCAGTTATTAGCGTTGGCAGTGCAACTGAAGTGGAAATGAAGGAGAAAAAACTTCGTCTTGAAGATGCACTTTCCGCTACAAAAGCAGCCACACAGGAAGGTATTGTGGCAGGCGGTGGAATTGCATTGCTTTCCTGCAAACAAAAAGTAGAAGAATTGGTTTCCACT
Source organism: uncultured Clostridia bacterium (assembly GCA_934747255.1). Taxonomy (GTDB): domain Bacteria; phylum Bacillota; class Clostridia; order Christensenellales; family UBA1242; genus CAKVNM01. The sequence goes on along the minus strand of CAKVGH010000003.1, from coordinate 69,033 downwards.
CTTTCTGGTGACGAAAAAATTGGCGCACAAATTGTACTCAACACCCTATCTGCTCCACTAATGCAAATTTGTAAAAATGCTGGTGTTGATGGAACAGAAGTACTCGAAAATGTTTTAACTCAAAACAAACTTTGTAAAGATAAATTTGAGTACGGCTTTAATGCTTTTACTGGACAATATGTTAATATGTTAAATAGTGGTATTATTGACCCAACAAAAGTTACATTGAGTGCAATCCAAAATGCAAGTAGCGTTTCTGCTACCCTTCTTACTACCGAATGTTTAGTCGCCGATATAGATGAAGAGCCAAAAAAACAGAATATGGGTTATTAAATTAAATTTTAAGTTTTTTTTCAAAAAAGTAGTGATTTTATTAAAAAATTGCTACTTTTTTTATTATTTTTAATCATTTTTATAAAATTTTTAATAATATATATTTATATTCCATTTGCAAGATTGACTTTTTTAATATTTATGATAAAATGTTTTTTGATAAAAGCAATAAAATTGACAATCAAAAAATTTATTTTTACAAATATTTTAGGAGAAAATATGGATATTAAAACTGACGAAAATATTGATTTAAGAGAAGTCTTAAATTTAGCCGTAAAAAAACATGCTGGACAATTACGAGATGACGGAAAACCTTATGTAACCCACCCTATAAGAGTTGCAACTTTGGTTGCCAAATATAAAAAATCTAAAAACTATAAACTTTTAATCAGCGCAAGTTTGCTCCACGACACACTAGAAGATACATACACATCTGTTAGAGAACTCTACGACATTTTTGGGGAAAATAGCCAAGTTCCTAGTTTAATTGTTGAACTTACAACCGCCAAATTTGTTCCAAAACTAATCGGCAAGGCAGAATATTTGGCTCATAAAATGGAAAATATGACATCATACGCACTTGTAATTAAACTGTGTGACAGACTTGATAACATCAATGATATTCGTGGCTGTTCAACCGAAAAACAACATAGAACCTTGAGTGACACAAGATATATTATTAACTACCTTACAAACAAAAGAGAACTTACAAAAACTCATAAAAAAATTATTGCTAGCATTGAAAAAGTTTTGAAAAAATATGGCTATTAAAAATCTAAAATATTCAATATGTTAATGCGGAAAATTATAGAATATTGAATGAAAATATTAGCCTCAAAATGTTAAATTAAAAAAGAACACTACAATGATTAAGTAGTGTTTTTTAATCAAATTTATTATCTTTCAATTATTTTGTCAGCGATTTTTATGTCACAAATGCAATTTTCTAGCAAATTTATTAGAATTAACCTAATCTATTCCATTTATAAATTTACGCTTACCAATTTTTTTACTCGTAATCGCACTAAAATAAATTACTTGATTTTTATTTTGTTAAAGTCAAAGTATTTCCAAGGGGTTTCATCTTCTGGTGGGTACGAAATAAAATTCATAATTTGCTTTGTTACTGGGTGTACAAACACAAGTTTATAAGCCCATAAAGCAAGATTATAGCCCTTAACAATATCGCCTTTATATTTCACATCGCCAAATACTGGGCAGCCTATGGTTGATAATTGCACTCTTATTTGATGGCTTCTGCCTGTAAAGAGTTTTACATTTAATAACGACAAAACAGTTTCGCCTTCGGTTTTATCAAGAATTTTATAAACGAGTTCTGCTCTTTTTGCTCCAAATTCGAGCATTGGAACAACTTTAACAACATTGTTTAGTTCGTCTTTTTTAAGATAGTTTACAAGTCTGTCGGTGTCATATTTTGGCTTACCTACAACAACTGTCAAGTACTCTTTGCTAAAATCATTTGTTTTCATTTCTTCGGCAAGTCTACTTGCACACTTGCTTGTTTTTGCAAATACCATCAAACCGCCTGTTGGTCTGTCAAGTCTATGCACGAGTCCGCAATATGCTTCCCCCGGTTTGTTATACTTTTCTTTCAAGTATTCCTTGCACATCGTAAGCAAATCTTTGTCCTTGCTACTATCTGCTTGTGAGGGTACATTTTGTGGCTTTATTACAACCAACAAATGATTATCTTCGTAAACTATATTTAGTTTTTCCTGCTTGTCCATTAGTAATTCTCCAAAATATTATTTATATCCATAATGTCGGCTACGGACACAATACCAAGTGGTTTGTCTGTTCGTAGTCCTTTTTTTGTGATTAAAATAACTAAAATTTTTCTGTTGTGATAAAAAATATCAAGTGCTTTTTCAAGTGTCAATGACTCGTTTTCAATTTTGTAATACAAATCTCCAATATTAAGACTAATAACTTCCTTAATCGTGGTGTTTTTTACATACTCGTCAAGCGATATATCATTGCTTAAAACTTTTCCTAAATTATCTACAAGTTTTTGACCATTAGCAACGCCAATAAGTTCACCATTTTCATAAACTGGCAAATTACTAAATCCGCTTCTACTAATCGTCATAATTGCTTTTTCTACTGTATCATTTGCACTAATGCACAAAACATCTTTTTTACAAACTGTGTCCAAAACCTTTGGTGGAGTGCAAACAAGTGAAGCAATCTTCTCCATTTTTTCAACAACATTAAGGTGCGGTTCGGCTATAACTTCTGTTTCGTTTCCACTATGAATAATGGCATTTCTTAACCTGCCATAATCAACGAGCAAATCTTCATATTTTCTTACAACGCTATTTAATACAACGCTACGCCTAATAACATCGCTAAACGCCATACTACGCTTAAAATTATATTGTGTTCTTAACGCATAATCAAGAGCATTATATGCTTTCAAAAATCTTGTTGAGTTGTCTGCCAAAATATCTCCTCCACTACCATTATAAATATAGCATTTTGATAAAGATAAATCAAATATTTTGCCTAAAAATGAATATTATTATATATTTTAGTATATGTAAAACTCTAATAAAAAGCAAAAGTTAAAAAAATAGTTGAAAATTTTTTATTATTGGTGTATAATAATCAAGACTGTGCTATGTGGGGAGTTAGCGGTGCCCTGAACTTGCAATCCGCTACAGCAAGGCAGAAGGTCTTTTTCGGGAGAAATAATTAAAGCAGAATGACTTTGGCTTGTGTTGAAGAAAAGGTCTTGTGCAAGAGTTAATTGTGAAAGATGTCAGGTTCGGAAGAAAGCAGCATTAAGCAAACCTAACTTTGTGCCACGAGGAAACTTTTTTGGAGCAATACAATTCGTGACCACTTTGGTTATTCCTTTCAACAAAGAATGCACAGTTTTTTTTATGATTCTTATAGGCTTATAGCCTATTTTTTTAATATAAAAAATTTGCTCTACTACTAATAAGTTCGTTTCTATTTTTTTTATTTTTTCTGTACAAATAAGGCTTGCATTATATTTTTATGTTCTTTATTTGTACCAAATTTATTAGTACAAGCCATTTTATCCATCTTAAAACTACTCTATATTTGCTCAAAACCAATAAAAAATGACATAAAAAAAGTTTGGATTAACCCAAACTTTTTAATGATTATTGATTATCAGCATCGCCTGTGCTATCTTGTGAACCATCTTCGCCTTGTGTTGACTTCATTTTTTCAATTTTTTGGTCAACGGCTTCAATGTCAGCCTTGATGTGAGCAACTGTTTGAACTAAGATTTTGTTTGTATTTTCTAGTAGTGGGTATCTATCTTTGTTTTCGTCCATAACTTCTTCACAATGTTGAACAGAAAGTCTTAATGCTTCTAGTTGGTCGAGTTCTTCTGAAAGTTCTCTTTCTTTTTCTGGGTCAACAACATAGTTTGTAACACCAAATAGCATAATCTTCTTTTTAGCAACGATTGCTTCTCTTCTACGAAGTTTTGCTTCATCTTTTTCCAAAGTTCTCTTGATTCTTGCAAGTGGAATGTATTCCTTTTTGTTTGCAGAAAGTTGTTTGCTTGTTTCTTTCAATCTGTTTTCCAAATCTTCTTTTTGAGCAAGTAAACCTTCCATAGTATCAAGGTTTGCACCTTCTACCATTGTTGGAACTTCGATAACTTCTGGTTTTTCTTCGAGTTGCTTTGCTAGTTCGTCTTTTGCACTTTGTTCTTCTTCAAGTTGTTTTGCAAGGGCTTCCTTTGCTGTTTGTTCTTCTTCAAGTTGCTTTGCAAGAGCTTCCTTGTTACCTTGTTCTTCTTCAAGTTGTTTTGCTATATCTTCTTTTTCTTGATTTTGAGAATCTAATTTGCTTTGCAATTCTTCAATTTGTCTTTGAAGTTCAGCAAGTTTTTCAGCATCTTCGTTAACTTTTTCTTCTTCAACAACTTCTTCTACTGGTGCTGGTTCTTCTGCTTCTTCAACAACTTCTGGTTCTTCGACCTTTTCTTCGACTTCTGGTTCATCTTCCTTGTCGTCTTCATCTTCATTTAAGAATTTGTCAAGGTCGAAATCTTCTTCGTCTTCTTTTTCGCTATTGATTTCAGCAATCAAATCATTATACATTTTATCAAGTTCTTCATCAGTCAATTCTTTTGAAGTTGATTCTGGTTCGTGTACTTGGTTTGCTTCTGCTTGTTTTGCTTCAAGAGCAGCAATTCTTTGCTTCAAATCTTCGTTTTCTTCTTGTTGTTTTCTGTTTTGTTCTTGAAGAGCAAGCCTTTCTTCTTCGGCAAGTTCCATATTAACATTAGATTCTTGCTTTTCTTCCTTAACTTCTTCCTTCTTCTTATCAGTTAAATCGTCTTCAAGTTCCAAGTTTTTAACTTTTGCGTCTTCTTTGTCTTTTCTCTTAAAGAAAATTCCGTTTTTGTGGTCGATAACAGAAATAATCAAATCAGACAAAAATACAATAATAAACGCAGCGGCAAGAACCAAACCGATTACTGCCAAAACATTTAATACAGCAGTTGTAACTTCACTAGCACCCAACATATTAAATGTTACATTTGATAAATTGTTCATAAAATCCTCCAAATTTTGTCAATTAAAAATTAACACTTATTAAACAAGTATATAATAATATCTTTTTGCATTTTTGTCAATACCTAATTTTCAAAAATGTCGAAAAAATTGAAATTATATTTATAAATTTTTAATTTATTAAATAATACAAGAAAAAAAGGCTCGTAAAAGCCTAATTTTCGATTACTTTAACTTTGCTAATCCAACAACCACTGCTTGCAATGGAATGGCTGCAATTAGTATTACCCAAGTGAATGGAACGAACATAAATTGAAGATACAACGCCAAGCAAATAGTCCAAACAAAGCCACTTATGTAACCTAGCAAAATACCATTTTTGAATGTCTTGTAAACAATCAATAGTTGAATTACAGAAACCAAGCAAGATAGTGGCAATGCGTAGATAAATGCTAGCCAAGCTCTTGGGGCATTAAATGCGTAACTTGCAACAAAAAATGATATTAAGCAAATAAGCCAAACAGAGCCTACCAAGATTGAACGAACAATGCTAGCTTTATCTTGCTTTGCTTTCATCGAAACAAGTTTACCATTTTCGACTGAAAAATCTTTATTTTTCAAATCTTCCGCACTAACCTTAAACAAAATTGCTAATTTTTCAAGTTGCTCATTTGTTGGTTCTGCTTCGCCATTTTCCCACTTTGAAATGTCCATTGAATAAACATCAAGTTGTTTTGCAACTTCGTCTTTTGTTAATCCCAAAACTTCTCTTTTGATTTTCAAATTATTTGATAAATTTGTCATTTTTCCTCCAAAACAATTTTATTATAATAATTATATAATAAAAAAAATCGTTTTCAAAATAAAACTAACCCATATTTTTTATTCAGTAAAAACAAAAAATGCTCTAATTAAAGAACATTTTTTGATATTTATTTATTTTTTTTATTTTTTCTTCTAAACGAAGCAATACAGAACGAAGCACAGCCCATAATTACCACACTCAAAACGATAATTAGTAAGGCAAGTTTATTTTCTTGCGACAAACTATCATCTAGGTTATTAGAAATGAAGGCGGTTTCTAGATTTGTTATTCCTGCATTTTCTTGTTCTATATACACTCTTTTTGATACAAACCCAACACTTAAAGTGTTACTGCTATCAAGTTGGTCGTAAGTCAAAGTAAGTTTTCCATTTTCGTCAACTTGTTGTTTTTTGCCGTTTAATAGAACATAGTCAAGTTTGTAGTCACTGCTACTTGGAGTAAAGGTATAGCTAATTTCGCCATTTTTTTCAACAAAACTAACGCTAGAATTGTTGTTAGAACTAACTGTTCCGCCTACTCCATTAAAGTCTAATGCAATACCTTTTTTTGTTATCTCCACCTTTGATTTATCTAATGCTACAACAACATAAGGACTAAAACTATTAACACTAACAACTAAACCTAATTTTGTAACAACACAATCAAGTTCTTCTGGGTTATCATAATCTAATTCACCAGTAATATCGTTACGCTTAAAGTGATAAACCTTAAATGTAACGCCTTCATCTTCTGGGCCATAACCTGCTGGAAAGCCAAAAGACAATCTTAAATATGAGCCATTTGGTATTTTTGCAACACCACCGCAAATATTGAGTTCAAGTTCGTAAGTTTCTGCCTTTTTAACAGCATTTGTTGGAACATTTCCTTCTACTCCGTCAATTAAATCTTGACTATTATTTGGAGTTGTAACAACAAGAGCAAGTTGACTGCGTTGATTTTGACTAACTTGTTTTTCAACGCCATTTGTATCTGTATATGTCCAGCCATCTAGTGACAAATCGCTATTTCCAACAAGAGTTGGACTACCATAAACATCCATATAATATCTGCCGTCATTAAAGACTTTGCTACAAATAACACATTGTCTTTGGAAAATTGCACTAGCAGAGTTTGGCACTTTGTTGCTATCTTCTCCAACTAGGTTAGTTGGCATAAATACATAGCATAGTCCATTGTGAGCATATAGTTGACTTGGCTTAAACTTAAACGAAATTGTTCTATCGCCGTCAAATGAAACATCTTTAATAACAACATTTTCACGAAGTTCTTTGTCGTCAACTGCATTTCTGTTTTTGTATGTATAAGTATAATCAATACCAACATCTTTGCTTTCTACATTCTTTTTTAGTTTCACAGTGTAAGTAATAGAAATCTCGTAAAATTTATCTTCAAGTTCTTGTGTGCTTTCACGCAAGTTGCTTGGGGTTGTTGATTGAACATAAGGTGGCACAATATAATTTGGGTCATTAGCAATATTTTGTATAATCTTTGTTGATGCTACTACATCTTCGTCAGTAATTGTATCATCATAAGCAGTATAGTCTTTTAATGCTGAACTATAAATAGCATTTGGAGCAACATCAAAAACTGCAAACTCACAAGATTTTATATGTACATCTGTTGATGATATATAAAATAGTGAGTAACTATCAAAGTTTTCACAAAGATTACCAAACAAGTCGTCTACATAGCACAAAGGAGTCCAAGAGCCATAAACTTCTGTTCCTTCGTTGGTAGTAATTGTTCTAGCAACAATGTAAAGTCCTTCTTTTGCAAGAACTTCCGCACCTTTGCTATCGTAACTAATTTTAATTTGTGTAGCATCGTCTACAACTTTGCTGTCAACTAACAACTTGCCGTCACTAGAAACAAATTCATAGTTAGACAAAGTTGGGTATGGCATTTTGTAGTTTGAAGAAGATACAACAGGTTCTTCGTAGTGTTCTACGCCCATTACAGACGCATCAACGAGCAAATAGCGTTGTTTGTTGGTTTCGCTTGTATTCCAAGTTGTGTCTACTCCAAGCCATTTTGAGTCGATTTCAACATAGTTCCACATATGTGGTTCTACCGAATTACCACTTAAAGCATAGCCTTGAACCAAAACACAATTTACGCCGATTCTGTCCATACAAGCCTTGAATAATCTTGAATAGCCTTCACAAACAGCCTTTTTGTTGATAAGAGCACCATACGCTGTTCTAATCATTGGAGCAAATTCTTTTTCGCTTTCTTCGTTACAGAAACTATATTCAACTGTATTTGTAATTGCAAGATTTATTGCTTGAATTTTTTCTTCTGTTGTTGTTTTGCCGTCAACAGCAGTTGAAACAAATTGGTCAAGTTTTGTGTTGTAGTTTTCTACCATACTAACTACATTATTTTTTGTTACACCTTGTGTGTAATAACTGTCTGCTCTGCCAGAGCCAATTTGAACTATAATGTTGTTACCCTTTTGTCCAACAGAAATAGTAAGCAAATCAAAATCAACAAAGAATAATTCTGTATGGTCAAATCTAAAACTATCAACCGCACTACCAAAGGCTTTTAATATTTCGCCTTTGCCTTGTGAATAATCTTTGGCAAGGTTCAAAATTGTTGAGTTAGAAATAGTAGTACTTTCCCCACTTGACAATTTTCCTTGTCTACTCATTCCGTCTAACGCATCATAAAAAATTTTAGACGCACTAGATAACTTTTCTCCGTAATAGCCATAATTAACAACGGTGCTTGCACTAACTAGTGAAAAAACTGGACTAACTAGTGGAATAAACATTATTACTATCGCCAAAACAGAAATAATAATATTTTTGAATTTTCTTTCCATTTTTATCTCCTTTTTTTACCGAAGAATTTTATCATAAACTATGTTAAAAATCAACACCTAATTGCAAAAAATTTGTCTTAATTTTTGATTTTTTTATCAAACAAAAACTTTGTCAAACAAAATAAAAAAATTTCTCATAACAATTAGTATGCAGATATATAACCGAGATTTAGCCATAAAGTATGCTACTGAATGGTGGAATAAACGAAATCCCCTTTTTTATGATTTTGAGAATTTAGGTGGCGATTGCACCAATTTTATTTCTCAATGTCTTTTTTACGGCGGTTTTTCTATGCACTATCAAAAATGGTTTTTTTCTTCTCTCAACAGTCGTTCGCCATCGTGGACTGGCGTAAACGAGTTTTACAATTATCTTATTACAAACAAAAACCAAAACTTTCCACAAGCAAAAAGCGTTAGCATTGAAGATGTTGAAGGCGGAGATTTGATACAATTATCTCAATCGCAATCAAACTATCATCACACCGCAATAATTACTAAAATTGCTGATAATAAAGACTATGATAACATTTTTATAACTTGTCACACTTTGGACGCACTTAACAAGCCAATTAGTGCTTTTTATCCTGTAAAAATACGGTTTTTGAAAATTATAAATTGACTTTTTTTACTTTCTTATAAAAAACAAATATTAAAAAATATTTTTCTAAAATTTAGTCAAATTTTTATATGCGTCACTAAAAAAGGTCGTTAAAACCCAGTCTTGACAATAAAAAAGTTGTATGTTACAATTAGTCATAAAAAGGAGATTATTATTGTGAAAATAAGCAAATTTTTTGATAAAAAAGATAGATTTGCCCCATTAAGTTTAACATTAAGTAAGTATCATATAAAAGAGGCAAACACAAATTACCTAACTCATTGTGTTGAACAAATGAAAGACGAAAAGAATCAGTTTAAGCGTTTAATTGACGAGTTTGAAAGTTTGGACGATGTAACTTTTTTGGAGTACTTCAAAAAATTTTATAGTTGGGAAGATTATAAAATACTAGCAAAATATAGTTACTCATTTGACAATATAGTTTTAGTAGATGTAAAAACTAATGATTTCACTTCAATGATTGTTCAAGAAGGCAGTGGCCGTGATTTTTCTTATTGGACAGCTTGGTATAAAGCATTATATACAATAGTATGCGATGCTTCATTAAAATTTGAAAATAGAGTTTACACAATAAAGGAATTAAGTAAACTTTCACAAGAAAATAAGATTATAGTTTTAGGTGTTTCCCCTTATGGCTCTGAAGTTGATTCAAATATGGCATACAAAACCCATCTAGAATTGTCTAAAAACCCATTAAACAGCAATAAACTTCCAAACGACTTCTTTTCGTGGTATTCAATAAACAAAGATAATATTAACGACCTTTATAAAAAATACCCACGAGCATTTAAGATTATACGAGAAGATGTCACCAAGGAAGAATTAGAAAGAGATTATGACTCGCTTTGCACAGAAATCAAACAAAAATTAGTTTACATTAAAAAAGCCCTTGGAGAATTAGAAAAAGAAAAACAAAAGCGTGCAAATGATTTAGAAAAATTAAACTAAATAGTAACAATGTATTATCGCATCAATTTATTATTTTGATTGCAAATTTTTCTATTAGTATATTTTCTTTCATATTTTAACTATAAAACAAATCAATTTTTTTCAAAATTTATTATAATGATATTATTCGTTTCACTCACAATGATATGAACATCTCGGTCAATGAAATTATTCACTTTGTTCATAATGATATAAAATTGAACATTCACTTTTGAATCAGCAAAAATATCATTACGCAGTAATATGACTGAACCGCAAGGTTCAATTTTGTTGAAAACAAAAAGAAAAGCCAATAAGACTTTTCTTTTTTTTACTTGGTGGAGGTGGTCGGAATTGAACCGGCGTCCAAAAATGCGACCAAAGTTTTTCTACACGCTTAGTTTGTTTTAATAAGTTGCAATCAAAAACAAACAAAATTGATTTACAACTTGCTCTCCAAATAATAAGCCAAACAGAGAGCAAATTTGACTTATTTTTCCCGCTATATAATGCCTTACTTTACTCGCAGGAACTGTAAAGCAGACAATGCTTAAAAATTAAATTCTGTTAATTAGCAAGCATACGCATAATTTGTGTTTGCGTTTAGTTTTTTGCTGTTTTTAATGTGGTCAGCCACACAACGTGCTTACAACTTTGTTCTAACAAATCTGTCGAAACCTGTGCACCCCCATTTTAGAAGTTTTTTAATTTTCTATTAACTTCTCTATCTTGTTCTCTACGCTTGATTGTTTCTCGCTTGTCGTAAAGTTTTTTACCACGAGCAGTGGCAATTTCAACTTTTACCAAACTGTCCTTAAAGTAAACTTTGGTTGGGACAATGGTTAAGCCTTTTTCCTTTACCTGCCTATCTATCTTTTGAATTTCCTTTTTAGAAAGTAAAAGTTTTCTGTCCCTGCGTTCGTCTGGACTAAAAACTGATGCTTGCTTGTATGGTTTTATGTACATATTTTTTATGTACACTTCGCCATTACGCAAAAATACAAAACTATCAAGCAAACTTGCTTCGCCGTTGCGGAGTGACTTAACTTCCGCCCCTTGCAAAACAATTCCTGCTTCAAAGGTATCTTCTATAAAATATTCAAAGTAGGCTTTTTTGTTATTGACAATCAATTTCATAGTAAACTCCTTTATTATAGTTTATTTTTAACAGCAATTCAATGTTTTTTTTGAAAAATGCCGTTATTTTTCAGTTTTTTTATTATTTTTTATAGTTTTTTTATATTTTTTTGAAATAATGCACATTATTATAAAATTTCAAAATTGACTCTACGCTCGGCGAGATTAACACTTTTAACCTTAACTTTTACCTTTCCGCCAAGTTTATATGATGTAAAACCATTAGACAAAACTAATTGTTTTTCGTTGTAATTGTAGCCAGTACCAGTTAAATTTTCCACAGCCGTAAAACCTTCAACTGTGTTATCAAGTTCCACAAAAACTCCAAAACTCATAACCCCACTAATCACACCGTCATAAATTTGTCCAATCTTGTCTTTCATAAATCTAGCCTTAAAGTAATCATCAACATCTCTTTCAGCCTTTTCGGCAGATACTTCTGTTGTACTACTCTGGTTAGAGCTTTCAATCACAAAGCGTTTTAATTTTTTAAGTTCATTTTCATCTAGTTGTTTGCGTAAAAATTGCTTAATTATTCTATGAATGGTCAAATCGGGGTAACGCCTAATAGGGCTGGTAAAATGGCAATAATATGTTAATGCTAGACCAAAATGTCCCAAACAATCTGGCGAATATTTTGCCTTTTGCATTGCTCTTAAAAGCACTCTGTTTATGACATCTTTCATAGGGTTATTTTCAAGTTTAGACAAGAAAATTTGAATATCTTTTGGCTCAACATTTTCTTCCGTCAAAGATAGTCCAAGTGGTTTAACAAAATCATTAAATCCACGAATTTTATCTATATCTGGTGTTTCGTGAACACGATATACAAACGGAATTTTTAGTTTCCTAAAATGTTCGGCTACCGTTTCATTTGCAAGTACCATAAAAGTTTCAATCATTCTCTCCGATATTGTGCGTGGTCGTTTAATCAAATCAACAATTTCGTAACTTTGTGGGTCTACAATAATTTTTGGCTCTGGAATATCAAAATCTAGACTTCCGCAATCTTTTCGTCTTATTTCGAGTATCAAGCACAAATCAGCCATATTTTTTAGCATATCTACTAGGTGCGAGTACTTTTGATTTAACTCTTTGTCGCCTTCCAAAATCTTTGTAACATTATTGTATGTCATACGATTTCGACTTTTAATAACACTCTCACAAATTTTATGGTTCAAAACTTTGCCTGATTTATCAACTGTCATTACGCACGAAAGAGTCAGTCTATCTTCGCCTTCCACAAGCGAGCAACAGCCGTTAGAAATTTCTTCTGGAAGCATTGGCAAAACTAGATTTGGAAAATACACACTTGTTCCACGCTTAAAGGCTTCCTTATCTAATGCGCTACCGAGTTTCACATACTCGCCGACATCAGCAATGTGCACTCCTAATTGATAATTCCCGTCAACCATTTCAAGACTTACAGCATCGTCAAAATCTTTGCTGTCATCTCCATCAATGGTAATACAAAGTGTATTTCTAAAATCTGTTCGTCCGTTCAATTTATCTTGAATAGGCATTTGCGAAACTTTTTTTGCACTGTTTAGAACTTCCTGTGGGAATTCTTCGATTAACTCGTAACCCCTAACTATTGAAAGTACATCAGTTATAGGGTTTTCGTTGTTTGGTCCTAAAACTTCGATAACTTCGCCTTCCAAATTTTTGCCGTCATATTTTGTAATTTTTACAACAACCTTGTCACCATAAACGGCATTTTTAATTTTGTCTTTTCTCACAAAAACATCTCGTGAAATTTTTTTGTTATCAGGTACAACAAACGAAAAACCTTGAAAAACTTGAATTTGACCAACAATTGTTTTAAGATTGTGTTTTAATATTTGGACTACTCTGCCTTCCTGTCTTTTTCCTTCTTCTTGTTTTGACACGCTAACTAAAACTTCGTCATCGTTAATCGCACCATTCAATGCACTTGCTGGAATAAAAATATCATCTAGCTGATTTTCTTGCACTAAAAAAGCATAGCCTTGTTTGTTACCGACAATTTTGCCTTTTACAAGGTTAGCCATATCTTTATCACTCAATTTTGTTTGAGTTGAATTGTTGTGCCTTGATGATTTTTTAGCACCGTGTTTTATTTTTGAATACGATTTTTCGTTCTTTTTCATAATACTCCTTAATATTAAAAATGGCTCTTTATAGAGCCATTACATAATGCTTAAACACCGCCATATATATTCTTATTAAAGAATACTAGGAAGAATAATAATGTTGTAACTACTATAATAATACTGCATATAATTACGATTCTTTTTAATCTTCCTTCTTTGGTTGATGATTGATTTTGCGAATAGAAACTATCGCTTGTTCCAGTAATAGCATTTCTGCCACCTTCTGGATTGCTTTCCATTCTCATAATGCAAACAACAACTGCGATTGCACATAGCAAAATAATAGCCATTAAAACTATTCTAATGATTGGAAAACTTTTTGTAATCCAATCTGCTACCATAAGACTGTTAAAATTAAACATAAATACCTCGATTTTTTACATTGTATTATATCATAGAAAAAATTATTTACAAACTATTTTTTCATAATTTGTTAAGTAATTTGTCTTAACAACATTATTTGACATCTAAAAAAGATTTCATACTTGTTTCCGCTAAACTTAATGACTAATAAATATTAAATAGGTTAAACCAAAAGTATTTTACTATATGGTATCTTATATTAACTGCCAATAAAAAAACTATAAATCATACAAATTTAATTTACAAGGTTTAATTTTATATAGATATAATTCACAAACTTTAATTCAGTAAAAAGTAATAACAAAATTATGATTGCCAATATGCTCCAACCCTCACCAAATAAGTATGAAGAAAGATAATATCCATAAAAAAACTAGCATAAGAGTTTTAGGCTACTTTTGCTAGTTTTAATTTTTTAGTATTTAAGTTCTTTGTTGATTTTTGTTTGATAAACATATACAAGCCAAGCCATTGTTGCATAAAGTGCTGTCCAAACAATAGACATAACTGATGTCATCATATTAAATTCGATGCCCAATTCGTTAATTGCTTTAATAACTAACACAACTGCTACAACTTCAAATACTGTAAACACAGTAAATAATATGCTCATAATTATGTTTACTATTTTTAGATTGTTATATTGCTTCATTGTATAATTTTCTTTCAAAACACTGTTTTTCCAATTGTTTGTCATTAAAAAGCTAACAATAGCCATAGCAAGGTTAAGAGCCATAAATACAACTTCGACAATATCAATTTTACCAATCATTTTTAATTGACTATTGCCAGAACCTAACAATTCGCCTACATCTGCGATTGATGAAAGTCCACTAATTAGTCTTATTGCCATTATACATAGAATAAATACTGAAAAAACAAACATATTTTTTGTTAATCTAACAATATTTTGATTCATTGCATTTGGAACGCGTTCTTGTGCCACTGTTTCCACTTTCACACCTTCTACTTGTGGAGTTTCAACAACTTCTGGTTGAACATTGTTTTCAACTGGTTCTTCTACAATTTTATTTTCTTCCATTTTCCCCTCCTACTTATTATTATAAGTAATTTATGATGCTCTGTCAATCATTATGTTTTATTATTGTATGTATAATAATAAAGTCAAATTTTAGTATATTGATTTTATAATATAATACTAATAATTAAGATAGTTTATGTAAATTATCACCTAAATTTTAGCAACAAAAAACCACCTTGAAGGCGGTTTTATTTAATAATACTTTTAGTAAATTTTATATTCATTGCAACATTATATCAACTTATATTCTACTATAACTAAAATAAAATTTTTTTAGTGATTAGATTTTTTAAGTTGAGCAAGTGATACTGGGTCAAGTGCATCGTAAAATCTTTGAATAACAGCATCTTTGTCGTAAGGTATATCAAGAATTTCATATTGCAAAACAGGAATATTAACTGCTTCCAAAGCCTTAACAACTGCCTTATCCATAATCTTCATTGTGCTATCTGTAATGCTAGGATAAAAACAATCTATTACAAGTACTGGTTCCATATCAGAACGCTTAAAAATACAAAAATCTACATACTTTGTTTTGATTGCGTTATACATTAGCAAACTGCCATGTGGCTTAACAATTTTGTCCACACCAACTTTTGGAACCATCAAAAACTCTTTTGGTAAAAGTTTGCAGTACATATCAAAAAATTCAACTTCTTTTGGCCATAAATATGGAATGTGTTTTACAAGTTGACTTTTGCCGTCAATCTTACTAAAATCAATTTCCTTTTTATAGTTGTTATCAACTTTCTTTTTTAATTTAATTCCAAGATATATTCCAAGCCCGATAAATAATGCTAAAACGCATAAACCGACTATTAACTCCCAATCCATAACATTCTCCTTTTTATTGTTTATATTTTATCACAGTTTTTTTACAATGTAAATAGTCAATTTCAACTTTTTTTAATTTTTATTAAAACTATTTTTCTTTACAAAAAAAGGCATTTTATTTTTTGCCTTTAATCCTTCTAAAAATGATAAATAGTATTTTATATTAAGCGAATAACTAGCAAAAGTCTGTCTTAATACACACAAGGATTAAACACTCACAAGCAAAGCAAATTGTGTGTTCAAACAAAACTATTTTTAATCAAAAATGAAAAGTAAACCAAGTTTAGCCATTAGCATTTTTAATGCGTGCTGGCGTTAAGAACTTTTGTTGTCCTTCAAAATATTTATTCGCCTTAACCACAATTTAACAAACCATTTCAAAAATAAGCGGAGTGACAATTAAACTGGCAAGGGGCTTTGCTCCGTAGTTAAGTCAAAATGTTCGCTTTTTATTGTTTTGCTCATCGCAAAATCAATATTTTCACTCAATTTTTCCTTTCCCCAAAAATAAAACGCTTCCGCTAATTTTAGGGGTCCCCATACAAACCCCTTAATTGAAAGGGGGAATTGGTGGGAAAACGAAAGTTTAGCCATTAGCATTTTTAATGCGTGCTGGCGTTAAGAACTTTTGTTGTCCTTCAAATAGATGTATGAAAATCTATTGGTTCAACTCCATTCTTTTTCAAAAATTCATTTGTCTTAATAAAGTGCCCACAGCCAAAAAATCCATTGTAAGCAGAAAGTGGGCTTGGGTGTGCACATTTTAAGATTAAATGATTAGGATTATTTAAGTAAGGAATCACTCCTTGTGCTTGCGCTCCCCAAAGCAGAAACACAATAGGCGAGTTTTGTTTGTTAATAATCTTTACAATCTCGGTTGTCAAGTTTTCCCAACCCTTGCCTTTATGACTATTAGCCTTGCCTTTTTCCACAGTCAAAACAGAGTTTAGAAGCAATACACCTTGTTTTGCCCAATTTGTCAAATTTCCGCAAGTGTTTTTTATTCCAAGTTCACTATCAATTTCCTTAAAAATATTTTTTAGTGATGGTGGCAATTCTACTCCATTCTCCACACTAAAACAAAGCCCGTGAGCTTGATTAGGTTCGTGGTAAGGGTCTTGCCCAATAATCACAACTTTTATTTTTTCAAGCGGAACAAAATTAAGACTATTAAACACATTTTCTGGTTTTGGATAAATTGTTTTTGTTGCATATTCTTGCTGTAAAAATTTTTCCAAGTTTTTATAATAAGGTTTTTCAAATTCTGGTGATAACTTTTCCCACCAACTTTTTCTAATTGTAAACATATACATATAATAATAAAATTTTTATATTTTTGCAATTTTTTTAACAAAAATAATGCTTTTTTTAATAATTTTTGCAAAAAATCAAGGTAAATTCAAATATTTTTTTATAACACTCATTTTTGTGTCACTCAAATTTTGACCGCTACCAGACACAAATTCTATGGTAAAAAAACCGTTTGTTTTGCCTAAAATCAAGCCCAAATCATATTCAAAATTATGCACTGCCTTATTAAATAAATGTCTATTATTTTCCATAAAATCATCTACCCGTAGTTTATAATTTAGCGTGGCAGTGAGCAAATTAAAATCTAATAAATCACTCTTTTTTTTGCTATTTCTTAAAATCAAAACTTTTGGCGTATCTATTAAAAAACTAAACATTGCAAAAATGCCATTAGATAGTTTGTTAATAAATTCTTTGTTTTTAAGACACTCTTTTTGCAAGTAAATTTTATTTTCTGTTAAACTGATTTTATTCAAATTTTTGTCCATATAGTATATATGAAATTCTTTTTGCATTTTGTTTGATTTTGTGACAATTAAATAATTCAAATAACACTGTTATTTTTTATTAAGTAATATCCAAATATTTGTTGAGTAAAATAAATGATAAAATAAAAAAACATTTGATTTGAACACCACCAAATGTTTTTTTCTATGTTAATTATTTTTTTGTTGTCTTTTTTGACTTTTGATAAAAATGTTTGCTTTGGTCGCCGCAATAGCACCATCACTGCACGCAGTAATAATTTGTCTTAATTCCTTTTGCGTACAATCGCCCGCCGCATAAACTCCCTTGATGTTTGTTTCCATAGAGTTGTTCACAATGATATAGCCTTTTTCATCTTTTTCAATAGCGTCAATCGAAACCGTGTCTGGCTCTCTACCAACCGTTACAAACACACCATCAACTGCGATTTCCTTAATCTCTTCGGTTTTATAGTTTTTTACTTTTATTCCAGTAACAAAATTATCGCCCATTATTTCTTCCACACCACTAGATAGTATCAATTCAATCTTTCCTTGCTTCGACAAATCAAAAACTCTGTCTTGCAAAATCTGTTGGGCTCTAAATTCATCTCGTCTGTGAATCAAGTATACTTTTTTTGCTACACTTGTTAGATATGTTGCATCTTCCATAGCACTATCTCCACCACCAATAACTGCAACTACTCTATCTCTGTAAAGCGGACCATCGCAAATAGCACAATAGCAAACGCCTCTACCCTTTAATTTTTCTTCATTTTTTGCACCAAGTTTTCTAGCATCTGCACCCATACAAAGCACAATTGTTCTAGCCTTTAATGTCCCATTGTATTCGGTTTTTACAAGTTTTATATCATCCTTAAAATCATAATCAATGGCAGTATCGTTAAGAGTTTTTAACCCGCATTTTACCACTTGGTCGTGCATTTTTTGCACCAATTCAGGTCCAGTAATTTCTTCAAATCCGGGATAATTTTTTATCTCGTAAGTGTTTGTTACTTGACCGCCAAAAACATATTTTTCCAACATCAAAACTTTTAGTCTTGCTCTGCACGCATAAAGTGCAGTTGTAAAACCCGCTGGCCCACCACCAACAATAATCATATCAAAAATTTCGTCATTCAAACTTATATTTTCCATTATATTTCTCCTTACAATTTTATTTTACCATAAACTTTTTGTTTTATAAACAATTTGATATATGTTTTAATTTTTTATTTGTTGAAATGGTTTTAGTCATATACAATTACATATAAATTGTTTTACTGTTAAGATATATATATTTGCTTAACATTAGATAGCTCTATAATCTAATCACAATTGGTAATTAAAAGTATTTTTCTACAATTATTTTTCCTACCCCCTATTGACAAGCAATCAAAAATAAATTATAATATTGTCAATAAAAATAAGAGGTGAAAATATGTATATTGAAAAAGTATCAAACGAAGCATTAAAAGAATATATTTCAAAGAACAAAAGTATGCTTATGGAATGCAACCCAACTGATATTATCGAAGTTGATGTTAGTGACGAATTAGGTAAGTACAAAAAATTACAAAAAGATATGATAACAAAATCTGCTTATGTTAAAGTTTTTGACGAAAACAAAAAGCTAAAACAAACAACAAGATTAAAATTTAATGACTATCATATTTTGGCTCAATTTTCTTACAGCAAAGAAGAATTTGCACCAATAAATTTGTCACAAGATGAAGAACAAAAATATAGACAATTCATCAAGACAGTTGCTAGTAAAACAAACGAAGCAAACCACGAAGATGAACAACTTTCATTTGACTTTTAATTAAATCTATAAAAAAAGCCACGATTAAGCAATGAACTTTCGTGGCTTTTTATTGCCAAAATATTTTTAACAAAAAAAAGCAGGAATAAACCTGCTCTTTTATCATTATCTCTTGCTGTATTGTGGAGATTTTCTTGCTTTTTTAAGACCGTATTTCTTTCTTTCTTTAACACGGCTATCTCTTGTCAAGAAACCTGCTTTTTTAAGTTCTGCTTTGTATTGTTCATTGTATCTTACAAGTGCTCTTGCAATACCGTGACGGATTGCACCAGCTTGACCTGTCAAACCACCACCAACAACATTTACAGAAATATCAAATTTGCCTTCTGTACCTGTTAAAACAAGTGGTTGTTTTACGATTTGTTGCAATGTTCCAAGACCAAAGTAGTCATTTAAGTCTCTTTTGTTAATAACAATTTTACCAGTTCCGTTTGGAGTAATTCTAACACGAGCAACACTCATTTTTCTTCTGCCAGTGTTGATTGGTTCAAGAACTTTCTTTTCAGCCTTTTTTGTAGCCATAATTATCTTACTCCTCCTTTAAGTGTTAAAACTTCTGGTTGTTGTGCTTCGTGATTGTGTTCAGCACCTTTGTAGATTTTTAATTTCTTAATCATCTTTCTACCAAGAGTATTTTTTGGAAGCATACCCTTAACTGCAAGTCTTAATGCTTCGTCACTATTTTTTGCCATCATTTCTTTGTAACCGATGTATTTTGCGTTACCAACATAACCTGTTGCTCTAAAATGAATTTTTTGTTCAAGTTTTTTACCTGTTAAAACGATTTTGTCTGTGTTAAGCACGATAACATAGTCACCTGTATCTACATGTGGAGCAAATGTTGGTTTGTTCTTTCCACGAAGGATTGAAGCAACTTGACTTGCTACTCTACCAAGAGCCATACCGCTAGCATCAACAACATACCATTTTCTTTGAATGTTTGCCTCTTTTGGCATATATGTTTTCATTGTAATTTTCTCCTAAAATAAATATACTTAATTTCAAACTCACCTTGGCTAATGCGGTGGGCTAGACCACAAAAAAACCGCTTAAAATTTAAGACGATTTTATTTTACAACATAAAGCATAGTTTGTCAACAATTTTTTTGATTTTTTACAATAAAGTTTTGATGCGTAATTCCATTCAACATCGCTATAATTTTTAGCACACAAACAGATTTTTTAAGCCAAAATCAATTTTTAATCACAAATAGCAACATATAGTTTTAACATAATGATTTACTGCATTATCAACCCAACAATATTTTTATTATCTTAACAATCTTTCTTTGAAATAAACTTTGCCGACAATAATATTGAGTGATAGCAATGCTATTAACAAGAAATTTAATAATAACAATTATTTTTATAATAAGAAGTTTTATAGCAAGCAGTTTTTATAATAAACAATTTTTATAATCAATAAAATATCTTCTCTATTATTGTTTCAGTAAAAATGTTTAACTTAACAACAATAAATCTATCAATAAAATTTTTTTAATACTTTACACTTTTTAACATTAGTGCTTTTGCTGGAACTAAAAATCCTGCTTTTGTTCGGTCGCCACTTGATAAAATATTTTTTACATCTTCTATTGTCTTTTTCTTTAATCCAACTTCTAAAAGTGTGCCGACAATAATTCTAACCATATTATATAAAAAGCCATTGCCACAAATTTCAAAAGTTATCAAATTGTCCTTTTGTTGAATGTCGATATAGTAGATTATTCTTTCAAAAGTCTTTGCTTGTCCACCGCTACTCATAAAGCCCTTAAAATTATGCTTTCCTTCCAAAATTTTGGCAGATTCCTTCATTAACTTTATGCTTGGACACTTTTTTAACCAAAAACTTTTTTCGTCAAATAATGGGAGAAGATGCTTGGAAAAATATGTGCTGTAAACATAAGTTTTTTTCTTTACATTAAACCTTGCGTGAAAGTCCTTATCAACTTCTACGCAGTCAATAATCTTTATATCGTTCGGCAATCTTTCGTTTAACGCAAATGGTATTTTTTCGGCAGGAATTGTGGTTTCGCTGTCAAAATGAGCAGTTTGAGCAAGTGCACTGACTCCAGCATCTGTTCTGCCACTGGCAAATATCTCTATTTTTTCATTAAAAAGCCCATTCATGGTGTCTTCGATTACCTGTTGAATGGTTTTTTGTTCGTTTTCTTGTCTTTGAAACCCAAAGTAGTTTTTTCCGTCATATTGAATAGTTATTAAAAATCGCTTCATAGTAATAGTATAACACAATTTTTTTACTTGCAAAAATATTTATTAGAACTAGATTTATGTTTTATTAAACTCATTTTTTACCAGTCCCTTTTTTATGAAATAAAATATAGTATTTAATATATCACATATCATATTTATTAAACACCACTATGTTTATCAAAAACATATCACAACAAAAGTTAAAACAATATTGTTAAAATAATATATAAATTTATCGAGTTTTTTCAGCAATGAATATTAAATTTTTTAATTATCAAAACAAAAATTATTTTTAGTAAAAATACAATAAATTTGCAAAAGAAACCAACAAAACATATTAAAATCATATTCAAAAATTAAAAGGATAAATGGTACTTTTCAAATACAAATTTGCAATAGAAATTAAAATTAAGAATTAGAACTATAAAAACGAAAAACCCGTAGTTACTTACTACGGGAGTTTCTCATATACTAAAAGGCAATATCATAAATTGACAACAAATCGCTATCAATAATCTTATTCAAATCGAATAACAATCGCTTTTTAGTACAATAGTAATTTGTGCAGATTTTTTGTTATTATTCAAAAAATATAAATAATTTTCAAATTTTTTCTTAAAAAATATTACTTGAAAATACGCAACAATAAATCGACAAACTTGCCGATTTATTATTGTTCTAAAATATATCTATTGATACTTAATATCAAAAATGAATTTTTATCAATATACACCATAAAATCCATTTTAATAAATTATTAAAAGTTGATTTGTTTTTTTACACGACAAAACCCAATTAGCCCATTAAAAGGAAAATATTTAGAACAAAACAAAAACATTAAGTTAATATTTTTCAATAAAACTATTGAGTTATAAAACCAAATTTTACAATTTTACTTTACAAAATCTAAAATGCGGTTTGCTAATTTTTCTGGCAAAAATTCAAAGTAGGTATTTAATTGCTCCGCACTAGCACTCTCGCCAAAATTATCAAGTCCTATCGCAAAGCCCTTTTGAACATATTTTGAAAGTCCATATTTACTGCCCGCTTCCAAAGTAAAGATACGAGATTTTTTTGGTAAAATTCGTTGTCTGTATTTTTCGTCTTGACTATCAAAAATATTTGTTGATGGCATACTTACGACTTTTACATTTTTACCTTTTTCGTTCAAGATATTTGCTGTTTTAATAGCAAGAGATACTTCGCTACCAGTAGCGACAATAGTAATATCTGTTTTATCGCCCAGTTTTTTTACAACATATCCACCACGGCTAGCATCTTTAACGCTAGACGACAACATTTCGTACTTGGCTCTACTAATGATAATCACAGTAGGCTTTTTGCTAGTTAAATAGTATAGATATGCCGATTTTAATTCGTCAAGGTTATAGCATCTAAAAACTGCTAAATTTGGAACGGCTCTAACCGATACTAACTGCTCGATTGGTTGATGAGTTGGTCCGTCTTCGCCCGTTAAATAACTATCGTGAGTAAAAACATACAATACTGGCAAATTCATTAAAGCCGACATTCTTAACGCTGGCTTTAAGTAATCAACAAACGAAAAGAAGCACGAAGCATACGCCATAAGTCCGCCAAACAAAGCAATTCCGTTGGAAATTCCAGCCATTGCATGTTCCCTAATTCCGTAACAAATTCGCTTGCCCTTGTAGTTACTTTTGCTCAAAATATCGTCAAATTTATTAAACACTTTTGTGCTTGATTCAACATCTGCCGAACCGCCCAAAAAATTCTCTATTCTAAAACTACTAAACACATCGTGGTTAATATCTCTAATGGCTTGATTTTCGTTGCAAGTAAAATTTTTAATTTGCTTTTCTGCTTTTTCGTTATAGCCAAAATTCAAGTAGTTAAGTAGCCTTTCATAGTCCTTTGGATATTTTGTTTTATAGTCGTTTAGCAACTGCATTTGATTATCAAATCTCATCTTTACAGTTTGTTTTATGCCGTCTAAATATTGTTTAACACCATCAAGAAGTTCAAATGGTGCAACGCTAATATTAAGGTTTTGTTTTACAACTTCAATTTGTTTTAGGTCAAGTGGCTTTCCGTGGACTACTGATTTATCAGCAAACTCACTGCCATAACCCAAAATTGTATTTACTATTACAATGCTTGGTTTGGTTGAATTTTTTGCTTTGAGTAAAGCATCTGTAATTTCTCCAACGCTGTTGCCGTCAAGCACTTCAAAAATATCAAAATTTATCGCTTCAAATCGCTTTTTAACATCTTCCGTCCAAGTAATATCAATCGAGCCGTCTATTGTTCGTTTGTTGCAATCATAGACAATAACCAAATTATCTAAATTTAAGTTACCAGCCAAACTTGTTGCTTCGTAACTAATACCTTCCATCAAACAGCCATCGCCAACAAGACAGTAAATTTTGTTGTCAAAAAGTTTAATATCATTTTTGTTAAATTCTGCTTGATAGTGTTTGCCAGCAATTGCCATACCAACTGCGTTTGCCACGCCTTGCCCTAATGGGCCTGTTGAACAATCTACTCCACTTGTTTTGTTATACTCTGGGTGACCCGGTGTTAAGGAATTAAGTTTTCTAAAATTTTTCAAATCGTCCATTTTTAAGTCAAAGCCAAAAGCGTGAAGCGTTGCATACAGCAAACTACTTCCGTGACCTGCCGACATAACAAATCTATCCCTAAAAATATTTTTGTCGTCTTGTGGATTATATGTCATAACATTGGCATAAAGCGAGTACAAAATCGGCGCACTAGATAGAGCAATTCCCGGGTGACCAGAACCCGCTTTTTCAATTTCGTACAGCGATAAAACTCTAAGGTTGTTTACAATTTGATTTTCCATAAGTTCTCCTAATTTTTTTTATAAAAAAACTTTTCAATGCCTTCTATAATTTGCTTTA
The DNA here is from genome assembly GCA_934747255.1 of uncultured Clostridia bacterium. Classification (GTDB taxonomy): domain Bacteria; phylum Bacillota; class Clostridia; order Christensenellales; family UBA1242; genus CAKVNM01. The sequence continues at coordinate 44,753 of CAKVGH010000003.1, read as the reverse complement.
TTGTTCGAGTAACATCAATATACTTGTTTTCAACAATAATATCAGCGAAATTAGAAATAAGTTTATCTCTGTCGTCAAATGCTATTTCGTTAATCTTAACAAGTGCTTTTGAGTTCTCCGCCTTATTCAAATTCATAAAGGTTTCAAAGTCTAATCTAATATATATTATTAAACTATTTTGTTTTATTATGTCTAAATAATTACTTTTATTTAAGGTAGACAAATTTAGAGTCAAAATTGTATCGTCATACCCTGATACTGTTTTAATAGTCTTTGCTTCGTTTTCGTCATAATATTGCTGTCCTGCTTTTTCTAGCATTTCACTATTGATTAAGTTATACTCCATAATGTCATTTATGTCAGCATAAAACATATCAAGTTCAAGTGCCAGTTGTTTAGCGATATTTTTTTTATATTCGTTTGACAAACAAATAATCGTTATGTTCTTTTTCAAATGTTACTCCCTTTATCTTGTTTACCAAATAATAACATTTTATTATTTTTTTACCAACAAAATATCACTAAAAGCAATATTTTTAGTATGAAAAACAAAGAAAGATGTCATTTAACACCTTTCTTTTTATTTATATGATTTACAAATATTTTTTTATAATAAAACTTACTACTTAATTAAATCAACCGAAAACTATCTTTTAGTTTGAGTTTTAGCGTTTGTTTTTGTAGTCTTTTTAGTTGTAGTTTTAGTACTTTTTTTAGCTGAATTTTTAACCGATTTTGATTGGCTCATATTGTCATTAACTTCTAATACAGTAGTATTATTGTTGGTTTTGTTAGAAGAATTATATCTCACTGCAAAACAAAAGTATACCAAAACTAATTCAAGACCAATTATCAAATATATAACATTAAATTTGCTTGCTTTTACACACAAAATTATTAAATTTCCATTTTGAGAAACATTTGCAATAACAGTGCCGTTTTCGTCAGTTCTATACACTTGAGAATTTATCTCATTAAGTCTTTGCAAAATTACTTGTTTTGGGTGACCATAAGAATTATCTTTTCCTACTTGAATAACCGAATATGTTGGTAAAATCTTTTTCAAAAATGTTTTACCACTACTTGTTGTTGAACCGTGATGACCAACTTTCAAGACATCAACTTTTGGAAGTGTTTGTTCTAGTGCTTCACTCTCAACAGTTGTAGTAGCGTCACCTGTAAACATCAAAACTTTGCCTTTATATGTTAGCGTCATTATTGGTGAGTAATCATTAACTTTTTTATAACTATTTTTTGTTGGTGTATAAAAGTAAAATTCGTAATAATCATCTCCACCTGCACCACAAATTTTTTGAGTGGTGTTCATTAAAGTTGCTGTTGTAAAATACACATTACAATTTGGCTCGTTATACATAGCCGATATAGTTTTCGAATACACTATTGTGTTTTTGTATTCTACTTCGGCTGGACTGTTTTCGTCTTTAAGTTTATCGGTTTCGTTTACATAAATTTGTGGTCTAAAAACATTGTTTACTTGATACTTTGCAAAGATTGTTGCCATTCCGCCACAGTGGTCGGAATCACTATGAGTGAGCAAACAATAATCAATTTTCTTATCTGTAATTCTGTTAAATATATTATCGTCTATGTAAGTTGTCATTTGCTTTGTGCCGTCGGTATCGCCTGCATCAATCAACATTGTTTTGCCGTCTGGCAGTTCAATAAAAATACAGTCTGCTTGACCTACATCAATATAGTGGACTACCAGTCCATCGTAATCAATGGAATTTTGGTTAGATGAAATTTCCTTTCCACCAAACAAACTTTCTATTTGTGGTTTGTAAACAAGTCCACAACCAATAACGATTGCAGACAAAATTAAAAATGTTAGAATCCTTGCTAGACTAAAATAAATTTTACTTTTTGATTTTGTTTTTGATTTTGCCATAATATCTCCAATCCAATATATTTTATAAGGAATTTGAAAATAATGTCAAACATTAGAAAAAAATTTTGCAAAAAGATATTGTTTTAATCAAAATTTGTTATATAATAATGTTATGGGATTTTTTTTTAGAAGAAAGAGAAAGGTAAAGAATATGAATAAGAACAAATATAAACTTGGCTTGGCACTCGGTGGCGGTGGTGCAAGGGGTTTTGCTCACATTGGAGTATTAAAAGCGTTTGAAGAAGAAGGAATTATTTTTGATGAAGTTTCTGGAACAAGCGCAGGCAGTATTGTTGCTGCACTCTATGCCTACGGCTTAACCGCTACCGAAATGGAAAATGTAGCCAAAACTATAAGACCAAAGGACATAAAAAAGGGCTTATTCTTTATGCCTAGTGAAACAGATGGAATTGAAAACATAATAAAAGGTGCAGTTGGCGATGTGCATTTTGACGAACTCAAACTACCCTTCACCGCTGTTGCAGTAGATTTGATAACAGGCAAAGAAGTCCATTTAAGAGCCGGCAATGTTGCAAAATCTGTCGCTGCAAGTTGTGCCGTTCCGGGATTTTTTAAGCCAGTCGAAATTGATACATACAGACTAGCAGATGGCGGTTTGCAAAACACAATTCCTGCCGATGTTGTTAGAAAAGATGGGTGCAAAGTGGTAATATCTGTCGATGTCAACCACACTCGTGGCGAAGGCACAAGCAGTACAAAATTATTGGATATACTATCCGCAAGTCTTGGAATTGTTATGAAAAGTAATGCGGTTAATGGCAAAATTTTTTCCGATTTAGTTATTGAGCCAGATTTGAAAAAATTCAAAAGCACAAGTATGGACGGCTACCTAGAAATGATTGATATTGGCTACAAGGAAGCAAAAAAGCGTATGCCAGAAATCAAGGAACTTTTGGGACTTGTTAAACCAGTAGGCTTTTGGTCAAAACTTTTCAAAAAGAATAAACAACAAATTCTTGACGAAAAGGAAACATTGGAAGCATAGTTTATTTACAACAACTTTTATTAAATCACCAAACTGCTCTATTTTGTAATTAACATAATAAAAAACACCTTAATTATAATAAGTTAAGGCGTTTTTTTATTCAACAGATAAAACAAATTATACTTTGTTACAAAAATTAAGATATATTTTTATTCTTAGCAAAAGTTTTATATAAAATACAAAATAAAACCGCAAAAAGATTATATTTTCATTTTTTATTAAAATTCTTTTGGATTTGGCTCTATGCATATATAAGGAGTTAATTCTTCCCATATTTTTTGAACATTAGTGCTTTGTCCTAAAATTTCTAACAATTGTTTTAGGTTATGCTTTTGACAAGTGTAAATTGGATTTTTACTAAATATAATATTTAATGCTTCAAGATTTCCGCCTTCAATTGAGTCATCTTGTAAAAAAGGAATACCAACAAATGTCATTTTGTCATATCCATATTTTTCACAAACATTATAAAAACTCAAATCTATACCAATTCTTTGTACAGTCAAAAAACTTACAAATTCTTTAATATTTTCTCTTGGAACAAATAATTGGTCATATTCCCAGTGTGACAAGTTAGTTTTAGAAACTTTATATTTTTTCATAAGCACTGGCATTATATTTGATAACTTTTCCCACCTTCTCTTGTAGTCATTAAAACATAAATTAATTGCTCCACCATAATAATTAGGATTGTCAAATTGATAACCATCATTTTCCCAAAAACAAATAGGACAAATTTCAAAACTGTCACTAAATTGATGTTTTTTGCATATTGGACATAAATAATTTGTTTCCCATTTTGATTCCATACAATCTCCTTAATTAAACATATAACACTAGATTGCCAAAATGTCAAATATACAAATCTGTATCACTAGTTTCAAAATGCTTAATTGTTCTAAATATTTTTGCATTAGTAATTTTTTAACAGCAACTTTATGTTAACTAAATTTAACTTATAATAAAACTGATAAAAAATTTAATATTTGAAACTAAAAAAGGAGTAATACCATAAAAGTATTACTCCTTGTTTTTTCTAGTTCAAAAGATATGAAATTTTAGCCTACTCTTATTTTTGTGTCTAATGCTTACTAAATTGGCAAAACATAAACAACGCTAATTCCTAAAAATAAGAAGAATAATATAAACCAACCCAAACTTAAAGGTGCTTTATCATTTTTCTTTCTAATACTAAACACAAGACAGTAAATTGCAAGAAAAGCAAAAATAAATGATATGATAATTCTCACTTTCATATCTAGGTTTCTAACCAATGTATTCAAAACATCATTAAAAAAGTTTAATAACATATTTATCTCCTGTTATTATTTTATAACACAAATAACATTTTGTCAATATAGTTACAAATTTTTGATTGCTAAAATAAAAAGTTTTATCTTAATTAAGTTTACTTTTATTTTTGCTCTTTGCAAATTTTTTAATTATTTTTAATGGTTGTTAGTCAAAATTTTATTTATGTTTTACATTGCAAAGCAAACATTTGCCCGTATATTCTTTTGGGTATGGAATGTTAAAGAGAGAAAGAATTGTTGGCGATAAATCTACCAAAGTGCCGTTTTTAATGTGGTTATAATCTTTGCCAACATATACAAGCCTAACTGGGTTATTAGAGTGCGTTGTACAAACTTTGCCACGATAAATCATTTGTTCTGCATTGCCGTGGTCGGCTGTTATTAAAATATCGTAGCCTTGTTTTGTAAGACTCTCTACCATTATTTTTAGAGCCTTATCTACCGTTTCAACCGCCTTGATTGTAGCATTATAATTTCCAGTATGACCAACCATATCGCAGTTTGGCAAATTTACCATAATAAAATCAAATTTCTTTTCTTCTGTGCGTTTAACTACTTCCTGAGCCACTTCGATAGCACTCATTTCGGGTGCTTCGTCAAATGTTCTAACATTTTTTGCAGGAACATTGTACCAAAATTCATTTTTGAAAGGTTCTTCCCTTCCGCCATTTAGAAAGTATGTTACGTGCGGAAATTTTGTTGGTTCGCTAAATTTTCCTATGCGCTTTCCGTTATCGCTTAAAACTCCAACTACTGCATTTTTAACAATGTGACTTTCAAACACAACAGGACAATCAAAATTGCCATAACTTGTCATAGAAACAAAATTTTTTACTCTAAAAGGAACTTCAAACTCACTAAAATCTTTTTGAATAAAGGCTTGTGTCAACTGTTTAGTTCTATCTTTTCTAAAATTATAAAAGAGTATGCCATCAGTATTGTTATCAAACTTGCAAGCAGGTTGTTCATCATTCATTACTACCGCTGGAACAATAAACTCGTCAGTTATATTTTGCTTATAACTATCTTTCAAATATTTTATTGGGTCTAAAATTTCTACGCCTTTTGCGTTTATAATTGCGTTGTATGCTTCCAAAGTGTAATTGTACTTTCTATCTCTATCCATAGCATAAAATCTGCCTTGAATAGACGCAATTTTGCCATAGTTGTTATCTTGAATGAACTTTTCAAGTTCTCTAACAAAACCTACGCCCGAATGCATATCAACATCTCTACCATCGGTAATTATGTGAATAAATGCATTTTTTACTCCCACCTTTTTTGCCATTTTTACAAGTGCTAACAAGTGGTCAATATGACCGTGTACACCGCCGTTGGAAAGCAATCCCACAAAATTTACACTTCCATTTTTTGATTTAATTTTATCAAAAAAGTCAATCAAAACTTTGTTTGAATAAATCTCACCACTACTGATTGAGTTATCAATTCTTGTTAGGTCTTGCGAAACAATCCTACCTGCACCAATGTTCATGTGTCCCGTTTCGCTGTTACCCATTTGTCCACTCTTTAAGCCAACAAATTTTCCGCTTGCACGAAGAAAACTATGTGGATAACTTTCTAACAATTTATTGTAAAACGGCATTTTTGCGTGCATTACAGCATTGCCGTCAACTTTTTTTGAATATCCAAAACCATCAAGCACAATAAGTGCAACTTTTTTGTCCATTTTAACCTACCTTTTTTGAAATTTCATTAACTTTTTCACTATTCAAACTTGCTCCGCCAATCAAAAAGCCATCAAGACAATCAATTTGAGATAGTTCTTCGCAGTTAGTTTCATTAACACTACCGCCATATAATACTTTACTAAAATTGTAGTTTTCTTTCAAAAAGTCCACAACAAGTTTGATATGGTCTTTATCGCACGCCTGTCCACTGCCTATCGCAAAAACTGGCTCGTAAGCCAAAATAATTTCTCGTTGAAAAATATCAAAGTTGTCAAAAAACTGATTTATTTCATCAATTTGGTTTGCCAAAAACTCTTTTGTTTTGTCAAAATCCATTTTTTCCGCTTCGCCAATACAAAGTACTGGGGTAATATCATAATCAATCAATTCGCCAATTTTTCTCGCAAGCAAAGCACCCTTTTCTAAAAGGAATTTTCTCCTTTCGCTGTGACCGACTATACAATACCTTACTTCGTCATTTTTTAGCATACTCACGGTAATTTCTCCAGTACAGTTTTGATTTAAGAGTGAAACATCTTGACAGCCAGTATTCACCCCACTTTGAATAAAACTCTCCACTTGAAGCATTGATGGGAAAAATATCATATTTTTGTTTTTTTTAATTTGTTCAAGATAGCTTTTATCTACCAAATTGCTTTTGAAATTAAACGCTAAAATAAAATCTTTATTTGCCACTTTTTTCTCCTTTTTTAATTAAAGAATTAAAACTTTTTATAAATCTTACTCAATTTCTATTTTTTAATTAACTTTAACACAAAATTTTCACACTAAAAGTTAAAATCAGTTGATTATAGAAATAGGTTAAAATACTACCCAAATTATTTGTCTTCGTCTGCATCAGCAAGTACATCATAAGCACAAAGTGTTTTGCCTTCAAGCAACTTCAAACTTGCGCCACCGCCTGTTGAAATATGGTAAAATCCGCTTTCTAAATCAAACTTTTTAATCGCAGATACAACATCTCCGCCACCAACAATAGCCTTACATTTTTTGTTTTGAGCAATCAACTCGGCAACCTGTTTTGTACCATTTTCAAATGGCTCAAACTCATAAGCCCCCATAGGTCCATTCCAAACTAAAGTGCGTGCTTTTTTGATATATTTTCCAAAGAGTTTTACTGTCTTTGGACCTATGTCTAACCCCATAAGGTCTGGCTCAATACGGCTTGTTTTAAGCACCTTTACTTCACCATAATCATCAAGAGATTTCGCACAAACAAAATCAACTGGCAAGACAATTCTAACCTTGTTTTTAATTGCCGATTTTATTACATTGTAACAAAAATCTAGTTTTTCATCATCAACAAGCGATTTTCCCACATTACCCTTTAATGCTTTGATAAAGGTAAAGCACATACCACCACCTATAAGCAAAGTGTTTACTTTTGAAAGTAAATTTTCAGTCATTGTAATTTTATCGCCTATTTTTGCCCCGCCTAATACTGCAACAAGTGGTCTTTGTGGATTGTTTAATGCTTCATCAAAAATTTCAATTTCTCTTTGCATTAACTTACCCATACAAGATGGCAAAAATTTTGCTACACCGTAAGTTGAACAATGCTTTCTATGTGCTGTACCAAAAGCGTCCATTACAAAGTAATCTGCTAGCGATGCCAAGTTTTTTGATAATGCTTCGTCATTTTCTTCTTCGCCTTTCAAAAATCTAATATTCTCAAGCATCATAATTTCGCCGGGTTGCATTGATAATGTTTGTTCTTTTAGTTTTTCAAAGTCAAAATTTGTGCTTAAACTCATTTTAACTGTTGGCAAAAGTGTTTTAAGATGTTCAAAAACAGGTTTTAGCGAAAACTCTTTTTTAACTTCCCCGTCTGGTCTACCTAAATGCGAAACCAAAATAACTTTGGCACTATTACCGAGTAAAAATTTTATTGTTGGCAAGGCTTCCACAATTCTTGTGTCATTCAAAATTTTTCCGTCTTTCATAGGAACATTAAAATCAACCCTAACCATTACTCTTTTTTGATAAAAATCAAAATCTTCTATTGTTTTTTTCATTACACGCTCTCCTTTGCTTGATTTTCTTGTTTTTCGCTAACTTCTTGCGTTTGCACCTTTGTGTCAAAAAATCCCAAAGAATTAACACTCATATCCGTTAAACTATTTTTTAAGTCAGCAATCTCATTGATGATATTCATTGTATTTGAATAATTTGTAACTTGATTTTTTTGAGCAAGTGACGATACGACATATCTTTTATCTTCCATCTTAAACGATGACAATTCGTTGGATAAATCTAATATTTTTTGAACAGTGTTAGCACAATCGTAAGACGAATTTTCGTCATACAAGTTTTCAAAAATTTCACTGGTCAAATTATACATTACCTTTATTTTATCAAAGGCAGAAGACAATTTTTCCTTTCGTCTTGACCCAAAACTAATTTTTTTATCGTTTAGAAGCATATTGCCAACAATCAAAGAATAGTTTTCGTAAATATCTCTAAAATTATTGATTGTTTCGTGAACAAAAATAATTGTTTTTTGGTCATTATGAGTTATAAGACCAGAAATTCTAATTGAGTTTGAGTAAATTATGTCAGCATTTTCTTTTAATTTAGCAATCTTTTTATTTAGATTTTTTGGCACTTTGGTATCATTAACCAAAACATAATCTCTTAAACTATCAAAGCAAGTGCTGTATTCTTCCAAAAGTTTTTTAAGTTGAAAATTGAGTTTTTTCATTGCAATATTTGGAGAGTCGAGTTCGGTTGTTCTTATTGTATAAGGGCTTTCAATTTCCTTTTTGCTTCGTTTTACCAAAATTTTCATTAAACTGCATAGTGGTTTTGCAAGTGGCAAAGTAATCATCGCTGTTACCAAATTGAATATTAAATTTACAAGCAAAACAAATATCGCAGGGTCTTTTACGAGTCCCCCGAGCCAATCAACCCAAGGAGTCAAAAGTGTTAAGAGTGTAAAAATTATCGCACCAATAACATTGAATATTAAATGAAACCACGCCACTCTTTTGCCGTCTGTATTTGTTGACAAACTAATAATAATCGGCGTGAAGCACGCACCTAGGTTAAGTCCAATAATAAGATAAGTTGCACTAACCAAACTCATACCTGCACTTGACGATGTCGCAAGTAGTGGTATTATAATTGCAAGCGTTCCACAACTGCTTTGAAGTAACATTGAAACAATAGTTCCAACAAATATTAAAAGAGCAGGATTTGTAAATGCCAAAATAAAGTTTTCAAATCCGTCAATAGTTTTGAATACTGCCGTTGCACTACTAATTAAAATTAGTCCTGCAAACAAAATTCCAAAACCTATCAAAGCATCGCCTATGTTTTTAACTAATTCATTCGATTTTGCAAAAATCTTTACCATTAGTCCAATAAACACAAAACCCGCCAAAATTTCTACAACATTAAAACTATCAAATATCAAAATAAAGGACGAAGCTGCCGTTCCAACATTACAGCCAATTATCAAACCTATTCCTTGAAAAAGCGATATGATTCCAGCACCAGCAAAACCAACAAACATAGCGGTTGTTGCCGTTGAACTTTGCAAAATAAATGTCAACAAATTTCCAAAAGTAAAACTTGAAAATCTATTGCCAGCAAATTTGTTAAGTTTTTTTCTAAAATTAGCACCAACTAGTTTTTCAAAACTTTGCCCCATATATTTAACGCCAAAAAGCAAAATTCCAACACCAGTTAAAAATGTAAATATCGCCGAAAGCATACTTTTCCCCTTTTTAATTACATTTTATATTTATTTTTTCCTTTTGTAAAATCGTTTACTACAAAATTGCTTTTTTATTGCTTAAAATGTTAACTTTTTAATAAAAAAAAGCGATTATTTTATAAAATAATCACTTTGTTAATAGTGTTTGGCATTTTTTGATTAACAAAATAAATTTAATTAACTAATAAATTTATTTTAATTTTTCAAAAAAATCTTTTAACTGTGCAAGCACTTTATCTATATCTTCTTCTACCATAAGCCTTTGCTTAAATCCGCTATCTGCACCTGTATTTTTTAGATAAAACGCAATGTGTTTTCGCATATTAAGATTTATAAATCTATCATTAAAGTATTTTTGAAGTGTGCCAATATGTTCGCTGATTAAATTGTACTTATTCAAGTATCTTTTATCAAATTTTTTTCCTAAAATTTCTGCAAACAAAGTTGGGTTACCAAGAGAGCCTCTACCAATCATAACAGCATCTGCACCCGTTGTTTCAAGAGTTTGATTAAATGACGCTAAATCAACAACATCGCCGTTTGCAACAACTGGAATAGTCAATGCTTGCTTTACTTTTTTTATACTCTCCAAATCGACCTTTCCACTATACATTTGACTTTGAGTTCTACCGTGGACGGTTATCATACTTGCACCCGCTTTTTCAATTTCCCTAGCAAAATCTACTGCAACATTATCATTATTAAATCCTAGTCGCATTTTTACAGTAACAGGCTTATCGGTTGCATCAACACACGCTCTTACAATATCACCAGCAAGTGTTTTGTTAGTAAGCAAAAATGAGCCTTCGTGATTTTTTACAATCTTTGGTGCTGGACAACCCATATTTATATCAATAATATCAAATTTATCAAGCAATGGATTTTGACACGCTTTTTGCATAACAAGTGGTTCGTGACCAAAAATTTGAACAGCCTTGATTTTTTCTTCGTCTTCGGTTATGAGTAAATCTTTTGTTTTTTCGCTATCAAAAAGCATAGCCTTTGCGCTGACCATTTCGGTATAAGTTATACCTGCACCAAACTTTGCACAAAGTCTTCTAAAACCCACATCGGTATAGCCAGCCATTGGAGCTAAAAAAACATTTGATTTTATTTCTAAGTTTTTTAATTTCATAAAATTGTTATAACTCATTTTTACAAAAAAGTAAATTGTTTTACAAAAGTATAATCTATATTAAAATTTCAGCACTTTTTAATGACTAATTTTTATAACATATACTATCGGGTTAAACCGAATTCACTATTGAAAAAAGTAGCATTGTTCACTATTAAATAAATTTATCATTTTTTATTATTTCAAAATATTTTATAAATTAAAATGTTTTAGCACAATAAAATTGTTTTTATTTTTTTTATAAAAAAGCACAAATCATTGATGATTAAAAAACAATTATTTTATAAGTTTTTTTGAAAATTTCACTAAAATTTGCTTATTTTTTAGTTTTTTAGTTAATTTTTACTATTTTTTTGAAATTTTTTCATAAATGGTAAATCGTTTTTGTTTATTACTTTTGTTATAAAAATCATCGTCAAGTAGACCACCGCACCAAAAATACAAGTTGACAATGTAAGCATTCTGTTAGTAACCAATCCTACTAATACTTTTTTAGTAACTAAAATTGAGACCGACATTACTGCCACACTTATCAAAGGTTTTATTGCAAAATTTAATAAATCAAATTTTATATTAAGCATAGATTTTAAGTATCTCAAATCAAGCACAAGTGCAAGTGAGTACCCTATAATATCACTAATAACCAGCCCATAAATATTAAATGTTTTGTTAGACACCAAAACGATTGTAAATATAATTTTGACTATACTAGACAGTATCAAATTTTTTACTGGTACAAAACTTTTGTTAATCGCTTGCAAAATAGAAGTAACAATATTTAATAGCGAAATGTAAAGTATGCTTAAACTACTAAGTCTTACCAAATCAACTACAACTTTTAGTTCGTCAAATGCGGAATTACCTAAACCATTGCTATATAAAAATTTAACTAAATCAGGACTCAGTATCAAAAACGCAAACACACAAGGTAAAGCGATTAGCCACGAAATTTTTAGAGCATTTTTTGATTTAGCTTCGCAACCCGATTTATCGTTAGAATTAAAACTAGAAGCCACGCTAGGCAAAATTGCAGTAGATAAAGATGACGATATTACTATTGGCAAATTAACAAGCGAGCCAACAACTCCATCTTCCAGCCCAAACAAACTTGTTGCAACGGGAGTAGAAATTGTGGCTTTTGATAATAGCCAAATGGCAAGTGAACTTTCAATCGCCCCAACAAGTGGCATAATAATACTGTTAAGCATTATAGGTACTGTTGTTTTAATTAAAAGACTAAAACTATCTTTTGTTGTTAACTTTTTAACTTTATTTGATATTTGAATATCTTTATTCTTGTCACTATATTTCTCTGCTTTTAATATGTTTTTTTCTATTTTTTCATTATTTTGCGTTATTTTTGCTGTTTTTTTATTAAATTTTATAAAAAAATATCTTAAAATTAAATAAAGTAAAGTAACAAGTTCACTTAAAGTAATTCCTATGAAAGCACCAAAAACCGCTTTTATTATACTCGTTTTTATAAATATTTTTGCAAAAAACAATCCGGTAAGCAGTTTGACTACTTGCTCAATTATCATTGATATTCCCGAGGGAAGCATATTTTCTAGTCCTTGAAAATACCCTCTAAAAACACTTATTAACGAACTAAATATGAGTGCAGGTATTAAAGCAAAATAGCATACACACAAACTTTTGTCACCTTGAAAAACGGAAAGTGGAAACGAAATACCAAACAAGATTACGCCACAAATTGACGATAGGACTAACATCATAATGCAGGCAGATTTTAGTAGTCTTTTTGTGTTTACACCGCCATTGTTTTTTACTTCTATACTAATAACTTTGCTCATACCTAGTGCCATTCCACCAGATACTAAAACCAGAAAAAATGAGTATATAGGAAAAATTAACTGAAAAATTCCCAGCCCTTTTGAACCTATCATATTTACTAGCGGTACTCTGTAAAACGCACCTATAACCTTTGCTATAATTCCAGTTATCGTTAAAATTAAAGCACCATATAAAAACTTATTTTTTGTTTTTTCCATATTGATAGTTTGCGAAAAATTTTAGTTTTTAACAAAAAAATGACACTTTTTATGCCATTTTTAATAAAATATTTAATTATTTTTTATATTTTTTAGATTTTGATATTATTGAATTAAATTACTTTATTTGATGTTTTATGTAATTTGTTCTGCTATAAACGAAGCCATGCATTTTAGAACTTGCGCTTCACACTGTCCCAATCTTTTTTGCTCTTTGGTAAAACATATAATAGCACCAGCGGTATCTCCACCACAAATGATAGGAACAATAATTTGACAACAGTATTCAAAACTATCGTTTACAATTAGTTCGATAACACTATCGCCATCTAGTTTGTTTTTAACAATTTCTTTTCGCTGTTCTATTTCCTTTTCAAGTTTTGCGGAAATTTCGTTGTTAATAAAAAGTGACTTATTGCTTCCACAGCAAGACAAAACTTTATCCTTATCGCAAACTAGTACAGGAATGTTTAGTGTGTTAAAAGTTGCCAAACATACTTCACTTGAAAAATCTTTTATTTCATTAAGCATTGAATATTTTTTTAATACTAATTCGTTGTTATCTCCACAAAAAATTTCTAGCGGAGTACCTTCCTTAATCTTAAATGTTCGTCTAATCTCCTTTGGAATTACAATTCGACCTAGTTCATCTATTCGTCTAACTATTCCAGTTGCTTTCATTAAAAAACCTCACTTTCAAATTTATTATTTACAAGTGAAGCTTTTTTATGTAAAAATTTATCTTTTTTTGTAATAGACTTTATAATATTGCCGAAAATAGTCTTGATATGGACATTCCTAATCGCACTCTCAATCGCATTTTTTTGAAAAATTCTTCGTCAATCTGTTCACATTCTTGCAAGTCTTTTGCAAAAATTTCGACAAACTTTGCCGTAGAGTTTTCGCCATACATAACAGAGTTTACTTCAAAGTTAAGCGCAAACGAACGAATATCAATATTGCAACTACCCATTGTAACTATTTTGTCATCAACTATTACCATTTTTGTGTGCAAAAATCCATCGTATCTGTAAACTTTTGCTCCCATTTTAACAAGTTCTTTAATGTAAGAAAGTGTTGCATAATAAACGAACTTTTTATCGGGTTTTTTTGGAATCATAATTTGCACATCAACTCCGCAAAGTAATGCCATTTTTAACGCCATCTTAAATTCGTCATCAGGAACAAAATAAGGCGATTGAATTTTGATAGACTTTTTTGCAAGATACACCATTTTAAGAAGTATATCTTCAATGTTTCTGTCGTAGTTTTCAGTAGGTCCACTAGGCACTATTTGCAAACTATTATTGCCGTCAAATTTTCCCTGATAATAGAACTTATCATTCAAAAAGTTTTGTTGTTTTTCTGGTATCTTTTGTGATAATTGCCAATCAGAAATAAAAATATTTTGTAACGAATACACCGCTGAACCTTCTATTCTAATGTGACAATCTCGCCAAGGTGAAACCTTCTTTTTTTGACTCATGTGGTCATTACGAAGGTTCATACCGCCCATATAACCCACCTTTCCGTCTATAACAACAATCTTTCTATGATTACGGTAATTTGCTCTAAAATTAAGAATTTTGAGCCCTAAAAATGCTGGGAAAAACTCCTCAATCTTACCGCCCGCTCTTTTTAGTTTTCTAAAAAAATGTTTGTATGTGTGCATAGAACCTACTGCGTCATAAAGCACTCTAACTTCTACGCCCTGCTTTGCTTTTTCTATCAAAAGGTTGCGAACTTCTTTTCCTGTTTTGTCATTTGCAAATATGTAAAACAAAACATTGATTGTTTTTGTTGCGTTTTTAATATCTTGCATTAAACTTTTTAACATATCAGGTCCATATGAAAAGTAGTCAACTTTATTATCATTTGAATAGACAGAATTTGAATTTTTTAAGTTGAGTAAAATAAATTCCTTATATTCTTGTTGGATACTATCAAGCGGTTTGTCTTCACTCAATTTTTCAATTTGATATTGCAAACTCTTGTTGTATCGCTTGTTGTAAAGTTCTCGTTTTTTCAAAAGTCTTTTGGTACTTGCACCTAGCCCATAACCAACTAGCATATACAAAAACAAGCCCAAAAACGGCATACTAATAAGAATAAAACTCCAAGCGGTAATTCTTATAGGCTTTTTATGTTCTACAAAAATCATACCCAAAATTGCCAATATACATAAACCAAAGTTTATCGTTAAGCATATTTCAAACGCAGACATTTTTTTCTCCTAAATTTATTTTAATCAATATATCACAAAACAACCAAAAATAATAATAAAAATAGGATAAAATTTATCCCATTTTTATTTTATAAAGTTTTATTTTGATTAAGCAACATCAATTTTAATAACAAATTGACAAATGACTTCGGTAGTTTCGCCGTCATTATAACTTGCCCAAACAAGCACGCTAGATTCAAACGAAGTTGAAACAGTGTCACTTACAGTAATTTTACCACTTGCTATTTGCGAATCAGCATTTAGGTATCCGTTTTCATTGCTTTGTGGGAAGAATTTTAGTACGCCTCTAAACTCAAACAAGTTGTCTGCATCATCTTTATAAAGATTTGGATTTTCGCTAGCATTTACAACAGTAAGACTACCGAAATTTTCTATATTTGCTTCCTTATCATATCCTTCTGGCAAGTAAACAACGAGTATTTTTTTGCCTTCTAGCCCAACTGGGTTATCAACTACAAAACCATTAAGTTTTTCGTCATTTCCGTAACGATAACTGCTATTAGCATAGTTGTTTGTGATAAACAAGTTACCTTCGCTTACGATTGTTTTTTGGTCTAAATCATACTTTAACTTAAACAAGTTGATTATATCGCCAGCGGAAGCCACAATTTCTTGATGTTCTGCCTTAAAATCAGCAACTAATTTATAGTTATAAGTTTGAGATAATTCGTAACCAAACTTTGTTGTAATCTTTATTTTAATGTAAACTTCTTGTTCGGTATCTACTTTTGGTACAACTAGATATTGTGTTTTGTTTTTATAAACAAAACTGAAGTTGTCTTTTAGAATATTTTGTGAGCCATCAATGCTTACAATTTCAAATTCATACAAACTTGGGTCTAGGCTAAATTTTGCAGTTTCAGTAGAATAATACCATTCCAAGCCGAATTTTGATGTATTTTCGTCTGCTGATTCAATTTCACTTCCAACAAAGTTTAATAAGTCTACAATTTGACCATCGTAAGATGTTGTTATAATGTTGTATTTTTCGCCTTCGTAAACTTCGTTATTAGTAGCACCATAGTTGTACTCTTTTTCGTCCAAATTTGGATAATTAACGGTAACTACAAACGCATTTGAGTAAATTGTTGTAGTTTCATTTAATTGATAAGATGCAATAATTACAGCCTTACCATTTTTTACAATATCGAATACAAGTTGGTCGTTTTGATTTTCGTTTTGAATTGGATAGCCATCTTTAATTTTTATTACCTTGTCACTTGGAGTCAAGTGATTATCGATAAAGTCTTTGGTAATTTCGCTTGGCAACTCAACATTATCAACAAATTCATAAACAACATAGTTTATACTTCCAACAAGTCTTGCTTTCTTTGGCAAAATTTGAGAAATAACTTCAAGTGGCTTTTCAGTAGCCTTGCCAGTATCTGTTGTCCAATAGCAAGTATCAGTATTATTTTCTAATACCAAATTTACTTCTGCACTTGTGCTAGCACTATCGCCATCGCCAGTAGATAATTTAATGCCTTCCAAAGTGTAATCTCTTGTTATAATCGAAAGTGTATATTGAACAAGTCCATTTTTTCTAATAACGAGTGAGTCACTAGAACCGCCTTCTAAAACATCTATTGCAGTTATTGGTAAAAGCCAAGTATCGCCGTCTTGAATTAAGTTGCCGATTGATACAATATCTCTTGAAACCGTAAAGGTAACTTCGCCACTATCAACCGCATTTTTGTAAGCGTCTGCATCATTAACATTGAGTTTTACAAATAATTTGTCTTTATTAAAGATTTTTACAGATTCAATCTCGCCAGTAGATGCACTTCTGTGAATTTCGTATGAGTCATTATCGTCATCTATTTCAACATAGGTTGAACCTTCTTGATAGTAAAGTGTAACAACATCAGGAGATAAGATTTGCAATTCTTGGTAGACATTAACAATAATAAAGTCACTATAATGTTCTATCACTAACTGATTCATAATATCTGTGCCAGCAGTTAAATCAATTACTTCGTTTTCGCTATTAACAATCTTGCCATCTTTGTTTGTTTTCACAACCAAAGCATAAATGTATGCTGTTCCTGCACCCTTTGGAATAATCTTGCTACCTTTTTCTGCATCTAATAGCGCATTTGTTACATCAATTATATCGTTACTGAAAACAAATTTGTCATCAGCAAATTCGTTCTTTGTTGCAAACAAAACTGTTTTATAACTGCTGTTTGAATTTTTAAGTTCGCTTTCTGGTAAGATTACATTTTTATCGTCATCAATTAGGACGAACTTAACATTAGACAAATCAAATATGTCTGTTTGTTCTTGCAAAGCATTGTCATAAATCAAACTTATGTTTTGTGAGTAATCATTATCAATCTTTATTGCATAATTAGGAACATCGTTTTTAATTATGCGAAGTGGAACATAAGTATAAACTGTCTTACTTTCTTCGCCTTGTTCTTTTCCATCGTCATCAATTTTTACAGTATCAAAAGTGAGTGATAAAATCAAACAGTTACTTGGCTCGATGCTAGAATAAAAGTCCTTTATTGTAATTGTCCAAATAGCGTTGTTGGAAGCATCTGCACCCTTTACAACATCAATATATTTGTTTGATAGTACTGCGTATTTCATTTCGCCATTTGTTCCAACAAGCTCGATTGCTCCTGCTTCTTCGGTTTGAACAAAATAGCCTGCATTGATTTCCACTTCGTTTCTTAAATACTTTAAGTTGCCATCGCTATATGGTGAACCAGCAAGTGCTTGTGGATTAACAACAAGTTCCAATTCATCTGCCGAATATCTGTAAGTTTCAAACAAATTGCAATACAAATCTTTTTTAGTTGATGAAATACTGTCAATTTGAATGTCTAAACTATTAAACTCCATTGTGGCTTTTTTCATAAAGCCTACAACTTCTTCGTGATTAGAATTATATCCGCCGTAAAGCATAGCATTATAATCATCTCTTTGGTCTGGGTTTAATGCTGAAATTTCGGCATCGGTCAAAATATATTGTTCGTTTAAGTAAGAATCACACAAATATGCTGTAACTACAAATTTGCCACTCTTCTTTACATTAACCTTTGCTTTTGGCTTTCCATTAACAAATTCTATTTTTTCAATTTCTGCAATGTCAGTATTGTCAATGAAAAATTCCATTGATTTATATAGAGATGTCAATTTACTCAAATTTGACATTGTAACGGAATATCTGTTTGCAAGAGAATTGTCGTCAACCGAAACATACAAACTGTCACCAGGAAAAATATTTTGTTTTGTTTCTGGGTTATTGATTTTTTGGTAGTCCAAAGAGTAATCTGTAACTTTGCTATCTACAAATACTTTTGCCTTGCAGAAAACTTGTTTGTGTTCAACAAGAAGTTGTATAACCCTGTTTGATTGAGAATTATGTTCGTCACTTAATACCAAAATAAATTCTTCGCCAATAGTTATTTGGTATTTGTTAACTTCACCTTCAATTTTAGCGGAAATATAACCAGCATACTTTGCTTCTTCGGTTGGAGTTTCTGCATCGCCTTGTGGCTGTTCTCCGTCCGCTGTGCTATCGTCTTGTTTGTCGTCCTTTTTTGTTTTGTCTTTTACCAGAATATCTTTGATAAGTGCCGAACCATTTTGCACCGTTAATGTTGCATCAAGTTCGGTTGAATCTTCTGGTGTAGGAACAACGCTCATATAAAAATCATCGTTGATTACATAAATAGGCTCGGTTAAAGATGTATCTGGCTGATACTTGTCGCTATTTACCGAAAAGTTAATTGACTCCGGCTCTACAACTTTTTTATTAAAGCCACCTGTAATTCCTAGGTACGCACAAACAAGCCCTACAATACCAAAGGCTACTGCTGCACCAATTCCAAAATACTTAAAAAAATATTTCCACTTTTGTTTTTTTGTCATATTTCCCTACCATATAAATAGTATATCTAGTTAATTAAATTATATTTACACGGCTATGCTTTGTCAAACAAAGTTAGTTGAATTTGTTAAAACAAAGTTTTAATTTTTTTAACAAAAAAAATAAATAATGATAATCATTACCATTATTTATTAAAATTTACTCTCAAAAATAATTGATACTAATTATCAATTACAAGCAATTTGCAAACAATCTACGCCTATTAAAAGACAATCATTTATCATTTTATCTATCAAACTATAATAGATAATTTTGCCGTCCCTACGATATTTTACCATTCCAAGACTTTTTAGAATTTTTAATTGATGACTAACAGTAGTTTGATTGATTTTTAGTATGTTTGAAATGTCAGTAACACACATTTCCGTCATTGATAACGCACTGATAATTTTTAACCTAGTTGGGTCGGAAAACATACTAAAAAAATCAGCCAAATTTCGTAATCTTTCTTCTTTTGGCATATAAAATTTTACATTACTAACCATTTGCTCATTGAGTAAAAATTTATCATCATTTTTTTGCATATCTTCACCTACAAAAAAATTTTACCACCTAAATATTTTTTAAGCAATTATGCACCAAAAATTATTTTGTCGCATATTTACTAATATGGTAAAAAAATGTAAAATGGAGGTTGGCGTATGATTTCACAGGATATCCTACTTGTTTTGCTTCTTTCTATTTTTGCTTCTGCCAATGATGTTGACCTATCTACCAATTCTAACTACTTATTGCTCTTGTTATTGGTTCTCTCTGGTCAAAACACTGGTTCGGGCTGTTCTACCTGCAATGGTTGTAGCAGTTGCGGTTGCAATAGAAATTTCGTATAAACAATTTTTTTACTAAAAAAACAGATGGCGTATACCATCTGCTTTTTTATTACCTATTTTTTTTCTTGTGTTTTGATTTTTTATTTTTAACTAATTTTTCGGTTTGTTTTTGTGGTGAAATTTTAGCATTTTCTTTGTCAGTTGCAACGGAATTATTAGTTGTATTTTTTTCAAGAGATTCATTTTCTTGATTATTATCTAATACTACACTTTCCGCTATGTTTTTAGACTCATTATCGACTAATAAGCCTTCAAAATTAGTTTGACTAGCATTTTGATTAACACCAAACTCTAATTCCTGTTCGCTTTGATTTTGGCTTTCCAGTTCAGTATTTGGGATTATTTCATTTTTAGCTTGGTTTTGTTTTCTACGCTCTTTAATAATCTTTTGTGCTTCACGCAAAATTTCTAAATCGTTAATGTCTTCTCTTGACAACCCGTAACTTTCAAGTTCTAGATTTTCGTTTTCCCTATCAGTAACAAAATCATTGAGCAAACACCATAGCACTGCCATTAGTGGTGGTCCTAAAACAAAGCCCCAGAATCCAAATATTGCACCAAATACGAGTAATGACAAGATTATTAGCAGACTGCTAACTTTCATTCGTTTGCCGTAAATAAATGGTCCAACAAAGTTGCCGTACAAGAACATTATAACTACCATATAAATTACAATCCAAATAGCAGTTTGAACATTGATTAAAGCAATCGTCATTATTACTATAATTGCTCCCGCAAAGATAGAACCAATATATGGAATAATATTAAATATTGCCATAATTAAAGCCATTACCAATGGGTATGGAATTTTGAAGATATATAATCCCGGTAGCATTATTGCAAATACAATTAAGGCTTCTATTGCTTTTGCACCAGTATAGTCATAAAGTATTTTGTCCGATAGCCTTGCGGTTTTGCAAATTTTGTCTGCCTTTTGTTTTGAAAAAGTTGCATAGGTAAGTCGCTTTGTAAATGATGCAATTTTTTCTTTTTTGTAAAGCATTATAACTGAAATTACAACACCAACAACAAAGTACATAACAAATGTTGCTGTTTGTTGAATAATCTTGGAAACACTATCAGCAATAAGTGGAATATTAGTAAGCAAACTTTCGCCAATTTTGTTAATAAAATCGGTCAACATTTGCTCAATATCAACATTATTAAACCAACCAGTTGTTTCAAAGAAACTTGTTAATTGATTTTTTATGTTTTCAACAAAGCCGTTTACATTACTATTGATACTTTGAATGAAATCTACAATTTGTGGCACAATCATAGCCATAATCAAGTAAATAACACCAAATAACATTATAAATAATAGTGCAATACAAAATATTCGATTAACTTTATCGCCGTGTTTTAACTTCTTAAACCAGTTATAAAACACCTTTTTTTCCAAAAAATCAAGCAATTTTTTGAATAGGAATGTTAGCACCAAACCAATAAAGACAGGAGTTAATGCCGCTAAAAAGTTAAAGAATAATGACTTAAAATAATCTCCCGCCAAACTATTTAGTAGCAATGCGCATAGTAGTGCAACAAAAAGCCAAATAGCCCATTTTTTTTGCACTCTATATTCTGGCGAATACTTGTTATTCATTCTTCCACTCCTTTTTATACATTTGCTTCTAATTTAGCCTTTTGGTCAGCCAAAATTAACGCTTCAATCATTTCGTCAATTTCGCCTTCCATAAACAAATCTAGTGAATACATTGTCAAGCCAATTCTGTGGTCAGTAACTCTGCCTTGTGGAAAGTTGTATGTTCTAATTCTTTCACTTCTGTCACCTGTTCCAATTTGACTTTTACGATTGCTAGCATATTTTTCGTTTGCTTCCTGTTGAAGTTTATCGTAAAGTTTACTTTTTAGAATAAACATTGCTCTTTCTTTGTTTTGAAGTTGAGAACGCTGATCTTGACAATTTACAACTATTCCCGTTGGCAAGTGCGTAATTCTAATAGCACTTTCGGTTTTGTTGATATGTTGACCACCCGCACCACTACTTCTTAAAGTATCAATTTTAAGGTCCTTTTCGTCAATATCAAGTTCGACTTCTGGCATTTCTGGAAGAACCGCTACCGTAATTGTAGATGTATGAACTCTACCTTGTGTTTCGGTTTCAGGCACTCTTTGAACTCTATGCACACCACTTTCAAACTTTAATTTTTCGTAAACATTTGTGCCTTTTATCAAAATAGTTGCTTCCTTAACTCCGCCAAGTTCGGTTTCGTTAATATCAGTTATTTCCACTGTCCAACCTTTCTTTTCGGCATACTTTGTGTACATTCTCATAATTTCGCTAGCAAAAAGAGCCGCTTCATCGCCACCAGCACCCCCACGAATTTCCATAATAACATTCTTGTCATCATTTTCGTCTTTTGGTAAAAGCATAATTTTCAATTCTTCTTCGTACTTTTCCTTATTCTTTTTGCCTTCCAAAATTTCATTTTCAAAAAATGCTTTCATATCAGGGTCGGTTTCGGTTTTTAGCATTTCTTCCGCATCAAGAATATTTTGTGTGTTTTTTTTGTGAACTTCATAAAGGTCAGCGATTGGTTGAAGTTGCTTTAATTCCTTTGAAAGTTTTACCATTTTTTTATTGTCAGCAAAAATTTCGGGATTTGATAATTCCTTGTTAATTTCGTCAACTCTTGCTTTTATTCCATCTAATTTATCTAACATAACTTTCCTTTTTTCCTATAACTACTCGTGGTAAGCCCGAATAATCTTTAATACATATTGTATCAAATCCTTTTTGTTTTAACAAAAGATTTACACTCTCTTGTTGATTATATCCAATTTCAAACAAAATTTTACCATTTTCGAGCAAATAATTATCTATTTTTTCGATTATTTTTTTATAAAATCTTAGACCATCAGCACCGCCATCTAGGGCTAAAATAGGGTCATAACACTTAACTTCCTTATCAAGTGAAGCAATGGTTTCTGTTTCAATATATGGCGGATTTGATATTATTATATCAAATTTTTCATCAATATTGTCAAGCAAATCGCTTTTGATAAAATTTACATCAACGCTATTAAGTTTTGCGTTTCGTTTTGCCACTTTTAGAGCCTTTGATGATATATCGCTAGCAAAAACCTTTGCGTTACTGTTTTTGGCTATGCTTATGGCAATAGCACCGCTACCAGTACATAAATCAAGCACTTTTAGATTGTCATTTTTAATAAATTTTAATGCATTTTCCACCAAAATTTCAGTTTCCTGCCTTGGACTTAAAACGTCGTTGTTAACATAAAAATCTAAACCATAAAAATATGCTTTATGAAATATTTTTGTAAGGGGTTTGTTTTTAAGCCTTTGACGAACAATTCCACTGATTTTTAAGTAGGAGTGCAAACTGATTTTTTCAAGCAAAATAAGTCTTGAAAAATCCACTTTCAAAACTTCGCAAATAATCAAATCAACTTCTTTGCTATCAAGCCCATTCTGCTTGAATTTTTGCTTCAAACTCAGCCTAAAATTCTTAAAATCAATCATAACTATAACTTAAAAATAACTAGCGAAAACACTAGTTATTTTTTTATTCCAAATTAAAACGCTTTTTGAATTTATCAACTCTACCTGTGCTATCTACAAGTTTTCTCTTACCTGTGTATAGTGGGTGACATTTGTTGCAAATTTCCACTTTAATTGTGTCGCCGTGTGCTGTGCTACGAGTTTTGAATTTTGAGCCACAAGCACAAATAACTTCAACTTCGTGATAGTCTGGATGTATTCCTTGTTTCATATCTTCACCTCAAATTATAATAAACTTTGCTATTATAAACTAAACTTTGAGTTGTGTCAAGACATTTTTGTCTATTTTTGATTTTTAAGATAATCTTTCTTGATATCCTTTGCCAAAAGTTCAATATCACCCGCTCCAATAAGCATTATCACACAATTTTGCTTCTTTGATAAATACTTTTTAACACTTCCAAAACTATTTTTATAAAGCACTAATTTTTTTATTTTAGATAGGCTACTTGCTAGATACTTTCCGCTGGAATTTTTTATAGGTTTTTCTCTCGCCGAATATGTCGGCAAAATAACAACTTCATCAGCATAGTCAAAGCAGTGTAAAAACTCTGTAAAAAGGCTTTTTGTTCGTGTGTAAGTATGCGGTTGAAAAACTGCTAAAATTTTTTGCTGAAACACCTGTTTCGCGCTACTAATTACAGCATTTATTTCGGTAGGATGGTGAGCATAATCTTCTATAACCAAATTACCATTTATTTTGCCCATAAATTGAAATCGTCTTTTAATGCCAGAAAACGATTTTAGCCCAACAATTATATCTCGTTTTGATATTTTATAATAGTCCGCAACTGCTATGCACGCCAATGCATTGTAAACATTGTGTTTACCATAAATATTAAGTTGAATTTTGGCATAAAACTCGTTATTTTTATAACAATCAAAGTAAATTTTACCTGTCCTAAACTGCCTAATATTTTTAGCATAAAAATTAGAAATTGTATTGCCACCAAAAGTAATATGATTAAATAAGGACAAATCTTTCAAAAGCACCTTGTATTTTTCATTTATGACGCACAAATTTTTGCTCATTAAACAAAACCTATCAAATGTTTCGTGAAGGTCTTGCAAGTTTTTGTAACTATCTGGGTGGTCGGGTTCTATGTTTAGAATAACGCCCGTATTATGTGGCAATTTGAGCAAGTGTTTTTTGTACTCACACGCTTCGGTAATAAAGTACTCATCGCCACCAATTTTTAAGTTTCCGCCTATCATTTCACACTCACCACCTATGTGAATAGTAGGATTTTTTTGCGCAGTCAAAAAAATTGCTCCCAGCATACCACAGGTTGTTGTTTTTCCGTGCGTTCCCGATACCGCAATAACATTTTGAAAACTATTTGCAATTAGTCCCAAAAAATCACTGCGCTCCATAGTTCTAATTCCCAGCCGTTTTGCCTGTAAAATTTCTTCATTATTTTCGCCAACAGCAATAGTATAGACCAGCAAATCACAGTCCGCATTCACATTTTTAGCACTATGGCCAACAAAAATTTTTATTCCTAAATTTTTTAGTTCATCTAAAATAGGACTCTGCGTTCTGTCTGCTCCACTAACAATTATTCCCCTTGCGTGACAAAGTTTGGCAAGAGCACTCATTGAAATACCGCCTATGCCTACAAAATGAATTTTATGTATATGCTCGTTTTCAAAAAAATATTCCACCTTAATTTATATGATAAATTCAAAATGTTTGTTTATTTTTCAAAATATTAGCCAAAATTATTTGCAAAGAGTGTAAAAACTATGTACACTATTTATAAGCATAAAAGTGCTAATTTAATATAAGGAAGGTAGATAATAGTGCTTAATATTACAGATGTTCGTGTTCGACTTGTAAAGAAAGATGACAGCAAACTTAAAGCAGTTGCTTCAATCACTATTGATAATTGCTTTGTAGTTCACGAAATACGAATTATTGAAGGTTCTAATGGTTGTTTCGTTGCTATGCCTAGCAGAAAATCAACACCAACTGATGATTTCAAAGACATTGCTCACCCAATCAACACTCCAACAAGAGAATTTGTGGACAAAACAATTTTGGAAGCATACGAAAAAGCAGTTAAAGAACAACCTGCTGAATAGTCAAAACACAAAAAACAAAATGGTAAAAAAAATCAGTGATTTATTCACTGATTTTTTATTGTTTAATTAACTACTTTCTTTTTCTTGACCATACCAACCTACCTGTTTTATCTATTATGTTTATAAAGTTCAAAACATTATCTATCAAACTAAAATTTTATTGGTAAACCAAATATATTTTCAAAACAAAAAACGAACCTTAATTTTAGGTTCGTTTTTATAGTTAATTTGCTTTTACAACATTTTTAAGTTGTGGATAGCCATTACTGAATGACCAAATACCAAAGTCGTAACCATAAGTCATAAATACATTTTGACCTTGTGTTGACTTGATTTCGTCTGTACTCATTCCGCAATCGTATTGGTAACTATAATAGTTTCTATCGCTGTTATAGTCGCTAATAATCTTTTCTGGACTTCTCCAAGGGAATTTATCCCAATCCCAGAATTTTGTATTTGCAGTTTCTGCATCACCTGCTGTTGAGTAGTCATAGATACAATCAACAAGGTAACCAGAAATTCTTTCGTAATGATAAATTAAAGCAACTGTGTAAGGGTCTCGTCTTGCAGCACATTGTGTTTCATAGTAACTCTTACCAGAACCACCAAATGATACAGCAGCAAAGCAATGTTCCATAGAAGCAAGTTTCTTTGCATCACTAACCAAAGTTATGTCGTAAGCAAAGCCTGCTTTTACACTCTTTTTGTCTACACCATTCAAACTGCAAAGTGTATAGCAGTTAGAAATAGTGCCGTTAGATACGATATAGGCAATACCGCCAACAAGGTGACCTGTTACAGAACCTTCGGCATAACATTCGCTGATTGTTCCTTGGTTGATTGCAACAATACCACCTGCATTTCTGCCTTCCATTGATGCTTTTGCAAATGATTGCAAGATTGTTTCTTTGTTATAAGCAGTAATACCACCAGTATGTGATTTATCTGGAAGAACTGAACCTGTTAAGTTTACATAAGTTTCAATGTTATTCACAATTGAAGAAGACAAATAAGATTTTTCAATTCTGCCTTCGTTCATACCAGCAATACCGCCAAGATATGTTGTACATTGTTCGTTAGCAATAATTGTGTTAGATAAGCCTGCTTTTGCAGTATAGTTAGAATTTGTGATTTGTTTTTTGTTTACGCCAGCAATACCGCCAACATAAGCAACTGTTGATGAAATACTCTTTGTAACACCAACTTTAACACCTTCTACTCGGCAGTTTGAAACTACGCCGTTATCAAGTCCTACAATACCGCCTACATAAACATTGTTATCAATTTCTGTACCATTTTTGTAGCCAATGTTTCCTGTTGTTACTCTTGCACTTTGGTCTGTGCCTGTAACTTT
Source organism: uncultured Clostridia bacterium (assembly GCA_934747255.1). GTDB lineage: Bacteria > Bacillota > Clostridia > Christensenellales > UBA1242 > CAKVNM01. The sequence continues at coordinate 17,992 of CAKVGH010000003.1, read as the reverse complement.
ACAATTAGAAATTACGCCATCATTTTGTCCTGCAATAGCACCAACATATTGTCCGTTGTTAATATTTGGGTCAACGATTACGATATTCATTACTTTACCGCTACCAGCAACATAGCCAAACAAACCTTTGTATTGATTGTTGTTGCCATAGTCGTTAGAGTTAGAAGCATAGAAATCATTGTTTGTTGAAGTTCCGCAATTTAGGTTAGAGATTGTAAATTTAGGACTTCCATTTGCATCTAATTCACAAGTGAATGTGCCTTTGAATGGATTTTCCTTTGTTCCAATACCAACCCAGTCAGTTATAGAACTCATATCAATATTTGCTCTTAAAATATATGGTTTTGTATAATCTGCACTACCATTATTTACTGATTCTTGCAATGAAATTAAATCACTTAAAGAACGAATGTCGTGTGGTTCAACTATATTTTCAATTAAATAGCCAAAATTGAAGAATGGACCGTCCATATTAAGTGTTGGATAATCGCCTTGAACTAATGTCCAAACATCGCCAATTTCCCAGTTAAATTTCTTTGAAACACCTTCAATAGTTCTTGACTCGTGTGAATAGAAAACTTTTACATTTTCATTTTCGTCATTTAATGTTGAGTAAACGAATTTGTATTTATCATTTTGAGTAGCAAGGCTAGTAATTGTTCCGTTTACATTTGTTTTGCCAATACCAAACACACCGTTATTCAATGTTGATTCATAGTATAAACCATAAAGTCTGTTAGGAATTTCACTTGTATCGCTAATAAATCCTACTAATTGACCTTTTGATTGAACAGAAGAAGCAACTACTTGCATTGTTGAATAGCAATCTAAAACTGTTGATTGATTTGCAACGCTAATGTAGTCCATTTTTCCAACCAATCCGCCAAGATTTGCACTGATACCTGTCGTATTTGCTGAAACTGTACCTTTTACTGCATCACTTTGAATTGATTTTGCATAAGAGTTTGCTATAACAGCACCTTTCAAGTAACCTACAAGTCCGCCAACATTTCCGTTACCTTTAACATTAACGCCTTCGCAGTAACTTCTGTCAATATAGCAAGATACTGAATTTACGCCTTCCATTTTTCCAATTAAGCCACCAACTTCACTGTCCATTCCTGAACCTGAAATTTGAGAATTTGTACAAATTACTCTTTCTGCGTGACCGTCTTGATAACCAAATAGTCCACCAATAAAGGCATTTGCTTTTGATGATGTAACGCTAGAATCTTTAATGTAAATTCTCTCAACTATACCATCACTTCTTCCTGCAACCGCACCTACATAATCAAATGCACCATTGAGTTCTGCATTAGTAATAGTCAATGATAGAATATTGCTTGTTCCCTTTTCGTTAGCACCTAGTTTTGCAAACAAACCAGCATAACTTGTTGATGAAGTAATTTTCAAACCACTTACTGTGTGATTGTTGAAGTTCATTACACCAGTAAATGCGTTTTCACTTGTACCAATAGGTGTCCATTCGCCGTCATTTACAACAGATAGGTCAATATCACTAACAACTTTGTAGTAAGCGTTTAGTGGAAATTTTACGATTGATTCTCCGTTGACAACTTCACTAACACCAACTTTTGCCAAATCGTAAGCATTTCTAATAAAGTATGGCGAGTTTTCACTACCATCACCTACTGTTACAGATATTACGATTGGAGCAATAGTGTTGATTGATGAAGTAATTGTTAAAGTTGCTTGACCACCTTTTGCTTCTGCTACAAATTTGCCACTTGTATAGTCATAATAAACTATATCTGGTCTTGAACTTTCATAAGTAATAACCGTGCTAGACTTTACATTTTCCCTATAAATTTCTAGTGGCACTTCATCACCGATGTTTATTTCAAACACGGTTTGATTAACTGTCAAAGTTTCTTCAAGTGTCAAGAATTTATATGTCATTAAGCCTAAACATACAGTTACGATACTAATAACACAAAAAACTAAAAACTTTTTCATTTTATTTTTCTCCAATATTTCTTAATTTGCTCACATTATACAACACTGCAAAAAACTTGTCAATATACAATCTTAAAAATATATTCTATATTTATAACATTTACAAAAAAAGACATTTATTTAATCACAAAATGCCAAAAACTAGCAAAAATTACTTTTGCTTGTAATAAACATTCATTTCAAACAAATGTCAAATAATTTTTACAAAAATAGTAAAAATCTTTTACTAATAACAAAAATTAAATTACCTTTTATGTAAAACTATATTTCAATTAACTTTTTCAAAAATTCTTTTGCTTTTTTAATATCAATTTGTGTTTTTTCTTGATTTTTTAATATATTTTCAAGTTTTTTTCCAATAAATTGAGTAACACCACGAGTTGCCCTACCCGCCCAGTGATTATAAATATTAGTGCCATCAATTAAATTTTCATCGTATATTGAACACAATCTTGAAACCATTTTTTTATTTTCGTCCATACCTAAAATATAAATTAAATAAACGCTTTTATCAACTGACAAAAATTCTAATAATTTATCAATGTTATATGCTTTGGGATTTCCAGACAGATACATTACTTTTGTTTTTATGTCTGTTTGTGTGTAAAATAAATCAAAATTTTTTTCGTAATCGCCAAGACCATCTTTGGTAGTAAAATTAGGCAAAGGCTGACTATTATTCAATGAGTTGATTATCTGCTCTTTCAAACTTGAACCATCATTAGTAATTAAATACTCAACCACTCTGCCCCTAATATTAACGTTGTCAATTAGCATCGCAATAGCAATTTCGTTTTGAACTTTTTTAACTCTGTTGTCTAAATCATTTTTCAAAGTTATATAATCATTGGAATTTGCAAAACTAACCGCTCTATCAACGGAATTTTCTAGAATTTTTATGTTATCATTGTTCACTAAAAATCTTTGATTTTTGCCAACAATGTTATTGGTACTTTCAACAAGCCTTTTCAAATTATCTTCAAAAGAATATTCCTTATGAATGGAAAAAAGTTCTTCAAAGTTTTCAGGTGAATTTTGTATTCCGTTAAACAGTGTTAAAATGTCACTACCATTAAAACTTCCTTTAATATTGTCTTCCCTTAACTGCATTGAAGAATGACTTATTCTTTTCAAAAATGTTGTATTTGCCAATAATAAATAATTTTGCCTACTCGAAACTATGCAAACTATAAAAGGTCTATCATCATATTTTTGCAACTTTGATAGTGATAAAACAGTATTTGCCATATTTTTTGATTTAGACTGACTAAATCGAATTGCAAAGTCATCGCAGTAAAAAACACTCCTGTCTTTAACCAGCGAAAACTTCTTTTGAATTTCACTAATTACAGTTTGCTTGTTACTAACACCATTTAGGTTTTTAATATCTTTTATCAATTCGTTTATTAATTTATAATTGTACATTTTTATTAAAGTAAAACTACCTTTTCTCCTTTACTTTTTTTTGTAGAGCATTTGTATTTCGTTCCCAGAAAATGCCGTTTGTATAACCTTGAATTGAATCATCATCTTCCGCCATCTCTATTCGCATTTGCGCCCAAACACAATATTGTTTGTTTTGTTCAATTCCAACAAAATGTCTACCAAGTTTTTTCGCCACAACAGATGTTGTGCCCGAACCTAAAAATGGGTCAAAAACAACATCTCCTTTATTAGAACTTGCCAAAATTAGTTTAGCAAGTAATTTTTCTGGTTTCTGCGTTGGATGAGCAGTGTTTTCAGGCATAGACCAGTATGGAACAGAAATATCATCCCAAAAATTTGATGGGTAAGTATTTCTAAAATTTCCGTCTTCTGTTTCTTCCCAATCTTTTGGCTGTCCATTATTCCTATAAGGAGCAATAACCTTTCTTCTAATCTTTACATCTTCCACATTAAATGTATACTTATTCGACATTGTTGCAAACCAAATATCTTCCATACCATTTTTCCAATTTGATTTGGCTCCACGACCTTTTTCTCGTTGCCAAGTTATACGATTTTGGATATGAAAATATTTTTTTAATGTCATTCCAATAACTGGACTTGATTGCCAATCACAGCACACATAAATTGAAGCATTTTTTTTTAACAAAGGAATAATATCATTCAACCACTTTTCGGTATATTCAGCATATAATTCATCACTTGTTTTTTTAAATTTGTTGCCATTAAAATCTTTATCCAAATTATACGGCGGGTCAACAATAGCCAAATCAACAAAGTTTGTTGGCATTTTTTTAAGAACATCAAATGTGTCGCCAATAATTGTCCTATCTAAAATTCTGTTATAGTTAATTACTTTGTCTTTTAAATTCATACATCTTTGCAAGTAACTTTTCCCTTGATTTATATCAATATCAATAGTTTTGTTTCTTTCCGCTTTCATTTCTATCTCCTACACCATAAAGTGTGTTTTCAAAGTTAATTATATAATACCATGTTTTTTAATAACTAAAAAATAAATTTATCAAACTCTATATTTTTTAATTTGTAAATTAACACTGTTAAAAAGTTTTAATTATTAAATTTTAACTCTAAACAATTTTCAATAAACAATAAAAAACGAACCAATTTAGTTCGTTTTAATCAAATTTAATCACTATGGAAGCAAAATTTCATCATCTTCGATAGTTTCTTCTGGATAGTCAATATGACTATTTTCATCATCTGGACAAGGTTGAGCGCCACCATCGTTAATGTAAACAATAGCATTTGGGTCTTGTGGAATAAGCGAAAAAGCATTTGCTGTTAATAGGTAAAGCACACCACAAAGAGCAAATTTCAAAAATTTTTTACACTTTTTAATAATTGGTTTTAATGGTTTTTGAAATGGTTGACTTTTAATTTGTTTTGATAATTTTTCAATATCAGTTGAGTAATTTGAAATCTCTGTAGAAGTAACTTTTTTATTATCACTTGTATAGTTGCTCATTTTTTCACCCCTTAAATTGTAGAATGATTATACATCATAATTTTGCTACTGTCAATACCAAATTTTTTTGTTTTATGTCTTTCTATAATTTTTAATCACAGCTTATTCTCTATCTTTGTAATAAACAAAAAATCTACCATAGTTTGATAGATTTTTGTTATTTGACTATAAAAGTTCCAACTCTTCTTCTGGTTCTGGGTCTGGACAAACTTCCATTGGCTCAGCGGTTTTGTCTTGTGGAGGTGGACAATCTTTAAGATAAATCGCACTCACACCTTTAATGGTAAAAATAGTTCCCAAAACGAGTCCTATGGTTAAAATAATTTTGTTAATTCTCTTTTTAGATTTAATAACAGCTTCCACTGCTTCTTTTGCTGGTTCTATATTTTGCTTGTTAAACAAATCCATTTTTTCTTGCGATAAAGATGTATAACAAAAATCTTCTTCTGTAACTAAATTTTTATTTTTTTTCATTTTATCTCCTATTAAATTTTTTATTGTACACACATTTTTGTAATTTGTTTTATTTTATCACAATGCAATTTGTTTGTCAATATCAAAAATTTTTGCTTTATTTAGCTTTAACGTGAAAAATTCAAAAAAATATAAAACATTGTATAAAATGGTAAGTATAGTTCATATCAAAAAAATTACTATTACATTGTGTTACATATTATTTGAAAAGAAAAATTTACAAATTTTGTCTTCGTTTTTTATTAAACTATAATATCTTAAATTGAAATCAAAATTGCTTTATTGGCATATCTATGGTCATATTGCAAATATTGGTAAAACTAAAAACTTATTTATTTTTTTGTCATACCAACACAATGATTTTTTAATGACTTTTATATAACATTAAAAATGATTATAGTCTATTATAAAAAATTAAATTTTTTTTGTAACAATGCTTGACAAAGTCATTTTATAATGTTAATATTTATTTGTTTTTGGTAAAAACCTAAAACAAACACCATATTCCTCGGTAGCTCAATGGTGGAGCACTCGGCTGTTAACCGATAGGTTGCCCGTTCGAGCCGGGCCCGGGGAGCCAATACTATGTGCAACTACTAGCAATCTTGATTGTAGGTAGTTGTTTTTTATAAAAAGGCATAGACTGAGTTTTTTACTTATTGCTTTGATTTAACTATACAACAATTCTCACTATTCAAAGTATTTACTTTTAATTTATATATTTTATTATTTGTTTGTTTCTATACAAAAGCAAAATTTAGTATTTGTCAAGGCAACTAATTTACAAAAAATTTCAAATTCATATTGTTTTGCTATATTTTACATCTTTATATTTACACATTAAAAAAGCAGAGATAATTTTCTCCGCTTTTTTTATTATTTTAATATTACCTTTACAAAACCTTTTTTGCCTTTTTTAAGAATAAAGTAGCCGTTGTTAAAATGACTTTCTGTAATTTGATAGCCAAAATCTTTAACCACTTCTCCGTCAAGCGAAATTGCACCTTGTTCGCACATACGCCTTGCTTCTTGCTTACTTTTTACTAGACCGCTATCATTCAACAAATCGGCAAGTTTAACTGGCAAATCTTGTTTTGCGAGTTCGTATTTTGGAGCATTTTCCAAATCGCCCATACCACTAAACAATGCTTGTGATGCTTCCTGTGCTTTTATTGCATCTTCTTCGCCACGCACAAACTTGGTAATTTCAAACGACAATCTCTTTTTAGCACTAACAATATCTTGCTTTATCATTTCGTCAACTTCTGGCATTGGAATATCTGTAAAGAGTGCAAACATCATTCTGACGCAAGCATCTGGTGTTTGGTACACGCCTTGATAGAAGTCGTAAGCCGAAATTTTATCTTTATCAATCCAAATAGCGCCCTTTTCGGTCTTGCCCATTTTTTTGCCTTCTGGTGTTAAAAGTAGTGGATTTGTTGCTCCAACAAGTTCAATATTTGTGTTATTTTGGAAATTTAACTTTCGTTGAAGTTCCACGCCCGCAACAACATTTGCCCATTGGTCACCACCGCCATATTGTAAAGTACAACCATATTCTCTGTTGAGATGAACAAAATCGTAAGCCTGCATCAGCATATAACCCATTTCAAAAAATGTGAGTCCGCCTTCGTTCATTCGGTTATCATAAATTTGACTAGATAGCATTTTATTTACATTAAAATGCACACCAATCTCTCTCATAAAATCTATATAGTTAATATCATTAAACCAATCTGCATTATTAACTATTACTGCTGGATTATCGCCATCAAAATCCAAGAAAGTTTTTAATGTTTCTTTTATTTTTGCAATATTATGATTGATTGTGTCCTTGTCTAGCATTTTTCTTAGTTCTGTTCTGCCACTAGGGTCGCCAATACTTGCAGTCGCCCCGCCCATTAAAACTAAAACCTTATGGCCTGCTTTTTGAAAACGCCTTAAAATGCAATATGGAATACAATGTCCAATATGCAAACTATCTGCCGTTGGGTCACTTCCTTCATATAATGTAATTGGCGTACCACTTTCTAACATTGCTTTTAACTTTTCTTCATCAGTGCATTGATATAGTAAGCCACGCTCTTTTAGAGTGTTGTATAAATTCTTGTCTGTTTTCATAAAGTAACTCCTTAATTTTTCTTAATTCAAGATAGCACACATACAAATTTTTGTAAAGCAACTTTTAGTAAAAGTTTACTAAACATATAAAAAATACGCCTTAAATAAGCGTACTCTATTTTAACTTTTCTATTGACAAGATTTTTTCAAAACTTACTAGCAAATTTTCCACTAATATTGTTTGGTTGATAGCGTCAATATTTTTCACTTGTCCTTCTAACGATTGATATTTTTCACCATCGTAATAAGTGATTTTAATCATATCATGCTTTTTTATTTGGCTCAAAATTTTATTCAATTCATCAAGTTGCTCGTCCATTAAATCGACTTGCTTTTCTATAAAAACATCTTGCGAAGATAACTCTTGCCTTAATCCTTGAAGTGCGTCAAACGGCATAAAAATTTTTGCTCTTTCAAGTTCGTCAATCTTCTTCCCCACTATTGTGACCCCCGATTAGTTTATTCCTTAATTTCTGTGTAGCACCTTGTTTCAAACTCGTTCCACGCATAATAGAATTTTTGCCAAATTTTTGTTTTATATAATTCATTACACGCTGAACTTTTCGTTCTTTTTCTAAACTCTGTTTGCTAACAAGCAAATTAACATTTTCATCAGTTTCATCTTGTAATTCTCCAAAAAATATTGAAATTTTGCGTATTAAAGCATCTTTTTTAGTGGTTTTTTGATAAATTTTCAAAATTTTTTCTTTTAACACCGAAAATACATTTGTGTGAATTTCTAATTTTTCACTAGCACCTGTCGGCTCAATTTGATTTTTTGAGTACCCAATAGTAAGCCCCACCACACCACAAATTTTTTTGCTTTCAATAAGTCTTAAACTTAAAACATCAACCATTTCTGTTACGACAATTTCGGTTTTGTCGTAAGTGTAATCTTCAAACAAAATTTGACTATGTGACACGGATTGATTTTTGGGTTTGTACATTTTTATTTCTTCAATCGTAGTAGGCTCATAGCCGTTTGCGTGGTCAATCAAAAATTGTGCATTCACTCCAAACTCTTTGAATAAAATTTGTTTGTCACATTCTGCCACTTGTTTTAATGTGTGAATACCGAGTTTTGAAAGTCGTTTTTCCGTACCTTTTCCTATTTGCCAAAAATCAGTAAGGGGCGTATGTTCCCATAAAGTTTTTTTGAATAAGTCTTGCGTTAAATAAGCAATATTTTCTTTGTTATGCTTTGCCGAAATATCAAGTGCCACTTTTGCTAAAAACAAATTAGAGCCAATTCCACAAGTCGCCGTTAAGCCAGTTTGCAAAAAAACTTCGTCCAAAATTTTTTGTGCCAATTTTTTAGGACTCATTTTGTAAGTTTTTAGATAGTCAGTTACATCTAAAAACATTTCATCAATCGAATAAGGATGAATATCTTTGCTGGACACAAATTTTAGATAGCAAGAATAAACTTTTGCCGAATACTCCATATATTTTTTCATTCGTGGTATCGCAACTATATACTCCACTCCCTGTGGAATTTCGTAAATACGACAACGATTTCTTATGCCTAAATTTTTTAACACAGGAGTGATTGCAAGACAAATACCACCTTTTCCACGAGATGGGTCACAAACAACTAAATTAGTCTTAAACGGGTCTAAACTCCGTTCGACACACTCAACTGATGCAAAAAAGGTTTTTAGGTCTATGCAAAAATATATTCTGTTTTCTATATTTCCCCTGCTTTCCATTTGGCAACAACTCTCCATACTAAAATAGTTTATAGCCATTTTTTCAAAATATCAATGTTGAGTGCCAAAATTATTTCATTTATTCTTAAAAAACATAACAACTACTCCTATTAACTATTTTGTATATGGACTACGAAATATTTTTGTTTAATTGCAACACATTTTTTTAATTAGAGTAATTTCCACCGCCAAATTTTTACATTAAAAAAGCACTATTTTTCAAATGCTTTGTTTGTTATAATGTTAAGCTTTTTGTCTTTACAACTATGCAAAATATTTTTTTCAAGACAAAATGGTCTAATACTAACAGGTATTTAGTTTGTTTAAGTACCAGTTCAAAAAAACAGTTATAGTAAATAAAAAAACCAAGCATTAAACTTGGCTTTGTATGGTAGTCCCAAGGGGAATCGAACCCCTGATACCACCGTGAAAGGGTGGTGTCTTAACCGCTTGACCATGGGACCACATTTAATAATTTTCAAAAATGAAAATAATAAAGGGGTAATGTATTCATAATAATTTATGAATACAAAGTTTTTGGAATCTGCTTTGTAGCAGAGTGGTAGCGACGGGTGGACTTGAACCACCGACCTTCCGGGTATGAGCCGAACGCTATAACCAACTAAGCTACGCCGCCATAATTACCGACCTTTGCATTATATACTATTTTGTTATTCTTTGTCAATAAATATTTGAAAAAATTTTTAGAAATTTTGAAAAAGTTTTTTTAATATTTTTCATTCTAAAAAATTGCAACGGATAAATTTCAGTTATTCACTCTCCTAGATATAATAATTACAGAAACAACCACTTCTGTAATTATAAAAATATCTTATTCAATAACATTTATTAAGTTTTTAAGTTTTAAGCATAAATCAATTTTTTCTTGTCGTGTCAAAGTTGATACTTTAATCACACCAGCAACTTTTCGATAATCCTGAACTGTAAATTTTTGTTCATAGTCAACTAAATAGCAACCACCACCACGCACTTTTACGATTCTATAACCAAATTCAATTAAACAATCAATATCTCTAGATACCGTTCTTCTATCGCATGATATACCCGCTGTTTCAATAGTTCTTGCAATAAGCGATTGACTAATCGGCTTTTGATAATTAGACCCTTCTTTTAAGATTTTTAATACATATAATATTGTTGATTTCTTTTGTTTGCTTTTCATAATAATTATTATATCACCTATATCACTAATATTGTAAAAGAATAAGCGATTTAATTGTTTTTTCTACGACCCAAATATCGCAATGGCGTCATAATGTCAATCTCATCACTTCCGCTTCTTGCATCGCCAAAAACTGGATACAGTTTTTTATATTTTTTTCCTTTATGATAAAAAAATTCGTTGCAATCTATATCCTGCAATTTTTTTGCAAGTTCATCTTCACTTGAAAGTCTGGTAATATCCATTGAACTCTTATATGTACTATAATCAGAAATATAAAATTTATAAATTTTGCCTTCTTCATCTTCTAATTGATAAATAGTAAAAAATCCTGAAAAATGATAGCTTGTCATTTTAATACTCCTTTTTATAACCTAATTTTTTTGCAACTTGTTCAAACTCTGCTTCTAAATCTAAAACACGCTTGCTCATAAAAAAACCAACTGGCGTTTTACAATCAATATTTGTCGAAAAAATATCAAAGTATAATGTGTAAATCCTTGTTACAAAGCGTAAGTCTGTACAGTATAATTTATACTTGACGAAATTTTCCTCAAAACCATCTCTTCTTATTCTAACAATAAAACCATTTTCTTTTTTTAAGTGTTTCAAATAATATTCGCAACCTAATATTTGTACCACTTTTATTGGATTTTGTTTTGTTAATCCAAAATCTTTTTGCTCTTTTCCCATACACCCTCCATTCTATTATAACTAATACCTTGTACCATTTTTTGAACAAGTCTAAATTTTGAAAAATAGTTTGCTTATGAAATATTTATTTTGATATTTTTAATTAACAAAATATACTGTTAATATAACTGCTTGTTACTATATATTGTAAAAAGTGCAAAAATAGATTGCATAGATAAAATTTATTAACAAAATTTTAAGGATTTTATGACCAAAAAAAAGAAAATTTTTTTGAATATTGTAATCATAACTATTGGTTTAATAGGTTTATGGCTGGTAACAAGCCACATAGCCCATTTTGAATTTCCAGAGTATTTTTACAACGCAAACCCTGATATCAAAACTTATGTCGGTACAAATGTAGTTAGTGCTTGGGCTGATTTTAGTTTTTTTACATACCAAACTCTTATAATTTTTTCAATATGGTGTATTTTGTTTGGAATTGCAAATATTTTTTCACTTCAAAAACTGAATGATTTTTTAAGAAGAGATACAGTTATCAGTTTTGTGTTTGTCAACTACTTTTTTACAGTACTACTTTATACAATTTTTGAACTATCAAGCGGGAATATTACTTTTGGACTTTATGCAAACACTCCACTTGGCTTTCACAATCTTGCAACAAATCTTATTATTCACTATGTTTACTTTGCAATCTGTTTAACAGTTTTTATAAAACTTAAAACAAGCACTTCGTCTACAAAACGAGCAGGCATATTAGTTTTCACCTATCTTTTGTTTTACTACACTATTGTAAAAATTCTAGGAGAGTTTGCATACAACATCAGGTGGTTTCCATACATAATTTTTGATGCAAAAACATTTGGAAACACTTTTGGAATTACCAATTATCTTGCTTCAATAGTGGTTTTAATTATCACTTGTGTGGTAATTTTCTCTGCCTATATTTTATCATATTTTGGAGCAATAAAATTAAAACGAAAACAACAATCTGCGAATATGACTCAAAATTAAAATTCAAAAATTAGTCTATAATTTTATTAAAAATTGATTATACAAAAAATATAAATCAAAAGAAAAATTATAAAAAATCTTGATTTTTTTATTAAAAACCATAAAATAAGCCCACTTTTTTTCAAAAATTAACAAAAAATAAAAAAAACTCATATATGTATTCGTTAAAGGAGAAATATATGAGTATTTTTAATATATGTTCAAAATTTGGTATTATTGCCGTTGCTCAAAAGGAAATCACAAAAGGACTCATAAATAACACAAGTTTAGTTTGCGACACCGAAGGTCATACATATATTTTGCAGGAAATAAACTCATTTGTGTTCAAAGACATAAAAGGGCTTATGGAAAATATCGACAATATTACCAAATATCTTAAATTACAAATCATTAAAAATGGTGGCGACCCGACACGAGAAACTCTATCTTTAATTCCCTGCGGGGAAAGTTTGTTTTATCAACAAAAAGATAGTGACGGTAAAATGCACTATTATCGAATGTACAAAAATATTGAAAATGCAGTCACCTATGACATTGCAAGCAAAGATTTACTTTACAAAGCGGGCAAAGGCTTTGGCAGATTTCAAAAATTGCTTACCAACTACCCTGCAAGCACATTGAACGAAAGCATAAAAGATTTTCATAACACGCCCAAAAGACTGAAAGATTTTGAAGAGATCTTGAAACGCACCAACGAGCAAACTCTCGACCAAGCAGAAAATGAAATTATTTACCTACTGCAAAATAAAAAAATAGCGAGTATTATAACCGATGCTCTTAAAAGCAAAACTATACCAGTTAGAGTATCGCACAACGACACAAAATTAAACAATGTAATGCTGGACGAAAAAACTGGCGAAGCACTTTGCGTAATCGACCTAGACACAATTATGGCTGGAAGTGTTTTATATGACTATGGTGACGCAATTAGGTATAGTGCAAATTTAGGAACAGAAAATGATACCACCACCGAAAATGTAGGTTTAGACAAAGAAAAATTTTTGGCATTTACAGATGGTTTTTTAAGTGAACTTTATGACACTCTTTCGGCAAACGAAATTGCCCTTTTATCAAAATCTGTGCAAGTTTTAACATACGAACTTGCTATACGATTTTTAAGCGACTATTTGCAAGGAAACAAGTATTTTAAGTGCGACAGCAAACGCCCATTACATAATTTGGAAAGAGCAAGAGTCCAAATAAAGTTGTTAGATGAATTGAAAAAAAATGAAGAATATATGAATGAAGAAATCGAAAAAATTTATAAAAAATATGCAAAAAGCACCGAAAATTTAATTTTTTAGCCCATTTTTTGATAAATTTTCAAAAATTTTTAGATATTCATCAAATCTGTGTTCCCTTACAGGCATAGGTGGATTATGCTTAAAAAAGATTATCATAGCGGGTTTTATGCCGTGATATTCATCTACTATTTTGAACGATTCAAACTCTCCACTTTCGATTAACTTTTTGATTTTTGCGTGGTAATTAAAGTATGCCATGAAATTAGTTTTTATATTTTTTAATTTTTAATTCATTACAAAAATTTAATTTATTATATTATCAAAACACAATTACATTTTATACTTATATTTGATTAACTTCCCGCATAAAGTAAATACTAATAGGGGAGAATACTTTATGACGATATGGGTTGCAATTATTTTAGGACTTACGCAAGGACTCACGGAATTTTTACCCGTTAGTTCAAGCGGACATTTGGTGTTATTAGAAAACATTTTTGGAATAGAAAATAATGTAATTTTGTTTGATGTCGTGCTTCATGTAGCCACACTACTTGCCGTGATAATCGTATACCGAAAAACCATTTGGGAACTTATCAAAAATCCATTTTGCGAAAAAATGCAAAAACTTGTATTTGCAACTATTCCAACCTGTATTATCGCCCTTGCTTTCAAGAATTTTTTTGAAAACTCATTTAGTGGCAATCTTCTCTATCTAGGCTTTACTGTAACCGCAATATTTTTGATAATCGCACAAGTAGTTAGTCAAAAAGAATATCAATACCGAAAATTATCCTATGGCAATGCAATAGTTGTAGGTGTTTTTCAAGGTCTTGCAATCTTACCCGGTATTAGTCGAAGCGGTAGCACAATAACAAGTGCAATAGTACAAGGTGTTAGACGAGAAGAATCTGCCGAATTTTCCTTTTTGCTTTCCATTCCCATAATACTTGCCAGTTTGGTTTACGAATGTTTCAAACTTCCAAACACCGTTGTTACAATTCCTGCTGGTTGTTTTATTGTTGCATTTATAGTTGCATTAGTTGCGGGAGTACTCTCTATAAAACTAATGCTTAAAGTTGTAAAACGAGCAAAATATTGGGGATTTAGCATTTACCTAATTTTGCTATCAATCTTTTTAATTCTTAATCAATTTGTATTTAAGTTGTTCTAAAAAAAATTTTTTCTCTTTACTATTTAAGTGAAAATTTGTTGGTTTTATATCAAGAAATAATTTGCAAAATTAACATTCTTTCAAATTTTTTAATAAAATAATAAAAATTTAATAAAAAAAACATAAAAAAGTTTAGTTTTTTTGAAAAATCTTCAAAACTGCTAGACCTTTTTATATTCAATCAAAAATTATAAAAATATATTACCATTTAATAAGCAAAAAACAAATTTAATCTTTTTTTATAAAAAGCCTTTATTTATATGAAATTTATGATATAATGGATTGGAGAAAAAATATGGGATTATGGACAATGACACTTTTATGCGGTTACGGACTGGTTATTTTACTAAACTTAATTTTTTCGTTTTCATTTACGACGCTACTTAATTTGATAATCTGTTTAGCAATTATTATGCTTCCTGCGGCACTATTTTTGTTTATTGGAAGAATTATGCCAAAAAAAATATTTAATGAAAACAAAAGAATGTTAAAGATTGGTGTTGTCAAACAAAAAATTTGCAAGATAACTAATGTTAAGGTTTGGAAAGATAAAATTCCAGTTGGTGGACGAGTTGCTGGTTTTAGAATGAACAAGTTAGAAAAACCAAACGACCCAAAATATTTAGGTAGATTTGTATTTGAATCTTGCTTTGCTGACTGGCTTCATACAACACTATTCTTTTGGAGTTTTATTTCTATATTTATAATTTTGTTTATCAATAGTTCGCTAGTATTACCAATGGCACTACCTTTTGCAATACTATTTGCTTATCAAAATATTACATCATCTATTATTCAATGGTATATGCGTCCTCGCCTTATAAAACTTAAAAATATTACAGAAAAGAGAAATTCACAAATAGAATTAGTGGAAAAAATACAAAATAATTAAGAGAAATAAATAAAAACACACTAGGAGAAATTATGAATATTACAGTAGTTAGCGATGTACTCGGTGATGAAACCAACGGCACAACTATCGCTGCAATGAATTTAATTAGACACTTAAAGAGCAAAGGACACAAGGTTAAAATTTTATGTGCCGATGCTGACAAAAAAGGAACACCAGATTACTACATTGTTCCAAACTTAAATTTAGGAGTATTTAACAGCATTGTTAGAAAAAACAATGTTACACTTGCAAAGCCAAAAGATGATATTGTTGAAGAAGCATTGAAAGATGCCGACCACATTCACATTATCCTTCCATTTACACTTGGCAGACACGCAATGAGATACGCAAGAGAACACAACATCTCCACCACAGCAGGTTTTCACGCACAAGCCGAAAACTTGTCATCTCACGTAAGAATGCAAGGAGTTAAACCAGTAAACTATCTTATTTATCGAAATTTTTACAAGGGCTTTTATAAGTATATTGACGGTATTCACTACCCAACACAGTTTATAAGAGATACTTTTGAACATAGCGTAAAAAAACATACAAACGGCTATGTAATATCAAATGGTGTGAACAGTCACATAGAACGAAAATCGGTTGAAAAACCAAAAGAGTTAAAAGACAAAATTGTAATTTTAACAACTGGGAGATATGCCGTCGAAAAAGACCAAGCCACACTATTTAGGGCAGTTAATTATTCAAAATATAAGGACAAAATTCAATTAGTTCTTGCTGGACAAGGACCACTTACCAAAAAGTACGAAAGAATGGCAAGAAAAGTACCAATCAAGCCTATTATGAAATGTTTTAGTCGTGAAGAAATGGCAAATGTATTAAATTACTGCGACATTTATGCTCACCCAGCAATAATAGAACTAGAAGGAATCGCTTGTTTGGAAGCCATTTGCGCTGGCAAACTTGTTATTGTAAGCGACAGCAAAAAGAGTGCAACAAAAAACTTTGCCGTTGACGAAAAATGTATTTTCAAAAAACGCAATCCAAAAGATTTAGCAAGAGTTATTGATTACTTTATTGAACACCCAGAAGAAAAGAAGATTTGCGAAGAAAAGTATCTTGATTCTGCTCACCTATTCAACCAAGTTGAATGTATGGAAAGAATGGAACAAATGATAAACGAAGTTCACGAAGCAAAAAAACAATCATTGCTACAAGCAAACAATTCTAATAAGTAAAACTAAAAAAACACTAGCCATATCAAATTGATAGTCTTGCTAGTGTTTTTTAATGTAAATTTTTAATTAACTTTTCTTAAAACATATCTTGCTCTTTTTGTTGGCACAGGCGAACAAAAACTACTAACATTCTTGTCTATTCTCACCACTTTGCCAAGAGTTCCCATTTTAATATTACCCACAGGCACAAGCACTTTATCTCCCACCTGCATATCAAAAATAGTGGTTATATACCAAAAACTTTTACCACTTTGCTCGCCTTCCAAAATTTCCACTTTGGCAAAATCATTATAGTCTTCTCCACGAAGTTCTCCACCCGCCATTGAATGTATCATATATTGCTCCCTTACTTATAACCTATAATTCCAAAATTTTTATTTAATTTATAATCTTTTTGATTATTTTTTTGATTTTACAATTGATTTTAATAATTTTACTTTTTCTTATTTAATTTCTTGCCGTTTGATAAAGGAAAGAATTTTTTTATTTTGCAAATTCTAAATACATTACCTTCAGTATAAAAACATAAATGCTTCTAAATTATATTCATATTTTGCAAGAAAAACCCAATGGGTTAATTTATTATTAAGTTACCCAAACTTTCTGCCCGTGAAAACAATGGTTTCAATTAAAATAATCCACCAAAGCATAAATAATTACTCCTTTTATACTGTTCGTCTTTTTCTCAACTAAGCAAATTGGTTGGCAATAATAATCACCTAACAAATGAGCAATAAATAATAATTAAAATACTATCATATATTATTTCTCCTTATATTCATTTTTCATATAATCCAATACTAATTTTTCTAATACTCTAATTTTATCAAAGAAACCTGCAGTTCTTATCTTTTCAATGTTTTGTCTACTTACATTTAATAACTGGGCACAGACTGAATTTATTCTTGTTGGAAACTCTGATATACTAGTATCATTTTTAGAATTAACTAATGATACAAGTTCAAACATTGTTAAATCATCTAATTCATAAGATTGAATATTTTGTTTTAGACTTGTAATGATAAATTCTATATTTTCATCTATCATTTCAAATGAACTTTTATTTTCTAAAGGATATAATAAGTTAAATAAATCAAAAACATCTGCTTGTTTAGTTGAATGTCCTGAAGTAAAGATTTCAACTGTACTCATTATTTGATTAACTAAATTATCATTTTCATTCTTAGTTGAATATAATAAAAAATTGTAGTTTTTTTCTTTACAATCATTTAAAGCTGATACTGCATAGTGATATGCTTCTCCATCTAACATATTAGTGTTGTTATAATTTACATCTAATATTTTTTGATTAAGCTTTCCATAGCCAATCCCACATCTAATTTTATATGGATAAAATAGAGTATTTAGTAAACAATAGCTACTAAAAGCATCACTTACATTATTAAATAAGGC
>CAKVGH010000002.1 GCA_934747255.1 uncultured Clostridia bacterium | reverse complement strand
GCGAAAGCGGTATTCATTTGATAACTTATAAAGATAAAATTCAACTTTGTTCTAATCCAAATTATGCGGACGATATTTCGGTTGTACTCAACCCGATAAGAGAACGAAATTTGAGCAAAAGCACTTTGGAAGTCATTGCTATTATTTGCTATAAGCAACCTATTACAAGGCTCGAAATTGAAGAAATCCGTAGAGTTAATAGCGACTACGCAATTCAAACATTATTGAATCATAAACTAATCGAAGTTGTTGGCAGAAAAGATGCTATTGGAAAGCCTTTGCTTTTTGGTACTACTGACGAGTTTTTGAAACGCTTTCAAATCGAAAATTTGGACCAACTTCCAGACTATGAAGACATATTAAAACAAGTCGAAACTATCGAAAATGACCGCAGTTTGTATAACGAGTTTGAAATTGGTGATGAAGAAGAAATTACAGTTAATGGCGAAGTTGTTAAAGATAAGTCCAAGACATTGCAAGAACTCAATGGCGAAGCAATAAAAGAACGCAGAGAACAAATGAAAAAAGATGATATGCTTTTGGAAGATTTGGCAAATAGTCAAAAAGCACTTGAAGCCTTAAATAAAAAAATTACCGAAACAACATTAAACCCAAAGCCTGTTGAAGAAAAACCAGTCGAGAATACTTCAAATAATGAATTATCAAATGAGCAAATTAACACACTTTTAGAAGAAGCACAAGACGAAATACCAGACTTTTTGAAAAATGATAAAAATCTTCAAAAAGTAGGCTAAAAATTTGTTTGCAAACATTCTTGTTTGTTATGTAATCATAAAACAAAACTTTTATAGTTAATTGCAGATTTTATTTTAATAAATAAAATAAAAACATATTAAAAAACTGAAATTATTGCTAAAAAAACAATTACTAAAATTATAATTATCAAAAACACAAAGTTTCAAAACACATTTATAAAAAAAGACTTTATAAGCGAGTGAGTTATATTAAATTCACACAGCAAAAAGAGTCTTTTTTTGTTTTTTTACATAAAATTTTGTATTTGTTAAATAATAAAAATATGAATTGGACATTGTGGAGTTTTGTTGCAGGGACATTGTTTTTTACTTTGATTTTTGTTTTGCCACTAAATATTAAAGCAAAAGTGGTTTATGATGTGTTAAAAAATGAAGGCAAATTGCAATTAAAACTTTTCAAACTGACAATTTTTTATTACTCACTAAAAGTACAAAAAGGCTTTTTAGAATTAAGGAGCATAAAAAAAGGAAAAATTTTGCTAGTACCTTTAATTTTTGATGATAAGGGACAATTTGAACAAACTGATTTTGCGGTAATTTTGCTAAAAACTATTTATGTGGAGCACGGCACAATTTATGTCAATTTTGGAGCAAAAACAGATGCTTTTGTAACTGCTATGGTTATTGGTTGTGCGAAAGCATTAGCAAGTATTTTGGGTGCTGTTACAAAGTCAAAAAAGAAGGAAGCGAGAATAAAAAACAAAGTATATGCTTGCTTTAACAAGGACAAGTTTTTAATTTGCATTAAAGCAAGTATTAAGATAAGTATTTTACAAGTTGTAAATTGCTATTTTAAGAGTATTATAGGCAAAAAGAAACATAAAAAGGAGATGATAAAAAATGAACAATGAAAAAGAACACCCAATAAACAAAATAATGCAGGAATCACTTTCTAAAATTAAAAATATTATTGATGTCGATACTGTAATTGGTTCGCCAATATTAACTGTTGACGGACAAACAATAATTCCTATAACAAAGGTTAGTGTTGGGTTTGTTGCTGGCGGTGGAGAATATTCGCAAAATATTCCTTGCAAAAAGCAAAAAGATGCCTATCCTTTTGCTGGCGGTTCTGGTGCTGGGTTTAATATCTCCCCAATAGGCTTTTTAATGGGTAAAGGAGACAACCTAAAATTTATCTCTATTGACAATAAAAGTTCGGTGGAAAATATTCTAAAAATCATCGCTAACTTAACTAAAAAAATCGCCGACAAATAGGAGTTTAGTATGAGTAAAAAAAGAAATGTTTTTATAATTGTTTTGAGTGTCATTTTGGTTTTTGCTATGCTTATTAGCATTTTTTTTACACGCAGTAGTGTCCCAGTAAATGCACTTGATAGGGAAATCAATATTGATAATCTTTGCCACGCAAAAAGTATGTGTGTAATCGAACAATCATCAAGAAGAGTTTTGATAGAAAAAAATATGAATGATAGGTTAGCGATGGCAAGTACAACTAAAATTATGACGGCATTAGTGGCTTTAGAACGAACCGAAAACCTTGATGAAACATTTTATACTGATAACAGGGCAGTAGGAGTTGAAGGCACAAGCATTTACCTTAAAAAAGGCGAAAAACTATCTATGCGAGAATTACTATATGGTTTAATGCTCAATTCTGGTAATGATGCAGCAATGGCGATTGCTTATAGAGTTGGTAATGGAGATGCCGAAAAGTTTGTTGATTTTATGAACCAAAAAGCAAGTGAATTAAACTTAAAAAACACTCACTTTGATAATCCGCACGGATTAGATAGCAAAACTCATTTTACTTGTAGTTATGATTTGGCACTAATTACAGCCAAAGCAATGGAAAATGAAAATTTTAGAGAAATTGTAAAGACCGAAGTAAAGGAAATTTCTGCTCCCAAAGATATGGGGCATAGATTTGTTAGGAATAAGCAAAAACTATTAAAAACTATGGAAGGCTGTGACGGAGTTAAATCTGGCTTTACAGACAATGCAAGAAGATGTTTGGTTACTAGTTGTACAAGAAACAATATGCGACTAATATGTGTAGTATTAAACTGCAACGATATGTTTTTAGAAAGCCAAAAGTTGCTTGAATATTGCTTTGATAAATATGAAATGCACACTGTTATTGAGCCTTATCAATTTATTGATAATGTTATCGTTAATGACGGAGTAAATGAAAGAGTAAAACTATATGTACAAAAGGGATTTGCATATCCACTTCAAAAAGGCGAAAAGGAAAAAATAAAACTTGATTTTGATTATCCAGATTCTCTTGATGCACCAATAGAAAAAGATGATATTATAGGAGAAATAAAAGTTTACCTTGAAAAAGATTTGATTTATTCTGGAAAAATATGTACCATAGAGAGTGTTAAACAAAAAGATACACTAGATAAAATGAAAGATATATTTGACCAATGGTATCTTGATTAAAGGAAGATTATGAGAATAAACAAGTTTATTGCACAGTGTGGCATTGCAAGTAGAAGAAAGGCAGAAGAATTGATTTTGAGTGGTAAGGTTAGTGTGAACGGAGAAGTTTGTACAAATCTTGCTACAAATGTTGACGAAATGGATAGTGTTTTTGTTAATGGTAATCAAATATATTTACCAAATAATTTTGAATACTATATGCTAAACAAACCAAAAGGCTATGTATGTTCTGCTAGCGATGACAGGGGAAGAAAAACTGTAATTGATTTGATACCAACTAATGCAAGAATTTTTCCAGTGGGCAGACTTGATTATGATAGTGAAGGATTGTTATTACTTACAAACGATGGCGAATTAACATACAAATTAACTCACCCAAAAAATGAAATTGAAAAAACCTATGTTGTAAACATTGAAGGTGATGTATCTAATGATGAATTAAATAAACTTCAAAAAGGTGTTACTGTTGAAGGCGGAGTTAAATTTAGTCCTTGCAAAATTAAAAGAGTAATTACGCCAAATAAAAATCAATCAAGATTTGAAATCATTTTGCACGAAGGCAAAAATAGGGAAATTAGACGAATGTTTGAAGCGATTGGCAAAAATGTTGCTTTCTTAAAACGAGTAAAGATTGCCGACTTAAAACTTGGGGGACTTAATCGTGGAGAGTACCGTAAATTATCAACAAAAGAAGTTAATTACTTAAAATCGCTATAATAAACACTTTGAAAAAACACAGAATTTAATTATTCTGTGTTTTTTGTTAAACAATTTTGGCTATGGTTTTTAACGCATTTTACGAATTAGTCCAACTACTTTACCTAAAATAATTACATTAGAAGTGAAAATTGGGCTCATAGAGTCATTTTCTGGTTGGAGTCTAAATCTTCCTGTTTCTCTGTAAAAGCGCTTTACTGTTGCGTGATAATCAATCATAGCAACAACTATTTCGCCGTTTTCGGCTGTGGCTTGCTTATGAACTACTATGTAATCGCCATTACGAATACCGGCGTTAATCATACTATCGCCTTCGGCTTGAAGCATAAACAAATCTTGTGCATTAAATAGGTTTTGTGGGAAAGTGTAAATGCTTTCATAATTTTCAACAGCCAAAATAGGTGTACCACAAGTAACCGTTCCAACAAGTGGAACTTTGATTAAATTTTCGTTTTCGGCTTCTTTTGCCTTTTTTAATTCAGTTAATTCAAAAGCTCTGGCTTTGCTATTTTCATTTTTTTTGATAACTCCACGATTTTGCAAAATATCAAGGTAATAACTGATTGTGGAAGTACTTTTTATACCTAAATGATTTGCCATTTCTCTAACGCTAGGCAAATAATTATTTTCGGTTGAACATTTGCAAATGTATTCTACAAGTTTGTCTAAATTGCTTTCAATTTTCTTCATATTTTCTCCAAAAGTAATAATAATTTTTTATATAATAACACAAAAAAATTCAAATGTCAAACATTTGTTCTAAAATTTTATTTTTTATCTCGTAACTTAACTTTTGTTGAAGCATTACGCCTAATATCGTCCGAAATTTGTGCATAATATTTTTTAGTGGTGTTTACATCTTTATGACCTAAAACACTAGCAACCACATATATATCGCCAGTTTCTCGATATAAATTTGTGCCATAAGTTGAACGCAGTTTGTGTGGAGTAATATGTTTTAGGGGAGTCACACCACTGCAATATTTTTTTACCAACTTTTCAACGGCTCGAGTTGTTATTCGTTTGTTTTGCATTGATAAAAAGAAAGCTTGTTCGTTTTCATCAACTTTTGTATTTCGAACATCTAGATAGTCAAGTAGAGCAGACTTAACTTCATTTGAAAAATATAAAATTACACGGCTACCACCTTTACGGGTTATAGTAAACGCATTTTGACTAAAATCAATATCTTTTTTGTCTAATCCTACCAACTCGCTTATACGAATGCCAGTACCTAAAAAGAGGCTCATAATGGCAAAATCTCGTTTTGCATTTACATTATGAAAACGCTTTTCGGTAGGGGAAAGATTGTCGCCATTTTCCACAGCATCTAAAAGATTTGCTACTTCGTTTGGTTCTAGTTTGATAATTTCTTTTTCTCTTAATTTAGGATTATCAACTTTTTCGCCTACATTTTGGTCGATTTTGCCTTTGCGATAAAAATATCGAAGCATGGTTTTTACACTCGAAAATTTGCGTGCTTTTGCTTTGTCATTGTTCATAAAAACTTTGTCATCATTTTCATAGGAATTTAAGTAATTTAAGTACTTTTCCAGATGAGTTTCGTTAATTTTATTTAAGTCGCTAAAAGTAAGTTCGGTTGGCGTTTTGTCCGAAAAAGCGAAGGTTTGAGTGGTTAAAAATATAAAAAATCGCTTCAAGTCTTGTGCATAACCAAGTCTTGTTAAAGGTGTAGTTTTTTGCTCAATTCCTATAAAAAATTCTTCGCAAAAAATAGGAAGTTCGTTAAGTAACGCTTTTAATTGCCTGTTATTTTTCAAATTTCTTTGTTGAAAATATGATAGTTTCTGTGTGTTTTCCATATAAAAATTTTAGCAAATAAACACTGAAATATCAAGTATTTTGCGAATAGTTGCAAAAAATTATGTTTGTAAATTTATTTGAAAATGCCATTATTTTGGGGTATAATAAATATATGGATAAAGAATTATTGGAAGATTGTTTTGATGTTATAAAACAAAATAATGAAAGCATTGCGTCAACACAAATGAAAGTTTATGATGACATTTATAATGAAATGCAAAATATTACTCAGGAAAATTTTAGTGACTTAAATAATGGATATTTAAGTGTTTTTCCTTGTGGCGATTACTTAACAAATACTTTGTGTGAAAACTCACTTGTTGAGTTTTTTGTGATTTATCAAACAGATAAGGAAAATGTAAATTTTGCTGTTGTTAATGAAAGAATTACTAGAAAAGGCAAAAAAAGAGTAAGCACTTATAGTAAAATTATGGGTTCTGCGACAAATCCCAATGTTTTGCAAGCCGAAGATGTTGCTGAAAGAATTGCATTTCAATTAAAAAATAGACTGAAAAATATGCAAACGATATTTCAAAGACGCAATCAAATTATGCTTAAACTTTACAATCAAACTATTGTAAAAATAACCGTTTGTTATGACCTAGGTACAAAACATCTAAAAGTAAGGCGAGTTAATAAATGGCTCGAAATTGACCCAATAAGATATTTATCTAATGTTGATAAAAAAAATGAACAAACAAATGGTAATTTTAGCCGATTTGTCTCACTTTTTAAGGCTATGGAAATAGAACTTATTATCGCAAATGAATCTCAACTTTTTATAGGAAAAAACTTTTTTGTAGAAAACTTGCTTTATAATGTTCCTAACGAGTTTTTTATGCTTGAAAACGACAATGATATAATCAATCAAATTTTAATTTATCTAAAAAATAAAAATTTGGATAGTTTTGAACTCATTGATGAAACTGGCAAAATGTTTGATGATTATTCGTACTATACCAAAAACTATGCAAAACAATTTATTAAAAAGATAATTTACGCAAATGATAACTTTCAAGAAATTTTGAAATTATCAGCAAGCAATTTAGATAATCAAAAAGCCTAAAAAAATAAAGTAAATATTTTATAATGAAAACATATTCAAAACTTAAATTAAAAAACACATAAATCAATGTAATGTTCTAATGATATTTTATAATGTTCTAAATTTGAATAGTACTAAATTCAAATTTGTTAATTTTGAAATTTAGTCATTTGTAAAGGTTTTTATTAGAATTTATGATTATGCGAAAAATGAATAAAATTTATAAGAAAATTAAACACTTTCGACTTTTCGGCGAATTTTAAGGGTATTTATTCGTAAAATCTGTATTTTGCGAATAGTTACGAATACAAAAATAATACTATGCCTACTCTATTTTTCAAAAATTCAGGCATAGTTTTTATTTATTTATCAACATTTCT
The DNA here is from genome assembly GCA_934747255.1 of uncultured Clostridia bacterium. Lineage (GTDB taxonomy): Bacteria > Bacillota > Clostridia > Christensenellales > UBA1242 > CAKVNM01. The sequence goes on along the minus strand of CAKVGH010000002.1, from coordinate 179,842 downwards.
ACTCTTAAATTAAAAGTCCAAATTGAAAGTCTTTTTATATTTGAACTTTTTTTAAGCGACTTAATCAACTATTGGCTTATTTAATATAAATATTATTAAGAGTCTTTGAGTTGTTTTGAATTTGTAAGTTCTAAATTTAGATAGATTCACAATAATAAACTACTCTATAACAATTTTATTAAAAAATTGCACTCTTGAAGCATTTTTTTTGCTTGCTTAAAATTTGGTAATATTTTTGAAACCTGCTTCCAAAATTTTTCACTATGATTCATCTGTCTTAAATGACAAAGTTCGTGTACAACGACATAATCGATGATTTCTGGCGTGAGCATAAGCAATTTGAAATTAAAATAAAGGTTTTTGTTGCTATCACACATACCCCATTTTGCCTTACTTGATATAATCTTTATAGAACTATAAGAAAAGCCGAATTTTCGGGCGATTTTGACCACTCTACTCATCAAAACGGTGTCGCAAGAGTCAATTAAAAAGTCCTTTATTTGCTTTTTAACGGTATTTAAGTTCATTGTTTTTTGAATAATCAATGCTTGACTTGTTAAATAAGGCTCTTCAAGTCCTTTTGTCATACAAACATCATACTTTTTACCGAGTAGTAAAACTTTTTGATAGTTAAAAAGTTCGTAATTGTTTTTTAATGTGTTTTTTATTTTGGCTTGCCTATCTTCTATCCACTTTTGTTTTTGTTCAATAAATTTGAATATATCATCTAGACTCATTTGATAAGGTGCTTTAACAATCAAATCACCTTCTTGGTCAATTGTCAATGCCAAACTTCGTCTGTTTGACCTATGTATTATTTTTGGTGTTATCATATTTTGATTTTAATGCAAATTACATATAAAATCAACTAAATTTTAAGCATAGTATACTTTGCATAGTACTATTTTTAGAGTTTGCATAGTATTGTTTGACATATTATAACATAATATGTTAAAATCTTTCCATTAAAAGGAGTTACAAATGAAGCAAAGTATAGGTTCTGGTCGTGGTTCTGTCTACAATATTATTATGAAAGCCTTACAATCTGGCGATAAATACGGCTATCAAATTTGTCAAGAAGTTGAAGAAAAAACTAATGGCAACTATATTCTAAAACAACCAAGTTTGTATAGTGGATTAAAGCGTTTGGAAGCACAAAAATATGTTGAATCATATTGGGGCGATAGTGATATTGGTGGACGAAGACATTACTATAGATTAACAGAAGAAGGCAGAAAGAAAATCGAAAGTACCGATTTTTCGTGGGAAGATGAACGAAACGAAATAGTCGATAATTTTTTCAAAAAATCATACATAGATGAGAATTTGGACGATGTTAAAAGCAGTATTGATAGCATTTCAATGCAAGTTAAGGAAATTCAAGATAGCAACTCTACTCTTGACTCTATGCTAAATTCACAAAATAATCAAAATGATACTAATAAAGAACACACTAACCTTTTTGATAATGAACAATTTGCAATAAATCATCAAAACCATTTTGAAGCAACTCAAAATTCTTTTGAAGATAAAAAAGAACAAGATGTCAATGCTTCAAGCGAAATAATTGCTGATACAAATGGTAATTCTTTGTTTAATCAGTCGGCAGAAGCAAAATCGCAAGCAAAAAACTCTTATGCACACAAAGTCGATGAAAACCAATTCGACTTGTTTTCGTTTGTGCAAACTCCACAATCAACAACTAATAATGAAAATGAAAACGAAATCTCCCCTGTTTTGACTGAAAAATCTAGCGATAACAGTGATTTAGAACAAACAAAATCAACGGACGAAGAAACTATTTCTTCAAATGAAAATGTCATTGCAAATCACGATTTTATTCAAAACAATAACGAACAATCACAAATCAAACGGGACTTTAATTCGGTTATAGAAAGTTCAAGCGAACAAAACAATCAATCACAAACTATTACTGAACCAAATGAAGAAAAACTAGCATTGCAAAATATTGAAAAGCAAATGCAAACTCAAAATAATGCGATTGAAAATCAAAATTCATTAAATAATATCTCTTTGGAACAAGAGCCAGAAGTTGATTTTGACCAATTTTTTGTAAGCAAAAGAAATGCTAGTTTTAGTGAAAATGTTGAAGAAAGAACAACCAGTTTTGATAATATTACATTTGCTCCACAAAAAAATGACGATTTTGACAAGAGATATGCGGAATTTCAAGCAGATATTAACCAACAAAAGCAATCTTTTTCACAAAATTCATCTAATGATGAAAACACAATAAATGCTCAAAGCAATCAAGTAAACAAAATCTCGCAAGCAACAGCATACAATCAAACTTTTACAAATAATAATGAACAAATTGTTAATGATACTCAAAACTCTTTAACCGATGAAGAACTAGAAGAAAAATTAAGATTGGAACAAGAAAAAAGAATGAGTGAAGCATTATCTGGTGGCATAAATTCCAATATGCTTTTTAATGCTGAAAAATATGTTCAAAATGACGAAAACTCTTTTGAAAATCAAAGTAATAAGCGAGTTTCTAGCGATAGTTTTCAAACTATATCTCAACCACAAGAGAGTGAGAATAATACTCAAATTTTGTCACAACAAAACACATTGCAACAAGATAATAATCTTGACTTGAAAAACAGCAAAAATCAAGAATATGAATCAACTTACCAACAAAATACTAACTTCACCACTCAATCTAATCAAATGGAGCAAGAAGAACATAAGACTTTGAACTTAAAGTCAATTTTTGGTGATGTATTAGACGAAAGTGAAAGCACTCTAAAAAATTCGGCAGAGCAAAAACAAAATTATAGTGATTACAATAACACAAATTTTGGAACCGAAAATTTTAGTAATACCAATGCAAATAGTTACACAAACGATAATAATAATTTGGCATATAGTAATAATATGGGACAAGAATTGCCAAGATATAATATGATGGACAATATCAATTTGAGTTTGCAAGTTGATGGCAATCAAACTAAAAGTAATAGCATATCTAGAAATTTTAGTGAGTCCAGTTCATACAGCGAAAACAGTTATGATTCCAGTTACGAAAATAATTACGATACAAACGAAGATATGAACCAAGAACAATATTCATATCAAAATGATTTTAATCCAACCGAAAAAATACCTTTTGATAAAAAATATGCTCGCCAAGTAAATAATTCAAATGATTTTGAAATAAGATATTTACGAAAAAATAGTATAGAAAACAAAAATTCCAATGTGACTAGAATGGCAAAACTCAATATGCATACAAGTTGGATTGTTTTAGCACTATCCTTGATAGTTTCTAGTTGTTTATACTTTTTAATTCCAGCCGAAAACCTGTCTATTACTCAAAAGTTTTTTTACCTTATTGGTGTTTGCTCAATGGTAATATTTTCTCTATTCTACACCATAAAATATGGCATTTCAAAGCGAAGAAATGACGAATATATTTTTGAAAAGAGCAGATTTATGGGAATTATTTTGATTTGCTTAATATCAATGATTGCAGTAGTTTTATTAAATATGGCTTTTGGTATGAATTGGAAAAATTTGATTAAATATTCCGGTTCGCTAATTTTACAAGTTGCTAACTTATTCTTGGTTATTTTAAGCCCAATTATTAAAAAAATTTTAAGCAAATTTTCATATTACACCAAATAAACTTTACAAGGTAAGATTATAAATGTTATATTAAAATATAAAAAGGGGTGAAAACTTTGGCAAATATTGTTTTAGATGTATCAAATTTAACAAAAAAATATGGCGATAGAGTTGCTGTTGACAATGTTTCCTTTCAAGTATTTGAAGGGGAAATTTTTGGTTTAATTGGTCCAAATGGTGCTGGTAAAACAACTATAATTAGAATGATTACTGGGCTTGCAAAACCAACAACTGGTTCAGTTTTTATATGCGGTAAAAACATAGCAAAAGATTTTGAAAAAGCAATTTCTAATGTTGGTGGAATTATCGAAAACCCAGAACTCTACTCTTATATGTCAGGTATGGATAACTTGAAGTTTTATGCTTCACTCTACCCAAATGTAACAAAAGAGAAAATTAGAGAAGTTGTTTCGCTAGTTGGTATGGAAAAGCGAATTTATGACAAAGTTAGAACCTACTCTCTTGGTATGAAACAAAGAGTTGGTATTGCACAAGCATTGCTTAACAACCCAAAATTATTGATTTTAGATGAGCCAACAAATGGTCTTGACCCAAACGGCATTAAGGAAATGCGTTCTTTTTTGAAAAATCTTTCTGCTCAAAAGAAAATTTCAATTTTGGTTTCTAGTCATATTCTTTCTGAAATGGAACAACTATGCGATACTGTTGGAATTATTGATGGCGGAAAATTGGTGGAAGTTAAAACTATTGAACAAATCAAAAAAGGTATTGCTTCTAGTCAAAAACTTTGCATTAAAGTTGACTACCCTAACTTTGCTGGCAAACTAATCATGCTTAAATACAAACTCCCTGTTTACCTTGCTGGTAATACTATTATTTTTGATATGAACGAAAAAGATGTGCCTATTGTTACATCAATGCTTGTTAGAGAAGGTATATCTGTTTTTGGTATTAGCACGATAACAAAATCACTTGAAGAAGTGTTTACAGAGATATTACAAAATAAAAAATCAAAAGGTCAAATTCAATAGGAGAAAATTATGTTTAGGATTTGTAAAGCAGAATTAAAAAAATTATTCTTAAAACCAAGCATTTTTGTAGTTACAGGACTACTTATTGTAGTTCTTGCTCTCTGCTCTTTTATTTATACTCCAAACAACAGAGATGCGGACTTTGTAAAGTTAAATGCAACTAATGTTTCGGATAGTTATAGTTATCTAAAATCTACATCTAATATTTTTACTTTTAATTCATACGACCAATTTTTGATAAAAGCACAAGATTTGATTGATGATTATTCAACCGAGTATGATATAAGAGAAAATTTACTTGCAAGCATTAGCAGTTTAGCACAAAGTTATGAAAGAGTTAGAACTGCAAAAATTGCTTATGAAAGTTCACGAGCCCCTGCGTATTTGACAGAACTTGAAAATAGGTATAATCAATTAAAAGCAGACTTTGAAAGTTTTTTAACATACTATCAAAACAGTGTTGGTATTGATAGCGGTAACCGATTGACATCGGAAAAAATTCATGTTCTTACTACATCAAATCTACACCTATCAACAAAATCATTTATTCAAAAATGTATTGATGCTTTTGATATGGCAGAAACTACCGAAGATAAATATAGTTTTATAATTACTCAAATTGGACAAAACTACAAGTTTAAGGATACCTTAACAAATTATGTTGAAAGTTTAATACCATTTATTCCAAATGCTGATTATGTTAAAACTTTGCAAGAATACATTGTAATGGTTGAAAAACGACTTGGTATTAAGAGAGATGGATTAACCTACACCGAAGATTTACAAGCAAATGGATTGTATCAAGAGATAGCAAGATTTGTTGATAGTGTAAAAACTTCACCAGAAAAAAATGCAAGTCAAGAAAATCTTGAAACATTAAAAGTCCTTGCTACACGATACAAAGAAGATTGCGAAAATGCATACAATTATATTTGGAATGCCATAAGAACAAATGGGTTAAGTAAATATAATGGCTATGACTTAACAAAGTTTTTAGGTTTGGAACAATTCAATTATTATGAAAATAGCGAAAATCAAGTAAAACTAGAATATTTGCTAAAAAATGGTGTTTATTCTATTGACTACGCTAACAATTTTAATATGAATCAACCATCAAATTACACCGAAAATGCTTACGACTTCTCTTTCTTTGCAATGCGTCTATGTTTGTTTATTATTGTAATTTACATTGTGGCAATTTCGGCAACAACTATTGTTGGCGAACAATCAAGTGGAACAATGAAATTACTTGCTATTAGACCATATAAGCGTAGCAAAATTTTGGGCGGAAAGTTATTATCGATTCTACTAATTGGCACAATTTTAACAGTGGTAAGCGCTATCGCTACTTTGCTTATCGGTGGAATAACTTATGGTTTTGCTAGTGCACCTGTTTTACTAATCTTTAATGCTACAAGTGTATCAGCAGTATCACCTTTTGTAATGTATTTAATTATGGTTTTAACATTGATTGCACAAATCGTTGTTTATGCATTACTTGCTCTTGCTATTTCCCTATTATTTAGGTCGCAAGTAGCATCAGTTGCAATTTCAATTTTAACATATTTTGGAACACTCGCTATAAATGTAGTTTTAGGTAGCAGTGCTATTGCAAAATTCTTACCATTCACTCACATTGACAGATTCAAATACTTTGGTGGCTCATTTATCTCTACTCACGGCGGGTTCTTGCAATCTGCTCTATACTCACCAGTTTCAGTTGGTGCAAGTTATTGGTTAAGTTTAATTTATACAGCAGTTGTTGCAATTGGACTAGGAGTTTTAGTATTTGAAGTTTTCAAAAAACGAGATATTAGATAATTAAACAAAAAACACATTATTTCTAATGTGTTTTTTTATGCCATTTTAATTTTTAATATTTTTTTATTTATTAAAATAAATTTATTGACTAATAATATTTAATATTGCCTGTTATGTTATTGTTTTTATAATAAGTCTTTTTTAATTTATTGCGGTTTTTTCAAAATCACAAACATAAGTATTCGCTAATAGTTTTAACTTATTTGAGCATTTATTCATATTTTAGTTTCGTTAAAGCTATTTGTTTGTGTCATTGTTATTACTTAATGAAATATTTTTGCGATTATCATCGGTCATAGCGTTTTCATTTTGTATTAAGTCACTTTGATTATCGCTTGTATTTTCGTCTGGTTGCGGTGTGTGATTTTTAATCTCTGTTGTAGCAAGTTTGTCACAAAGATTGTTATATTTATTTGTTGAATGACCTCTTACTTTTTGCCAAGAAACATTATGTTTGGAACATAAATCTAACAATTCCAGCCATAATTGTTTGTTTTGAACTTCTTTATTCGTTGCTGTTTTCCAGCCGTTATTTTGCCAATTTTCCAGCCAATTATTAGTAAAAGCATTGCACACATAAGCACTATCTGTATAAATGGTAACATCTACTTTTTCTTTAAGCCTTTTTAAGCCTTCAATTACCGCTAAAAGTTCCATTTGATTGTTTGTTGTATTCTCTTTGTAACCGCTGATTTGCATTTCGTGTTCGCCGTATATTAACACTGCTCCCCAACCACCAATCCAAGTGCCATTTTGTGAACAAGCACCATCAGTATATAAGTCTATATGTTTTAATTTTTCCATAACATAATTATTTTATCAGCAATAAAAGTTTTTTCAAAATGAATATTTACTATTGTTTGTCGAAATTGCTTTTGAAACAAGTTTTTTTAGTGCTAGTCAAATATAAAGGTATAAACAAATCTAATATAAATAAAAAAAGAGTAGTAATTAAACTACCCTTTTTAATAAACTATTTTGCGTAATCAACCGAACGCCATTCTCTAATAACATTGACCTTAATTTGTCCAGGATATTGCATTTCATTTTCAATTTTTCTAGCAATATCTCTTGCCAAAAATTCAGCGTCTTGGTCGGAAATTTCATCAGGTTTAACGATAATACGAACTTCTCTACCTGCTTGAATAGCATAGGATTTATCTACACCCTTAAAGCCATTTGCGATTTCTTCCAACTGGGTTAATCTCTTGATATAGTTTTCGAGATTTTCTCGTCTAGCACCCGGTCTAGCACTAGAAATTGCATCTGCTGCTTGTACAATCATTGCTTCAATAGACCTAAATTCTACACCACCATGGTGTGCTTCAATACAATGAATAACTTCTTCACTTTCGTGATACTTTCTGCAAAGGTCAACACCGATTGATACATGAGTTCCTTCAATTTCTTGGTCTAATGCTTTTCCAATATCGTGTAGCAATCCGCCACGCTTTGCAATTTTAACATCTGCACCAAGTTCTGCTGCAAGTGCACCTGCAAGATGACAAACTTCCAATGAGTGTTTTAATACATTTTGACCATAACTTGTCCTGTACTTTAATCTACCAAGTACTTTTAATATTTCTGGGTGAATACCGTGAATATTTGCATCAAATGCTGTGTTTTCACCTGCTTCTTTAATTGTTTGGTCAATTTCGTGTTGAACTTTTTTAACCATTTCTTCAATTCTTGCAGGGTGAATTCTTCCATCTAAAATAAGTTTTTCAAGAGTTTGTCTGGCAACTTCTCGTCTTACTGGGTCAAATCCAGAAATAACAATGCTTTCTGGTGTATCATCAATAATAAAATCAACACCTGTTGCTTGTTCCAATGCTCTAATGTTTCTACCTTCTCTGCCAATAATTCTACCCTTCATTTCATCACTAGGTAAAACCACTGTTGAAACGGTAACTTCACTTGTTTGGTCTGCTGCATATCTTTGAATAGCACCAGTAATCAAGTTGCGAGCCTTCTTTTCGGCTTCTTCCTTCGCTCTTTCTTCAATATCTCTAACCAACTTTACAGCATCAATTTTTGCTTCTTGTTCGTAGGTTGCGATAAGTTCTTTTTTGGCTTGTTCTTTTGTTAAGCCACTAACTCTTTCGAGTTCTTGTTTTGCTTGATTTTGAAGTGTTTTAATGTTCTCCTCTTCTTTTTCAAGTTCCTTTTCTTTATCGACTTGTTTTTGTTTTGTTTCGTCAATAATTTCTTGCCTTTTGTCTAGTTGTTCCTCTTTTTTTGTTAAAAACTCTTCTTTTTGTGACAACCTATCTTCCATTTTTTGAACTTCAAAACGGCGTTGTCTAATTTCTTCGTCTGCTTCGAGTTTTAATTTGTGAACTTCTTCCTTAGTCTCTAATAAGGCTTCTTTTTTAGTTGTTTTAACTTCTTGGTACGCATCTTCAATAATGCGGTTTGCTGTACTTTTAGCTTTTCCTAACTTTTTTGTTGTCAAATGTTTGTCAACAAAATAGCCCATTACAAGTCCGCCAGCAAGAGCAAGAACTACAACAACGATAGAAAGCCAAACTGGAACTTCTAGCGTGGCAAGCATTGATTTAATACTTGTCATTTAATTGCTCTCCCTTTTTTATAAGACCAAAAATGTGTCAATAATGCAAGAAAACTCTTGCATAACTGATTAAAAATTTTTTTGGAATATATATAAAATTTTGCCTTTAACAAAATTTGTAGTATTTATATACATAATAAATTTAACCTTTTTTTATAATAATGTCAAATAATTTGTAAACTAAATTTTTTAGTTGATAGTTATTCGACAAAAAATGCCTTAATTTTTGTAAATTAAGACATAGTTTCAATTACTTTTATTTTTGCTAGAATTTTGTAGTTATTTTAAGAACCCGTTAATAATTTCTTGCTCTGCAAGTTCTTTTGTAAGACCCAATGTTTGCAATTTAATTAGTTCATCGCCAGCAATTTTACCAATGGTTGCTTCGTGTGTTAGTGAACTATTAACATTTTGTGCTTTTATTTTTGGAACAGATATGATTTGAGATTTGCCTACCAAAATTCCATCACATTCAACCCTGCCATAGCATTCGTTTTTGCCTATCATTTCACTTTGGAAAGTTTGCATTGACTTATCTTTTGCTACCGAACGAGAAACAATTTCGGCACTAGAATGTTTGCCTTTTAGAGTAACCTTAAAATTAGTTTTTGCTTTTTCCACTTGTGAAGTTAGGATTTTTTCGTTTATAACAAGTTTTGCGTTGTCATTTAATGTGCAAACAGTTTTTCGATTTGCTTGTGATACTCCACGAATTTGTGTTGTTTCCATAATCATACTTCCGCCGTTATCAATAAAAACTATTGTTGTTGGGTTAAGTACTCTGTTGCTGTTATTTTCGCCTACACCAAGATGTTTTTCAATATATTTTACTTTGGCATTTTTTCCGATATAAAAAGTATGAATACCATCGTGTTCGCTTGTTTTGTTGGAACAATTATAAATTCCGCAACCAGCAACGATTGTGACATCTGCACCATCTTCGATATGAAAATCGTTATATACCATATCGTTTAAGCCTGCTTGTGATAGAAGAACGGGAATATGAACACTTTTTTGTTGGCAGGCTTTTGAAATATAAATATCAATACCGGGTTTATCTTGCTTTGGTACAATTTGGATTTCTTCTGTGCTGTTTCGTCCTATACTTTTTCCGTCAACTCTTAAATTGTATGCTCCTTGTGGCATTTTATCAAGGTTGGAAATTTCTTTTAATAAATCTGCTTGAATTTTATCCATTTTTTCTCCTTAACTTTTGACAAGTTTGATTGGAATTAAGTCGTGGCAAAATTTTATCAGTGCTGTCAAAATACTCAATTTTTCCATTCTTCATAACAAGAATTTTGTCTGCTTTTTCAATTAACTTTTGTTGGTGACTAACAATCAAATTTGTGGAGTTTTTTATGTTAAATATATTTGTTAAATTATCAAAACTCCAAATGTCTATTCCAGCTTCTGGCTCATCAAAAAGATTTAGTTTGGCATTGCGACAAATTACGGTTGCTAGGTCAATTCGCTTTTGCTCTCCGCCTGATAATTTATTATTAACCTCTCTGCCAAGATAGTTTCTTGCACAAAGACCAAGTTTTGATAAGTTTTCGCAGTGAGAGTTGAAATCTTGCGAGTTAGATGCTATTTCAAGCAATCTTTGAGTTGTTATTCCCTTAAAGCAAACAGGGGTTTGAAAAGAATAAGCCATTCCTAAATTTGCTCTTTGGTCAATGGTTAAGTTTGTAATATCTTGTCCGTCAAAAAAGATTTTTCCGTTTGTTGCTGGCAAAATTCCCATAATAATTTTAAGCAATGTGCTTTTTCCACTGCCGTTTTGACCAGTGATTACAATGGTTTGATTTTTTTCACAGCAAAAAGATATGTTATCTAAAATAACTTTATCTTTTCCGCCTTCTTTAACTTTATATGTGATATTTTTAACTTCTAACATATTTCTCCTTTATTCAATAATGATTTCTTCCAAGTTGTCTACTGCATAATTAACAAGCAAGTCAATATCCAATCTTTCTTCTTCCCGCTTTACTTTATCAAGTTTTGGCTTGATAACTGGAAATTTTGGCAAAAATACGGTACAACAATCTTCGTAAGGCAAAATAGAAGTTTCAAAAGTGTTAATTTTTTGTGCAACTTCAATAATTTCTTCCTTGTCCATAGTAATTAGTGGCCTTAAAATAGGCAAAGTTTCGGCAACGCTATTTGTACTTGTGATACTTTCAATAGTTTGGCTTGCTACTTGTCCTAGACATTCGCCAGTAACTAATGCTTGGCATTTGTACATCTTTGCAACTTTCTCGGCAATCCTAACCATAAATCTACGCATTATTGTAATCATAAATTCTGGGTCGCAGTGCTTGTGAATTTCTTCTTGAATTTTTGTAAAAGGAATACAAATTAACTTGTGTATTTGAGTATATGGTTTTATTAAATGAGCAAGTTTAATCACTTTGTTTTTTGCTTGTTCACTTGTGTAAGGGTAACTATGAAAATGAATACCTGTAACATTCATTCCCCTTTTTGACACCTTGAAAGCCGATACTGGACTATCAATACCGCCAGAAAGCAACACAAGTCCTTTTCCCGCTGTTCCTACTGGCATACCGCCAAGACATTTAATAATTTTTGAAAAGATGTAAGTAAAGCCATTTTCTCTAATATCTATTGAAATAACAACTTCTGGGTTATGCAAATCTACTTTTAATTCTGGATTACTATCCAGTATTATTCCGCCTATTTCTCTTGAAATTTCAGTTGACTTTAATGGAAAAGATTTGTCTGCTCTTGTTGTGTCTACCTTAAAAGTTTTTTCATCTAATTTGTAACCTTCAAAGTACTTAAATAGCAATGTCTTGTCAGACTTTATTTGAATGGCTTTGCTCAATGAATAAATACCAAAAACAGTTTGCAATCTTCTTACAATTTCGTCTTCGTCATCTTCGTTGTAATTGCTCACAAAAAAACGACTTGCAAATCGGCTTGATATACAATCAATGCCTTCAAGTGCTAGTTTTATATTTTTTAATAGTGCCTTTTCAAAAAAATTTCTATTTCCGCCTTTCAAATGAATTTCGGAATATCTAATAATTATTACCTTTTTTTCTTCCATTTTTACTCCTTATCTTGACATACTCTCGTAAAGTTCCTTTACAGACTCTGTTAGAATTTTGCTAGCCAAGATTATTTCTTCTAGTGTGTTTGTCGATGAAAAACTAACTCTAATATTGCCTTTTACATAGTCCAAGGTTTGTCCCATATTTGCAAGAACCCTGTTTTCTTGCTTCTTGCTTGAACAAGCACTTCCAGTACCTACGATTACGCCTTTTTGTTCTAAAATATGCATTAAAACTTCGCCACGAAGTCCCTTAAAACTAACTGATAAAATATATGGGCTAGAATTTTCAAAACTTCCGTTTATGTGATAATTATAGCCATTCAAATCGTTTTTTATTTGGTCAATAAAAATCTGCTTAAAACTTTTTACCTTTTCATAATTTTGAGCAATATTTTCTTGTTCTAATTGTACTGCTTTTGCCATTCCAAGTATTCCGCTGACATTTTCTGTGCCACTACGAAATCCCAGTTGTTGACCGCCCCCTAAAATTTGTGGTTTGAGTTGATTAAGATTTTTGTAATATAGTAGTCCAACACCTTTTGGCCCGTGAAATTTATGTGCACTAATTGTAAAAGCGTCAATTCCTAGTTTTGTTAAGTTACAAGGAATTTTGCAAAATGCTTGAACGCCGTCAACGTGAAAGATTATTTTTGGATTAAATGATTTGACTATAGATGATATTGTTTTAATGTCATTTACCGCACCAGTTTCGTTGCTAACAAACATTATACTAACAAAATGAGTGTTTTCGTTTAATAGTGATTTTAAGTGCTCTAAATCTACTCTACCATCATTACCAAGTTTGACAAAGTGTACGATATTTCCTTTTTGTTCCAAAGATTTGGCAACATTGTAAACCGATGGGTGTTCTCCGCTAGAGAAAATATATTCTGCGCCTTTTTTGGCGGTTAAACTGCCCATAATTGCCAAGTTGTTGGCCTCGGTTGCTCCACTTGTAAAGATTATGCTTTTTGGGTCAACATTAAGCGTTTGTGCAATGTATGATTTTGCGTTTTCTATGCTATCTTTTACTACCACACTTTTGTGATACATTGCCGATGGATTGTAAAAATTCTCCAAATTTGTTTTGGAGATTATTTCGCTAACTTCTTTGTACATTTGAGTTGTACTTGCATTATCTAAAAATATAGTTTTTTCTTGTGTTTCGTTCATATTTTTAGATTATACAAAAAAATAAAAAAATTGTAAATACTTTTTAATTAGTTTATTATTTAATAATAAAGTTAAAATTTTAGTGAGTAAATTTTATTATTATCTTTTTATTTTGATTATTTTTCAAGTTGCCAAATAAATTAACCGAAGCCCAGCGACACGGTTGCTAGAATTTTTTATATGCTTGGTGATATTTACAAATAATTTTTTAATTATGGTACAAGGTTTAATTGGCTATTTAGTGTATTATTACTTCCAAAATAAACTTGTGGAACTTTGCCGACAATAATACTTTCACTAATTAAGTATTGAGTAGTGACTTTTACTGTTTTGTCTACTCCCGGGAGTAAAACGGAAATGTTGGCTGTAATGTTAAGATAAATTTGGTGGCAGGTTTGGTTAATGCCTTGGCTTGTAAACACGCTATTAAACTTTGTGCTAATGCTCCCTACTGGTGTCATTTTGATGGTAATTTTTGGGCCTAAACCATTCAAAAAGGGCATACCTGAAAAAGTGCCTAGCGGTACACTAAAATTGAGCATTGTCATATCACTTAAATTTGTTTGACAGTTATCAACAATCATTGTGTTGAGTTTGTTTGCTAAAACTGTATTGGCGACTATTGACGATACATTTTTATCGCTATCGTAAGTGATTTTAATTAAGTCTTCGCTGGAATTATTGCTTAAAACATCACTTATTGATAAGTTTACAACTTCAACTGTTTTTGCTTTAATTGTGGCTGTATTTGTAGTTAAAATAATTGGGTTTACATAAAAATTGAAATAACAAACAATGCCAACAATTATGGCAATAAAAACTGACCATCTAATAATGCGTTTTTTAATTTTACGCCTTTTGTATTGTTTTTCGGTATAACATTTCATAATAGATTATATGAATTAAAAAAAGCAGTTAAAACTGCTAATTTAATAATGTTTTGTGTGGGAACTAAAAATGAGAGAAAATATAAACGAAAAGAATACTGCGGCAGCAATTCCGCCTGCGGTTGCTGTTAGTCCGCCCGTAAACAGACCTAATACCCCTTTTGTTGACACCTGTTTGATTACGCCTTTTGCAAGTGTTCTTCCAAACCCACAAATTGGAACTAATGCCCCTGCTTTTGCAAAGTCAACTATTGGGTCGTATAAGCCTAGACCTTCCAAGAAAATACCAGCGACCAAAAAAGTTACCAAAATTCTAGCCGAAGTCATTTTCGTTTTTATGATTAAAATTTGACCGATTAGGCATATTAGACCGCCCACTAAAAAAACTTTTAGATATGTTAATAGCATTTTGTTTTTCTCCTTATTTTTATGTTTGCATAGTACTTTGCATAGTACCATTTTTGCTTGATTTTTCTAGCAATTACGCATTTTTAATGAAAAAGTGTTTTTATTTTATTAGTTTAATAGTATTAACTTTTTTTTTAACTTAATTCTATTATTGTTTTATTTGCTTTTGTAACTAATGTTTATTGTAGTTTAGTTTTATAAAATAATTATAATTGCAAGTAGATTTTTTGATGCTATTTTCAAAATTTTATTTACTTATCTCCACATTCGATAACAACTGCGTGAGAAATCGCTGGAATGGAATCGCCTTGAAAAGTTGTGGTTGGACTAAGTAACGCCCCTGTTGCTAAAAACAGCACTTTTTTGTATACCTTTTTTGATAGTTGACCCAAAACAAAGGAATTAAACACACTTGCACTGCACCCAGCCCCACTACCACCTTGGTATGTGTGTTGATGGTCGTTATAAATCATTTGACCACAGTCACTATAATTTTTTCCTAGTGGATAGCCGTTTCTTTCCATAAGGTCACGCAAAATTTCGCTTCCAAGTTTTCCCAAATCTCCTGTCAAAATCAAGTCGTAGTCTTTTGGCTTTGTGTTTGTATCTTCAAAATGTGCAATTAAAGTATTCATAGCAGCAGGTGCCATAGCAGCCCCCATATTGTTGGCATCAACAATGCCATAATCTACAACTTTTCCAAAAGTAGCCATAGTAATTTTATTGCAAGAGTCATCTCCGTTAAGGCTTAACATTGTTGCCCCCGCTCCTGTAACTGTCCATTGTGCCACTGGTGGTCTTTGATTACCAAGTTCTAGTGGAAAACGATATTGTTTTTCGGCAGTAGAAAAGTGGCTACTTGTTGCACAAATAGCTGTTTTAACATACTTTCCATCGACCAAACAACTAGCAAGAGCCAAACTCTCTGTCATCGTTGAACAAGCGCTATAAAGCCCCAAAAATGGCTTGTCAAAGTGTCTGGCTGCAAAACTTGATGAAACAATTTGATTTAACAAATCTCCCGAAAGCAACATATCAATTTGATTTGGGTCAATTTTTGCCTTGTCCACACAACTAAAAATAGCATGTTCAAGTATTTTTCGTTCGGCTTTTTCGTAAGTTTTTTCGCCAAATAAGTCGTTTTCTAGCACATAGTCAAAGTATTGTCCAAAAGGACCTTCACCTTCCTTTTTTCCAACAAGGGCATAATTGCTAATAATTTTTGGTTGGTTTTTGAAAACGATAGTTTGACTGCCTATTCGATTGTAATTCATATTTGCTCCTTAAATAAATAGATATATTATTCCCACAATAACACTGGCGACTGTGCCACAAACAATGACTGGACCTGCCACGATGAACATTTTTGAGCATACTCCAAAAATGATACCTTCCTTTTTGTATTCTAACGCAGGACTTGCAATGGAGTTTGCAAATCCAGTAATTGGCACTATCGTTCCAGCACCTGCAAAATTTCCAATTTTGTCAAAAATTCCAATTCCAGTTAAAAGACAGGTAATGAATATTAAGACAATTAACATCCAAGCACCTAGTTCAGTATCGGTCATTGCTGGGAATAGATATGCTAAAAAATCGTATATTCCCTGACCTAAACAGCAAATGAGTCCGCCAACCCAAAAAGAATTGATTAGTGATGGAAAATTCTTGGTTTTTGGGGACTTTGCTTCTACATACTCAATATACTTTTGGTTGCGTTCTTTTCGTTTGTCAGGCGATATTTCGTGTTCTAATTTTTTTTGAAGTCGTTTGTCTTTATATTTTTCTTCCATATTCTTTCTCCA
This sequence comes from uncultured Clostridia bacterium, assembly GCA_934747255.1. Lineage (GTDB taxonomy): Bacteria > Bacillota > Clostridia > Christensenellales > UBA1242 > CAKVNM01. The sequence goes on along the minus strand of CAKVGH010000002.1, from coordinate 163,457 downwards.
TAGCAATAATATCCAATTTTTTACAATTTTACACAATGATAAAATTTTTTTTCTTATTTACTAATAAAATCGCTTTGAGCGAGCAAACTAACATTAGAAAAAAATGGAGGATATTATGAAATTTTTTAAGAAAGCATCAATTTTTGCTTTTGTTTTAATAATATGTCTTTGCTTGGTTGGTTGTGGCAATCCAACAACAGCAAAAGGCGTTGGAACAAGTGCAAGTAGACACGCAGACAGAATTATGCGTGTATTAACAAATTTAGATACGGCAACAGATGAAGATTTTGACATTAGCGACATCTCACCTATTGCTAATCAAAATAGTGCTGGGCAAGTAATTCCAAGCAATAGTTATACTAATGACTATACATTGTCCAACACCGCCACAGTAAAAAACAAAACTTTGCCCAAATTGGTAAATTATTCCTACAATGATGGCGTTATTAAAGACAAAACTTACAATACAAAAAGGGTAAATAATAATGTCATTACTAAAAGTTTAGCAGAATCAAACACTGTAAAAATAAACGACCAAAAAATTAGGAATTATTCTTATAAGCCAAAATATGTGAATTCTACAAGTGAAGCATTTTCTAACCAAAACTTGCAAAATTACTTTGCAAAAATCGAAGATTTGTACAATAACTGTGCAGATTGTATTTGCTCAAATGCTGAATGTAACAATTCAAAACAAAATTTGATAAATGCTTGTCTAAACTGCAAAGATCTTTGCACGAAACTGGAAAATGGAACAATTAAACTATCCGATACACAAATTAGCGAATGTAACGACTGCTTAAACCAACTTAATGGTTGTGTTGACAAACTTAATAAGTCAAAAGGCGAATTATCAAATATGATAAAGGCACTAAAACCATTATTAAAAAATTACAACACAAATTTTGATTCTTTGCTATCTTGTTACTGCAACTTGGGTATTTGCCTTGATAGTAGAATTGACAATCTTAATGAATGTACAGATTGCATAAATAGATTAAATAATATTATTTGTCAAAATTGTGAAGACTGTAACACTGCACAAAATAATCAAGTGGCAACTAATCAAAAAGCGACAAATAATATAAAATCTAATACTTCAAAAACTAGCGTAATTCAAACTAACAAAGATAAAATTAGTTATAACGCTAGACCATTAAATACGCAAAAAAAAACTAATTCCGCTGGTAAAAAATTAAGTGTTTTTGACCGTATCAAAGGTGCTATGCAAAATATCAAATTGCCTGAAAAATGGCGTAGAAACAATACTATGCAAACAAAAACACTTAACCCAAATGCTCAAACAAATATTCAAAATAATACTAACCCAAATGTTGTAAATAATGAGAATTACACCACTACTCTAATGCCAAACAATATGCAAGCAAACAATGCAATAATGAACAGACAACCATTTACTAGCAACAATCCTGTTTTTAGTAACGGTTACTATAATGGCGGTATGGGATATGGAATAAATGGTATGTATCCGTACAATAGGTATAACATTGATACTTATGCGTCAATGCCACGAAACATTGATACTTATCAAAATATCTACACCAATATTGACACATACAAAAAAGACTATTTGCAAAATCTTGAAAACGAGCAAAATGTTGAGGCTCAACCACTAGATGATGAGCAGAATTTGAATATTGACAAAAATTTGAATGAGAGTAAAGAAAAAACATTGATTGAGAACTCTACACCAATTCAACCGAATCGTAATTTTAATATTACAAACCCACAAAATGATATTCAAAAAAATGATAACGAAAATAATTTGACTACTAGCCCTTTACCAAACCCTTTTGACCCACAAAAAGTAGAACAAGACAAGAAAAACCAATCGACTGACCAAGAACAATCTACATTAGAACCAGAAATCAACAAGGAAAACGGCGAAATTATTCCAAATGACAATGTGACTGACTCAAATAACGAAAATCACCAAACTGGCGAAAATACCGTCTTACCTAATGAAACAACCGAAAATAATCAAGCAAACAATGGATTAAATATCATAACACCAAACTTAACTATTAGTGACTTAAATAATGGTAATATTGTAAATGATAGTAATTCAGTAGTTGAAAACCCAGATAATTCAAATAATACAGCAAATCCAGATATGAACAAGGATAATGAGTTAGAATCTAAAACTGACTTAAATGTGAACGACCAAAACAATCTTAATAACAAAAATGAAAAAGAAGTTATTTTGAATAACGATAATCAAAATAATGAGATAACAAACCAACCAAATTTGAATGAAACAACACCAAATATTGAAAATGACCTTCAAGATAATATTAACGAAAACATAGTGCCAAATGATACCAATTTGAATATGGAAAATAGCCAAAATAATATTACTGATAATAATTTATCAAATGAAAACAATCAAATGCTAAATAATCAAGAAAATTCAAACAATATTCAATCAAATGATGACAATTCTAACAGCCAAAATGTTGATAATATTGTAGATAACCGAATTGATGAAAATAATAATGCTCAAAATAATGAAAATCAGCAAGAAAACAATGAACAAACAAACGAAAATGAGCAAAATCAAAACAATGATAATTCTGCAAATGTGATTTTGGAAACTGATAAGCAAAATATAAAGGCGAATTTGATTATTGAAATTGAAGATAAGCAAACACAAGAAGGAGAAGTTAAACCAGTTGAAACGACTGATGTAACCGAAAATTAGGCTTAAAAATTACAAGACGATTTACCATAATTTATAAAGCAATAATTATAAAAAGGAATATGTTAGAAAATGTAACATATTCCCTTTTTTATTACTATTTTTTACTTGTTAAGTTGCTGTAAATTATGCTTTATTCGTTTTGTCTTTGAAAAAGTTGCTTGCAATTTTGAAAAGCAGTTTTTTATTAAAAAATATTTACCCTTAAAAAAACAAATTCGAGTGCTTGATGGCATACATATTTATTAAGCAAATTTGCCTAAAATGTTTTTTTAGTTAAATATAGCAAACAACTATGCTATGAGATTGATAATAGTTTTAGTAAAAACACCTAATAAAAAGCAGTATTTTTTGAAATTACTGCTCCTTAAATTTAGTTTTTAATTTTTCTAAAATCTTACATTCTAGTCTTGAAACCTGCACTTGCGAAACCCCTAGCCTTTCGGCAATTTCGGCTTGTGTTTTGTCTTGAAAATATCTTAATGCAATAATATTTTTATCTCGTTTTGGTAGTGATGAAATTATATCTTTTAACATAATAGCATCTAGAATGTTGTCCACTGCATTGGGTTCTTCTATCGACTCCATAACAAGCCTAGAACGAGGATTGGATTCGTCTAGTTTTTCGTCTAACGAAAGCAAGGCTTTTTTGCTATCCATTGCAAAAACGACTTCTTGTTCGTCCATATTAAAGTGCTTGGCAATTTGTTCGATAGATGGACTATCATCGTTATTTGTTGCCTTATATTCCATTATAAAGCGGTTTATTTGAATGTTCAATGATTTTAATGCTCTGCTAACTTTTATTGAGCCGTCATCACGCATAAAGCGTTTAACTTCGCCCGCAATCATAGGTACTGCGTAGGTGGAAAATTTTGTGTTGTACTCTTCGCTAAAATTTTGTATAGCCTTTATAAAGCCTAAACACCCGAGTTGGTATAAATCATCATATTCAACTCCCTTAAATCTGTAAGGCTTTATAATACTTTTAATTAGCGGAGAGTTTTCTTCTATCAACTTTGTTTTTGCTTGATTATCTCCCTTTTGAGCAAGTGAAAGTAACCTTAAAGTTTCGTTGTGGTCAAGCATTACTATGCTCCCACTACTTGTCTTTGTTCACTCCCAAGTTTTTTTGTCATTCGTACAGTAATGCCCTTGCCCCTATTTTTTTCAACGACTAAATCGTCCATAAAACTTTCCATAACGGTAAAGCCCATTCCACTACGCTCTTGGTCTGGTCTTGTTGTGTAAAACGGCTCTTTTGCCTGTTCAATGTTTTCAATGCCAGTGCCATAATCTGTAATTGACATTTGAACTTTGTCTTTATAAAGTTTAACTTTAATTAAAATGTCGCCAACTTGTGTTGGATATGCGTGTACTACGCAGTTTGTTATCGCTTCACTAACCGCAGTTTTAATATCTGTTATTTCATCAAGAGTTGGATTTGCTTCAACGCAAAATGCTGCGATTGCACTCCTAACAAAACCTTCGTTTACGGATAATGATTTTACTGATAAAGTCATTTCGTTTAATAATTCCATATTTTTCTCCCTACTTTAATTTATTTTTGGCATAATGCCATAAAGCCCTGTCATTTTGAAAATTTTTTCTGCGTGAGTTGATGGGTTGCATATAAAAATTGGTATGTTTTTTTCTTTCATTTTTTTGTACCTACCAATAAGTACTCCAACGCCTGTTGAGTCCATAAATTCTAGTTCGGACAAATCAATGATAACTTCCTTAAACCCTTTTTGTTCCAATAACTCGTCCATTGTAGCTTTGGCAAAATGCGAACTGTTTTCGTCAAGTTCCCCGCAAAGTACCAAATACAAAACATTGCTATAAATTCTGTGTTTAATTTGCATAATTTTTCTCCTTTATGTACTCTTTTATGGTAGCACCATTTTGCATAAAAAAAATGGCAAAGAAATTACTTTTGCCACTAATTTTGTCGAATTAAACCTATAACTTCTTAATAAATCGCACTTGTTTTATTAAAAGATTTATAAATGTCTTTATTAAACAAAAAAGCAACGATTTCTCGTTGCTAATTTTGGTGGGCAGGGATGGATTCGAACCACCGTAGGCGTTAGCCGGCAGATTTACAGTCTGCTCCCATTGGCCCCTCGGGCACCTACCCATTCATTATTTTATAACATTGGGTTAAAATATTATAAAATAAATGGAGCTGGTGAATGGAATCGAACCATCAACCTGCTGATTACAAATCAGCTGCTCTGCCAATTGAGCCACACCAGCATATTAAATTGTTTTTTTACCAATAATGGTGCCTCGAGGCGGAATCGAACCACCGACACAGGGATTTTCAGTCCCTTGCTCTACCGACTGAGCTATCGAGGCATTTTGGTAAAGTTTTGAGTTAAACTCAATCGTCCAATGATTTCTTCCGTCTTGAAGTCAAAGAACTAATGGCGACTCGGATGGGGCTCGAACCCACGACCTCCGCCGTGACAGGGCGGCGCTCTAACCAAACTGAGCTACCAAGCCATAATTTCTTTTGTGTAGTCGCCTTGTAGTTAATTGGTGGGCCTTCACGGACTTGAACCGCGGACCGGCCGGTTATGAGCCGGCTGCTCTAACCAACTGAGCTAAAGGCCCAAAACTAAAAGACATTGGTCGAGGTGAAGAGATTCGAACTCCCGACCCCATGGTCCCAAACCACGTGCGCTACCAGCTGCGCTACACCTCGATAAACGCTGACTTGTATATATTATTATAAATTAAAACATTTGTCAAGAATTTTTTTCAATTTTCATAAAAATTTTTTACTAAAAATGTTTTGATATTTTTTAAGTGTCTAAAATAATTTTATGAATGAATTATTAAAATTGTTTTTACTCTCTCTTGGCAGTGTTGTATTTCTGTTTATCATAAGTAAATTATCTGGTAAAAAACAAATTGCACAACTAGAATTTATTGATTATGTTATGGGAATTTCTATTGGTTCTATCGCTGCCGAAATGGCTACGGACTTAAATGAAACACCATTTTACCATTATCTTATTGCTATGGGAGTTTTCTTTTTGTTTGACTATCTTGTTAGTGTTCTGGGGCGAAAAGGTAGTTTTTTTAAGAGATTTTTTAAGGGCAAGCCAATAACTATTATTTATGAAGGCAAAATTAGATATAAGGAGTTAAAAAGAAGCAAGTTAGATGTCAATGAAGTTTTAGCACTAGCACGAGAAAAAGGATATTTTGATTTGAGCCAAGTCGATTATGCTATTTTTGAAAATAGTGGCAATTTAAGTATAATGCCAAAGCCCGAGCAAAAGCCAACGGTTGCTGCAGATTTTAATATTTCGCCCAGCCAAAATAGTTTGTCTAATTATTTAATTATTGATGGTAATATCTCCTACTCCACATTAAATCAACTTGGTAAAACGGAAAATTGGCTTTATAAAAGGCTTAAAATAAAAACAAAAAGGGACTTAAAAAATCTTATACTTGTGCAGTATGTAAAAGACCAAGATAAATTTGTTGTCCATAAAAAATAAATAATTATAAAACTTTTGTGTGATAATAAATATTAAGCAAAGTGGACAACTTGCAAGACATAGTATTGTTATTAAAAATGAACCATTTTAGGTTCATTTTGGTATAAATTTATTTGCTACTTTTCACTGCTCTTTTTGGCTTTATTTCAATTATTTTAAGTCCAGTAAAGTATTGTAAAATTACAAATATGTTTATTACCCAAGATAACATTAGCAATGCTAAATATGGGAATACTTGCACAGCGGTTAATATCAAATTTGTACTTATTGTAATATAAGTAATTATTGACATTACAATTGTCACTAATGAGCAAATGTACAAAATAATTCCAGCAATGTATTTTAATTTTCTAATGTTTGTGCAAATTATATCAAAAATAATTAAGCCAATTAAAACATCAGTCAAAATCCAAAGTGAAATTTTTGCGTAAAGTGCTACATCTTGTGTTGCTAAATAAATCATAAAGATTACGCCCATTAAAATTGCAACACTAACAAGTGCATAGTAAACCATACCAAGCAAAATTTTCTTTTTAGTTTGTTCCATAATCTTCCCCCTAAATATAGTTTTTGATATTCTCGTCTAATTATTCATTAAATAAAAAAGCAAAGTTTTAATGACTCACTAAAAAACATAGCAATTTATTACTTTAACAAATTTGATATTGCTTCTCAATAAATTAGACATTTGTTAGATATTTGTTTATAATTAAAATAATAAAGGAGTAAATAATGGAAAATTTAATTGTTGCTATATGTTATGACTTTGATAAAACTTTATCTCCAAAAGATATGCAAGAATATGGATTTATTGATAAACTAGGTATATCACCAGATGATTTTTGGAATGAAGTTGGCAAAGTATGTTTGAAATATAAAGCCGACAACGCTACGGGCTATATGTTTAGTATGGTTGAAAAATATCGTCAAAAAAATATGACTTTTACACGACAAGACTTAAATAATCTTGGCAGAAACATTGAGTTATATCAAGGTGTTAAAGATTGGTTTTCGAGAATAAACGAATTTGGTAAAGTTAACGGAGTAACTATTGAACATTACATAATATCTTCGGGCAACAAAGAAATTTTGGAAGCAACTCCTATTGCAAAAGAGTTTAAGGAAATTTATGCTTCTAGTTTTATTTTTGACGATGATGGAAAACCTGTTTGGCCTAGTCAGGCGGTAAACTATACTAATAAAACGCAATATTTGTTTAGAATAAATAAAGGCATTTTAGATGTAAATGATAACACGATAAATGATAGTATGAAACACGAAAACAGGCGTATTCCCTTCAAAAATATCATCTATGTTGGAGATAGCTTGACAGATGTTCCTTGTATGCGTTTGACTATAAAAAGTGGTGGCAATGCTATTGGTGTTTATGACAAAAATAACTCCAATCTAAAACCTATTATGGAATTACTAAACAACAACCGAATTGATTATTTTGTGCCTTGTGACTACACTGAAAACAGCGAAATTGACAAAGTTGTAAAAGAAATTATTTTGGAATGTAAACACAAGCATAATTTGGAGTTAATGAGCAAATCGCAAAAAGAAGAATTATTAAGTTTGCAAAAAAATCGTAATAAATAATAAAAAACGCTGGCAAATCTGCTAGCGGTTTTTTTAGTAAATTTAGTTTTGAAAAAATGAATTTTCAAAATGGACTAACTATAAACTTTGATTTATTAAATTATTCCATTCTTCAAGTTGGTTTTCATTTAATGTAACGATTTTTTTGGTATGCACTAATTGTTTTGCAACAAGTTTATTTGCCATAATTCCTGCAATAAACTTTTCGTGACCGTCTACAATAAATAATTTGTTGCCAACCATTGCAACCTTAATTGGCTTTAATTCCTTGCCTGTTTGAAGATATGAAATATACTTGTTTATTTTTTTAACACTTAGTTTTTTAACTTCCTTTGTTGGCAAAATATCAGTTAAGTTGATTTTGTAAATGTTTTTGATAATCTCGCAAGTCTCTTCAAGGTCATTATTAAAAATAATGTAGTCAAACTTGTTAATCTCACCTTGTTCACGCTTATATCTTTTCAATCTCAACTTGATTTGTTTTTCGCCACGACCTTTGAGTCTTTTTACAAGTTCGTGTTTTGTTGTTGTTAAAAAAACTTTTATCACAGGTGTTAAATGTGATATTTTATGGCTCAAATTTTGAGCACCTTCTATGCCAATATCTTTAATCAAAACTTTTCCGTCTTTAAGATTTTCGTCCAAAACACTATATGAACTGCCATAAAAATTGTTATGTATATGTTCATACTCAATCATTTCGCTATTCTTAATTTTGTCTTGAAACTGGTCTTTTGTTACAAAAAAGTATGGATAACCTTCAATTTCGCCTTCCCTTTTTTCTCTTGTAGTAAAAGTTGGCATTAGTTTGAAAACATCGTCGCTCTTTTTTAAGTGATTGATTACAGTGTTTTTTCCAACACCAGAACTGCCTGTTAAAATAATAAACATAAATTTCTCCTAAATTAAATAATTACAATAAACCCAAATATAAAGCAAAAAAACAATGTAACTGCAACTGCTATGATTGATTTTGACATTTTTTTCTCCTTTTTTTAGTGTTATCTGCTATCAATTTTTTCATAGCTTGTTGTAAATCTTCAACAATTTCAGTGTACAACTCTTTATTTGCTGGTCTACCTTCGTATTTAGTTAAATCAAGTGGCTCGCCAATAACTAATTTGTTAAATCTAAATAGTTTTGGTCTTTTGATTAGAACCATAGGAACAATTGGTGCTTGTGCCTTAATAGAAAACATAGCAACACCACTTTTTAGGCTTTCTATTTCTTCTGGACTGGAATTTCGTGTTCCTGTTGGAAAAATTACCACGGGTTTTTGCTTTTTCTTTAATACGGTTAAAACTTTTTTAACGGCTTCTATATCGGCTTGGCCTCTTTGAACCTTTATACAACCAATGCCGTTCAAAAACCAATTATCAAATTTAGTTTTATATAGTTCTGCTTTGCCGAGAGCAAACATTCGCCTAAAAATTCCGCAAGCAATAATCATTATGTCACAATTTGTTTGATGATTTGGTGCGTAAATTGCTTTGCCTTTTGGTAAGTTTTTTCGTCCAATAACTCGTGTTGGAAACATAATTTTAATAGGCAAGTATATTAGTATTAAAACAATCCAAAATAACATTTTTACTCCTTATTTTCTTTCGTTAATTATTTTTATAAATTCGTCTACAACTTGTTCAATAGTGAGCAAACTAGAATCAATATTCACTGCATCATCACACAAAAGTAATGGCGATAATTTTCGATGAATATCGTTGTAATCACGTTCTTTTAGGTCTTCTCTAACTTCATCAAAAGTGATTTTTGGATTTTTAATAACCAAATCTTTATATCTTCTCTTTGCTCTTTCGTCCAAATTAGCGTCAAGATAAAATTTGTATTTTGCATTTGGTAACACCACAGAACCAATATCTCTGCCGTCAACAACCATATTTTGTTTTGATGCAATTTGTCTTTGAATTTCAACACATTTTTCTCTAATGCACTTATGTTGAGATATTAAACTGGCAAATGAGCCAATTTCTTCTGTCGAAATTTGGTCGGTTACATCTTGATTGTCTAAAACGACAATTTGTTGCCCGTCCTTATAAACAACATCAATTTGTGAATTTAGTATTTTTTGTGCATCTTCTTCGCTTTTTGGGTCTAGACCGAGATTTTTGCATTTAAGTCCCAATGCTCTATAAAGTGAGCCAGTGCTTAAAAACAAAATCCCCAGTTTTTTAGAAAGCAGTTTTGCCACTGTTGATTTTCCACTACCAGCAGGTCCGTCTATTGCTATTGAAAAAATTTCGTTGTTCATTTTTCTCTCCTAAAAATATTATATCACATAATTTAGTATTTGTATTATAAATTCAAAAAATGTTTCTAAAAATTGTTTGCATAGTACCTAAATAATAGTTGAAAATGCAGTTTGCATAGTACTTTCAAGTTTCTTTTTACAAACATAGTTTGTAATATTAAAAATTACTTTTCTTTAATCCAGTCTTTTATATTATTTAGTGCATTTTCAATTTCCGCAGAATTAGAGATATTGACTTCTATACAATTAGGCCTATGCTTAAACCAAGTGATTTGTCTTTTTGCATAATTTCGGCTATCTTGCTGTATTTTTTCAACCAACTGTTTTTTGTTTATTTTACCGTCAAAGTAATCTCTAAACTCCCTATATCCAATGCCTTGCATACTTTGATTATCAAAACTAACACCGCTTGATATTACATTTTTAACTTCTTGCTCTAAACCATCATTCATCATTTTTTCAACACGATAATTTATTCTGTCATAAAGTGATTTTCTGTCGTCATTGAGAAAAATTAGTTTGTAATCATATTCGCTTTTAATGTTTTCTTGTTGTTCACTCTTTTTTTTGCCTGTTTGCTCAAATATTTCCAATGCTCTAATGACTCTTTTAGTATCATTTTTGTGTAAAACTTTTGCACTTTCTGGGTCTACTTTTTCAAGCATAGCAAAAAGGTAGTCTTTGCCTTTTTCGTCTAAAATTTTGCTATATTTCTGTCTTATTTTATCATCTTTAGTGCTGGAACAAAAACTATATGGAAAAAGTAATGCTTGCATATATAGCCCAGTACCACCAACAACAATAGGTAATTTGTTTTTGTTAGTTAAGTCATCAATGATTTTGCTTGCTAAATTCTTAAATTCTGCAACCGAAAATTCTTCGGTTGGGTTTTTTATGTCTAGCAAATGGTGTTTTGCTTGCGATTGTTCTTCTTTGCTTGCTTTTGCTGAACCAATGTCAAGAGTTTTATAAATTTGTTCGCAATCTGCCGAGATTATTTCGCCATCAAAAAGTTTGGCACATTTTATGCCAAAAGATGTTTTTCCAACGGCGGTTGGCCCGCCAATAAGCAAAATTTTTTGTTTCATTAAACTATTCTCTTAAACCACTTTTCAATTTCCTTTTTAGTAATTTTTATAACTGCTGGTCTGCCGTGTGGACATTGTAATTGCATATTTGTGTCTTGCATTTGATTTATCAAACATTCAATTTCGTTTTGACTCAACTTGTCACCTGCTTTTATTGCGGTTTTGCAAGAGTGTTGCATAAGTTTTGATATTATCAAATCGGCTTGTTTTAATTGTTTGAAAACTGATAGTTCAGCTAAAATTTCGTCAAAAAATGTTTTCAAATTTATGCCATAAAGCAAACTAGGAATAGTTGATACTTTATAAGTCATACTACCAAATTCTGCAATATCAAAACCAAGTTCGCTTAAATTAGTTAAGTTGTCTTCTATAAATTGCTTTTCCAAATTGTTTACATTAAAAGTATATGGAACTAGAAGTGATTGAATACTAACTTCCCTATCGTTTACTTGTTTTCTAAATTTATCGTAAAGTAATCTTTCGTGGGCTGCGTGCTGGTCTATTATAAAGGCATCGTCATCAAGTTCGACTATAACAAATGTGTCAAATAATGTACCAACATAATGATATGATTTGCTATCAAACATTGTTTCTTGCTTTTTTTCGTTAGAAAATATGTTTTTTTCTTGTTCTAGTACATCAATTTTTGAAAACATTTGATTTTGATTATTACTAACTTGTTCGCTTTTATTGTTTTCAAATTGTTCTGCTGAACTTACCTTTTCAAAAACATTGCTTAATATTGCATTTGATTGGCTAAATTTTGTATTATCTTTTGCCAAAGTGCCATAGAATTTTACGAAATTAGGACTTTCTATGCCCTTATTGGCACTATCATTGGCGATTTCGTGAGTGCTTTCATTGTTGCTTAAATTTGAGTTATTAAATTTAATTTCAACAGGCTCTATTTTTTGAGTGCTGTTAGAATTACTATCGCCAAAACTTACTCCACCACTACTTGCTGGCATTTGATAATCATAGACTTTTTTGTTAACTTCTATAACCGATTTTGCGTGGTCATTTAGTGCATTCATAATACCTTGATACACAACACCATAAATTGCATTTGAATTTTCAAATCTTATGTCCATTTTATTAGGGTGAACATTAACATCGACAGTGTCTAGTGGTAAATTTATGTTAATAACATAAAAAGGAAATTGTCCTTTCATAAGATAATGCTCAAATGCGTTGTAAACGCAAAGCGATACCATAGAGTTTTGAACATATCTTCCGTTTACAATCAAAGTTTGATAAGTTCGGTTTGGCTTTGAAAAAGTTGGATAACCAATGTAGCCACTTACTTTAATTCCACTAGAACTACTGTAATTTATTGGCAAAATATTTTCAGTTGTTGTTTTGCCATACACGGAATAAATTGCTTCAAACAAGCCATTCCCTGTTGATGAGTAAACTTCTGTATCGTCTAAAAAGTATCTTATTTTGATATTAGGGTTAGCCAAGATATATCTAGCAACAAGATTGGTAATTTCGCTTGCTTCTTGCCTTGGTTTTTTCAAGAATTTGGCTCTTGCTGGAATATTAAAAAACAGGTTTGAAACCGTAACTTTTGTGCCGTTTTTTGCCCCTATTTGTTCAATAGATTGATTTTTACCACCACTAATTGATAGTTTGCCACCATAGTCACAGGAATTTGTTTTGGATATAACTTCGACTTCGCTTACTGCTCCTATACTTGCAAGTGCTTCGCCACGAAAACCAAGAGTACCAATTTTGTCTAGGTCGTGTACCGACTTAATCTTGCTAGTTGCGTGTGGTAAAAAAACTCTTGGCAAGTCGTCATATTCAATACCACTGCCGTTATCAGCAACTTGAATTTGTTTTATTCCGCCTTCATAAACTCTTATTTCAATTTCACTGGCTTTTGCGTCAATGCTATTGTCAAGAAGTTCTTTTAGCACAGAATATGGTCTTTCGACAACTTCTCCTGCTGCAATTCGATTAAATATAGAACTATCTAGTATGTTGATTTTATTCATTGCCTTTCTCCTTATTAGTTTTTAGATTCTATTGATTTACTTTGCTGATTAAGTCATGAAGAATACTAAATGCTTCCATTGGTGACACTTTGTTTATGTCTATTTCCTTAATCATATTTACAATTTCGGCATTGTTTGTTTTTATTTGTTTTTGAACAGCATTTTCTTCTATATTTTTCAAGTCAATGTTTTTATTTATATCGGCTTGCTCCAAACTATAAAGCAGTTGTTTTGCTCTTGTGATAATTTCGGCTGGTAAGCCTGCAAGGTTGGCAACTTCTATACCAAAACTTCTGCTTGCCCCACCACGAACAATTTTTCTAAGGAAAATAATTTTTCCGTCCTGCTCTTTAACCATAATTTGATAGTTTTTAACGCCTTCGAGCAAACCTTCAAGTTCGGTTAACTCGTGATAGTGAGTTGAAAATAGCGTTTTTGCCGATAAATGCTTTGAAAGGTATTCCATAACACTCCAAGCGATTGACAAGCCATCAAAGGTTGATGTTCCCCTACCAACTTCGTCAAGAAGTATTAAACTTTTTGCGGTTGCATTGTGTAAAATGTTTGCAACTTCTACCATTTCGACCATAAAAGTACTTTGTCCATAAGACAAATCGTCACTTGCACCAATACGAGTAAAAATTCTGTCAACTACTGGGATTTGTGCTTCATCTGCTGGCACAAATGAGCCAATATGAGCAAGTAAGGTTATAACTGCAACTTGTCGCATATATGTACTTTTACCTGCCATATTTGGACCAGTAATAATCATGGTTTTGCTGTCAGTGGTGTTGAGCATTGTATCATTTGGAACAAATTGTTCCTTTGTGAGTAATTCAACTATTGGGTGTCTTCCGCCCTTAATAATTAAAGGTTTGTCACTATCCACCATTTTTGGCTTAACATAGTTGTTTTTAACAGCAACTGTTGCAAAGGAACAAAGTGCATCAAGATATGCAATAAACTTTGAAGTGTTTTGCATTGACTCAATTTTTGAAAGTAAATATTCTTTTATTTGTGAAAAAAGTTGTTGTTCAAGTTTTAATGCTCTTTCCTGTGAACCTAAAATTTTGTTTTCAAGTTCTTTTAACTCTGGGGTTATATATCTTTCGCCGTTAGTCAAAGTTTGTTTTCTAACATATCTATATGGAACTAATTCCTTTTGGCTATTTGTAACTTCAATATAATAGCCAAATACTCTGTTGTAACTAATCTTCAAGTTTTTAATACCAGTTTGCTCTTTTTCGATTGCTTCGAGATTAGTAATCCATTGTACACCTTCGTTTTGTGCCGAAGTCAACTCGTCAAGTTCAGATGAATAGCCTTTTTTAATCACTCCGCCTTCACTTAAAAGCGATGGCGCATTTTCACTAATTGCTTTTGAAAGCAAATCGACAGTATCTTCCTGTATATCAATGTTTTGATATATTGTTTGAAGTGCCTTTGAAGTGGAATTTTCCAAAAGTTTTTTAATTCGTGGTAATTTTTTTAGAGAATTGCATAGTGCTAAACAATCTCGTGGATTAACACTGCCGTAACTAATTTTACCGCATATTCTTTCCACATCGGCAAATTGGTCAAGTTCGTTTATAATGCTTTCTCGTTTGATAATGTTTTTATAAAGTTCTTCTACGCCGTTTTGACGAAGTGCAATTTCCTTTGTACTTTGCAATGGTTCGGTTACAAACTTTCTTATTAGTCTTCCGCCCATACTTGTAGAAGAATGGTCAACAAGCCATAAAATTGAGCCACGCTTTGAATTGTCGTGCGAGTTTTGTAAAAGTTCCAAGTTTTTTCGGGCGATTGGGTCTAGTTGCATATAGTTAGTTGTCGAAACAATTTTTATGTTGTTGATTTGTGGCAATGCTCTTTTTTGAGTTTCCTTTAAGTATTCAAAAAGACCGCCAAGTGCCATTATAGATTGTTTCATATTCTCTATGCCAAAAGATTTAAGTGACATAGTTCTAAGTTGTTGTTTTGTTTCTTCTTCCGCTCTCGATAGGCTAAACGCATAGTCTAAATAACTTTCTGGTCTTTTGAGAACATCTTGATTAAACACGCTGATTTGATTTTGCAATAAAGCAAACTCCTGATTGCAAATAATTTCCGTTGGGCTAATCATAACAAGAGCATCATTTAATTTTGAATAGTTTTCGTCAATGTCAATTTCACTAACACAAAGTTCGCCTGTTGTAATATCTGCCCACGCAAGACCAAATTTTGCGTTTGCATAGCAAATGCTCATAATGTAGTTATTTTTTTTGTCATCAAGAATACTATCTTCCATAATTGTTCCGCTAGTTATTACTCTAACGACATCTCTTTGGACAATTTCTTTGGAATTGTTACTTGGCTCTGTAAGTTGTTCGCAAATGGCAATTTTATAGCCAAGAGATAATGCTTTTTTAACATAAATATCAACCGCTTTGAATGGAACACCACACATTGGTGCTTTTTCGTTATCGCCACAATTTTTGCTGGTTAATGTTAAGTCTAAAACTTTGCTCATTTTTAATGCGTCATCGTCAAATAATTCGTAAAAATCGCCGAGTCTAAAAAACACGACTGCATCGTTATATTTTTTCTTAACTTCTCTGTACTGCGTCATCATACTTGATGCCATATTTTCCCTTCCTTTGTAATCTTATTTGCTTTTATATTTTTTGTTTTTTATTAAACAAGTTCGCCCAAGCACTTTTTATCTATTTGAGTAATTTTGGCTTTACCAAATCGAATTGTATCGTCTAAAGTGTTTGTAAGTAAAACTTCTCTACCACAATCGGTTTTTGCCAAAACATACTTTTTTGATTTGTCTTTGCCACAAATTAAGACTCTTTCCACCTTTCCTAGCAAATTTACCTTATTTTTTGCTTGAATTTCTTTTTCTAGGTTAAGCAAAATATTTACTCTTTCGTTTTTAATTTTTTGTGGAATTTGGTCGCCCATTTTTTCGGCTGGTGTGCCTTTTCTAATGGAGTACATATAGGCAAATATGCCGTTAAATTCCACTTTTTTTACTAGGTCAATGGTTTGATTGAAGTCATCTTCGGTTTCGTTTGGAAAGCCGACAATAATATCGGTAGATAATGTAACATCTGGTATTTTGGTTTTAATTTCGTCAACTAACTGTAAATATCTTTCTGTTGTGTAGTGCCTATTCATAAGTTTTAAGATTTTATCGCTACCGCTTTGAACTGGCAAGTGTATAGACCTGCTCATTTTTGGATTGTTTTTTATTGCGTCTACAGTTGCACTATCAAAATCTCTTGGGTGCGAACTCATAAATGACACTGTAAATTCGCCCTCTATTGCACAAATTTTGTCAATTAGTTTTGCAAAAGTGTAGTCTGGATTATTAAGGTCCTTGCCGTAAGAATTAACATTTTGACCAAGTAAAGTAATAGTTTTGTAACCTTGACCAACTAACTTCTCACATTCGCTGACTATATCTTCAAATTTTCGACTTCTCTCTCTGCCTCTAACATAAGGCACAATACAATAAGAGCAAAAATTGTTACAGCCATAGTTGATATTTACCCACGCATTAAAGCCACTTGTTCGGTAACTTTCGCTTTCAATAGGCAAAACATTGTCCTTGTCTTTTCCCCATACTTCAAACACTTTTTTATGAGTCTTGTTATAGTTTACAAGGTAATCTTTGAACTCATATAAATTGTGCGTACCAAAAATAATGTTTACAAACGGAAACATTTTTTTAACTTGCTCTGCTCTTTGTTTTTGCTGTGTCATACAGCCACAAACAGCAATGACCATATCTTTTTTTTGTTTTTTTATTGGCTTGAAAGCACCTATGTTGCCGATAGCTTTGTTTTCTGCCATTTCTCTAATAGCACAAGTGTTGAACACACCCACATCGGCTTTGCTATCTTCTTCTGTTTCGGTATAGCCCAAATCTCTTAACATTCCTGCAAGTTTTTCGGACTCGTGTATATTCATTTGACAACCAAAAGTAATAATTTTGTAGTATTTTTCCATCATTTTTTCCTTAATTATATATTTAACTTAATTATTATATAATTATTTAAGCAAAAATTCAAACATATTTTGACAAATTTTTCTAATACTACTTTATGAGGGTGTTATGAAAAATCAAAATTCATTAAAAAAGCAGAAAAAATCAACCAAAAGTATATTGAAAAAAATCTTTTCTATAACAATTATATCTAGTCTTTGTGTTATGTTTTTAATAGGCATTTTTGCATCTTTATGGGTTGTATCTATAAATAGTTCACTAAAATTTGATGAGCAATCTCTAAAACAAATCAACACTAATTTTTACATTTTTGACAGTGAAAACTCTCCGCTTTACGAAAGTGACAATCAAGTGGAAAAAGTTAGTTTGGACGCCTTGCCCGACTACATTCCTGCTTCTTTTTTAAGTATAGAAGATAAAAAATTTTACGAGCACAAGGGCTTAAACTACAAGCGAATACTAAAAGCCCTTTACAACAATATAAAGTCGGGTTCGAGAGCCGAAGGTGCAAGTACAATTAGTCAACAACTGATAAAAAACACACATTTATCAAGTGAAAAAACTATTACAAGAAAAGTAAAAGAAATGCTACTCACAAAAAAAATGGAAAAAGTTTTAACAAAAAATGAAATTCTTGAAACCTATCTTAATGCTATTTATTTTGGCAACGGTGCGTATGGGCTGGAAAGTGCGAGCAAAACCTACTTTAACAAACCTGCCAAAATGCTTACGATAGCAGAATCTGCTACCCTTGCGGGAATAATAAAATCGCCCCGCAAATATTCACCTATCTACGAAAAAGAAGCGTGTCTTAATAGGCGTAATGTAGTGCTTAACGAAATGCAAAAAGATAAAGTGATTACACTAGATGAGTACCAAAAGGCAGTAAGTGAGCCACTAACACTAAATTTAAGCACAAAAAAGGGTCAAAACTTTTACGAAAAAGCAGTTATTGAAGAAGCGTGCAAAGAATTAAATTTAAGCGAAAAAGATTTGGCAAGCAAAGGTTATTATATTTTTACTTATCTTGACAAACAAGCACAAAATTCACTAACTAACAGTGTAAATAATGATGACTTTTATCAACAAAATTCGTTTGGAAATACTGCTGATTCTGCTGGAATTGTCATAGACAACACGACAGGTGGAATAATCGCTTTTAATGGCAAAAGTGACTATGACATTGTAAATATGAAGCGTTCTCCCGGTTCAAGCATAAAACCAATACTTGTCTACGCTCCTAGTCTTGAAAGTGGTGTGATTAGTCCAATTACTCCAATACTTGATGAACCAACAAGTTTTGACGGATACAAACCACAAAATGTTGGTGGAAAATACTATGGCTATATCTCCGCCACTCAAAGTGTGGAAAAAAGTTTGAATATTCCAGCAATAAAAATTATGCAGGTTACTGGTATTGAAAAATGTAAGGAAATGGCAAAAAATTGTGGCATTGAATTTGATAAAAATGACAAAAATTATGCCATTGCTCTTGGCGGAATGACTAGCGGTACAACGGTTAAACAACTTGCAAATTCCTACACTCCTTTTGCTCAAAATGGCGTTTTCTTGGAAGCAAAATTCATTCGTAAAATATGCGATAAAAATGGCAATGTTATTTGTAAAAACAATGCTCAATCTCATCAAGTTATGAGTGAAGAAACAGCCTATTTGATGACGGAAATGTTGCAGTCAGGCGTTAAAAAAGGTACAAGTTCTAGATTAAGAGATTTGCCTTATGAAATTGCTGGAAAAACTGGCACAGTTGGAATTAAAAACACAAACTTAAACAGCGATGTTTGGTCGGTTGCATACACAAAAAATCATACATTTGGTGTTTGGCTTGGCAACAGTACTGGCGATAAAAAATATATGCTAGAAGGCTCAAACAATGGCGGAACATTTTGTACAAGTATGTTAAAACAGACAATATCGTCGTTCTATGACAATTCAAACAAAAAAGCTGGTACATTTGAAATGCCAAAAGGTGTTGTTAAAGTGGAACTTGATAGCCAAGAACTTGAAAATAATCACGCTTTAATGCTTGCTGATAGCAATACCCCAGAAATTTTCAAGACAACTGCAAGTTTTAATGAAAAATATAAGCCAAAGTTGGTTGCAAAAAGTTTTAGCGAACTAAAAGCCGTAAATTTATCAGCAAAAGTAACTGACAACAAAACAAAACTTTCGTTTAATGCCTTGCCACAGGTGGAATATAAGATTTACAGAATAAATGATGATGAATTTAAGTTGATTGATACGATTAAAAACGAAAAAGGACAAGTTGAAGTAACTGACGATAGTCTTGAAAATGATTGTTTTTACACTTATTATGTAGAAGCGGTTGCAACAAATTATGCCAGTCAAACAAAAAGTAAGCGAATACGAAGCAATAGTGTAAAGGTGTACAATTCAAGCGATAAGACAACTTCACTATTCAATAATGAAACTATAAAACAAAATAAAAACCTAAAAAAGATTTCAAAAAAATTTTTTGGTTTTTAATCAAATTTAATATACAAAAAATGTTTGCATAGTATTGTTTTTGCACGATTTTTCGGGAGTACTATGCAAACTTATTATTAAACTTTTATTATATTTTTTATCAAATTTTTAATATGTTAATTAAAAAATACTTGCAGTTGCTACAAGTATTTTTTATTTTATAAATGCTATTTTTATGCTCTACTTTTTTATTTTGCAAAAAGTTTTTCTTTAACTTTTTCTTCTATTTCGTTATAAAGTTCTGGGTTATTTTCTAGGTATGTTTTAACATTCTCTTTACCTTGTGCTATTTTTGAGTCGTTATAACTAAACCAAGAACCGCTTTTTTCTATAATTCCGTATTCGATAGCAAGGTCGAGCAAACAGCCAGATTTTGAAACGCCTACTCCATACATCAAATCAAAGTCAGCAACTTTGAAAGGTGCTGCAAGTTTGTTTTTTACAACCTTTATTCTTGTTCTGTTACCTACAATATTGTTTGCAGTATCTTTGATGGTATCAACTTTTCTAACATCAAGTCTAATACTTGAATAGAATTTAAGTGCCTTACCGCCAGTAGTTGTTTCTGGACTACCAAACATTACGCCGATTTTGTCACGAAGTTGGTTAATAAAGATTACGCAAGTTTTTGTTTTGTTTGTTATGCTTGTGAGTTTTCTTAATGCTTGACTCATTAGTCTTGCTTGCAAACCCAAAAAATTATCTCCCATTTCGCCATCAATTTCTGCTTTTGGAGTTAATGCAGCAACACTATCAATAACAATAATATCTACTGCTCCACTTTTTACAAGGCTTTCACAAATATCAAGGGCTTGTTCACCAGTATCTGGTTGGCTTATGTATAATTCGTCCATATCAACACCAATTTTGCTTGCATAAACTGGGTCGAGTGCGTGTTCGGCATCAATAAATGCTGCTGTTCCACCCATTTTTTGTGCTTCTGCTACTATGTGCAAAGCAACTGTTGTTTTTCCTGAACTTTCTGGTCCGTAGATTTCTACAATTCTACCCCTTGGTACTCCGCCGATTCCAAGTGCGCTATCTAATGTTAAACAACCTGTTGGAATCACATCACATTTTTCTACTGCCCCTTCGGTCATTTTCATAATAGAGCCTTTACCAAATTGTTTTTCAATTTGAGCAATCACATCATCGAGTGCTTTCTTTTTGTCTTCCATAATTTTCTCCATAAATTTTTATCATTTTAAGTATATCAAATTTTTCTAGATTTTACAAGCGATTTTGGCATTTTTCAAACATTTGTTTGAAAAGTCTTTTATTAAACAATAGTTTATTCTTCGCTGAAAACTTTTTTATTTTTGCAAATGTAATGAATGCCCGAAATAATATTAAGTATGCTAGCGATAATCATAAAACCATAACCTACCCACATTATTGCGGTAACAACAGTAGCATTTACAGATAGTTCCATTAGGCCTGCGTAAAGGAAAATGACAGGCAATGCAATGTCAAGGCTGAATGCTTTGTACTTGCCGAGTTTGTCGGCTGGAATAATTACATTTTTACTTGCTCCTATTTGTCTAATAACATTTATAGCCAAATCTCTAACTACAAACAAACATACGCAAATGAGTCCGTAAGGGTTTGGAATTAAGCCATAACAAGCCACAGCAATCAAAGCGGTTGTTGTAAGCATTTTATCGGCAACAGAGTCCAAAAATTTGCCCATATTTGTAACTAAATTGTATTTTCTAGCAATATAGCCATCTAAAAAGTCTGTGAATGCAGCAATGACGAATACGCCTATTGCAACAAAATAATGCCCTGTAAAGTTAATTATTATCATAGCCAAAAATACAGGCACTAAAATTATTCTTAAGAATGATAATCTGTTTGGTAAATTCATTTTAATCTCCTTTTTTCAATTTATTATATTTTAATTAAATTTATATTTCGCCTACTAAATCTATGCCTTGTGTTCCAGTAATTTTAACTGGGTAGAAACCGCCAATTTGTAGCCTATTTTGAGTACTTACAAAAGTGTATGTGTCAACATCGACAGAGTTATATTCGCTACGCATTTGGTAAACAAATATGCCATTTTCGCTTTCAATCAATTCTTCGCAAATGCAATTTAAGTTTTTACCCACTTTTGCCTGTTGATTTTCGAGCATTATTTGTGATTGTACTTTTTCGATTTTTCGTAGTCTCGATTTTTTAACGAATTCAAAAATTTGATGTGGCATTTTGTATGCCTTTGTGTTCTTTTCTCTTGAATAAGTAAAGAAGCCAACATTATCTAGTCTATACTTTTTCAAAAATTCAATTAGTTCGTTAAAATCTCGTGTTCTTTCTCCCGGGTATCCAACGATAAATGTAGAACGAATAGAAATTTTGTTTGGCAATAGAGCAATTTTATCTAGAAGACTTGTAATACTTTCCTTGGTGTCTTTTCGATTCATACTAGCCAAAATATTGTTTGAAATATGTTGAAGCGGTATATCAAGATATTTGCAAATTTTTGGATTTGACGAAATTTCGTTCAAAAGTTCATCAGTGATTAAATGTGGATAGCAATAGTGCAATCTAATCCACTCAATACCCTTAATTTTTGATAACTCTTTCAAAAGGTCAACGAGTTCTGGCTTGCCATATAAATCAGCCCCATAATTA
The DNA here is from genome assembly GCA_934747255.1 of uncultured Clostridia bacterium. Lineage (GTDB taxonomy): Bacteria > Bacillota > Clostridia > Christensenellales > UBA1242 > CAKVNM01. Next base: position 141,134 of record CAKVGH010000002.1, on the reverse strand, counting down.
GTAACATCTTGTGCAACCAAAATTAGTTCCTTAACGCCAGATTTTGCCAAATATTTTGCTTCGTCAATCAAACATTCCATAGGAACTGATTTGTATCTTCCACGAATAAATGGAATGGTACAATAAGAGCAAAAATTGTTGCAACCATCTGCTATTTTTAAGAACGCATAGTGGCTTGGAGTTGACAAAATACGGTCTAAATTTTTTATCTTTTTGTTTTGAATATCGGTCAATCCATATAACCCAAAAACAATGTTTACGATATTTGGATTGTTTTTTATTCTAACAACTTCGTCTACTTGTTCAATTTGCTTTACTTCGTCATAATATCTTTGACTCATACAGCCAGTAATGATTAGTTTTTCGAGTTTTTGTGTTTTGTAACTAGCAACTTCCAAAATTTTATTCATACTCTCTTGCTTGCTTGATTGTATAAACGCACAAGTATTGATAATAGCAATTTCGGCTTGTGAAATGTCTGTTGTAAACTCAAATCCGTTGTTAGATAATAAAAACATCATTTTTTCGGAGTCAACTGTGTTTTTGTCGCAACCAAGCGAAATAAACGCAATTTTCTTTTTTATTACTTCATCTTTTGTCATAATTTTTCCTTTGAATTAGTCGTCTATGCTTTGACCAAATCTTTCCTTAAATTCTTCGGCAGTAATATATACTGTTCGAGGTTTTGAACCATTGCTTGGTCCAATAAAGTTTGCCATTTCCATTTGGTCGATAATTCTTGATGCCTTTGGATTGCCAATGCTAAATCTTCGTTGAAGCATTGATGCCGATGCACAACCTGTTTTTATTACAAGTTTTAAGCAGTCAGGCATTAGTGGGTCAAACCCGCCGTCATCGTGAGAATTTCCGTCACCGACAAAATCGTTTGGCTCATCTTGTTTGTTAATTGCTTTTGCAATATCTTCGTCATAATAACTTTCGTTGTTTTGTTTTACAAAGTTAACTACATTTTGAATTTCCTGTGTAGAAATAAAGCAACCTTGAACTCTAAATGGCTCTATTCCACGAGGCGAGAACAACATATCGCCTTTACCAAGCAATTTGTCTGCACCACCTGTATCAAGAATTGTTTTACTATCTTGATAGTTTTGAACTGCAAAAGCCATTCTTGATGGCAAATTGGCTTTAATAACACCAGTAATAACATCGACTGATGGTCTTTGAGTTGCTAAAATTAGATTGATACCGATTGCTCTTGCTTTTTGAGTAAGTCGTCTAACCTTTTCTTCAAAGTCCTTTTTGATATTACTCAAACTCATAATATCACCAACTTCGTCAATGATAATAACAATGTGAGCAAGTTTTTCTTTGCTATGATTTTTAACTTCTGGTAACTCATTGTATTCCATAATTTCTCTCACACCAGATTCACGAAGGAGAGCATATCTTCGTTCCATTTCGTTTATTGCCCAATCAAGAGCATTTAGAGATTTTGCTGGGTCAATAATTGCTTCTGGAAGCAACAAGTGTGGAATACCGTTGTAAAGATAAAATTCAACTTGTTTTGGGTCAACCAAAATAAATCTCAAATCTTCTGGGCCATATTTGTAAATCATACTAACAATAAGTGTGTTTAGAGCAACACTCTTACCAGAACCAGTTGAACCAGCAACCAACATATGTGGCATATCGTGCATATCGGCAACAACGCACTTTCCGTCAACTTGTTTTCCGACTGCGTAACTTAAAGCATTTTTATTTACTAAAAATTCCTTGCTTTCAAGTACTTCACGAATGCCAACCATAGCAACTTTTTTGTTTGGTACTTCTACACCAACTGCACTTTTTCCCGGAATTGGTGCTTGAATACGAACACTTTTGCTTGCGGCTACCGCTGCTGTAATATCGTTTGTGTATTTTGAAACCATATTAACACTGATTCCCGCTGGCATATCAAGTTCGTATCTAGTAACTGCTGGACCTACTGTCATATTTGTTACTTTTGCTGGAATATTAAAGTTTTCAAGAGTATTTTCGATTGCTCTTGCATTTGCTTCACAGTCTTGATTGTATGAACTTGTGTCGCCCGCAACATTGTTAAGTAAATCAATTTTTGGGTAAACATATTTTTTGAAAATATGTGGTTTTGACTTGTCATCTTCTTGTTTAGATGGTTGGTTAGCACCAAACAAATCGGTTTGATTTTCGTTTCGCCTTAAACCACGCCTAGACGAAGAAGAAATTTCGAGTGATTTTGGTAATTTGAAGTTTTTAAGGTCAATGTCTTCACTAACCGTATTTGTTTTCATATTGCCAACACTTTGCTCAATTTCCTTATTTAAGTCAACATTATAGTCTGTTTGATTTTTGCTGTTTGTTAAATTTGTGTTTGACGAATTATCACTTAAATCTTTACTTTGAGTTTGCTCTAAATTTGAAGCGACAGGTTTTTCTTGTAGTGTGCTTTCTGTTTTTTCAGTAAAAATGTTGTTTTCTGCATTTGATTGAGAATTTTGATTGCTACTAATACCATCATCTTGTGCGTTTTGAGAAGGCTCTGCACTAACAGTGTTATAACTATTAGAATACAAGTTGTCCTGTTTGATAGTGCTATTAAAACTATTTTGACTTTGCTTTTGTTGGAAACTTGATTCGGCTTGTTTTGAACCACTAAAATTGGCATCTAAAAAGTCCTGCATAGATAAGTTTGACTGTTTTGGCATTACAACTTTTTGAGAGTCGATTACTTTTAATGTGTCAACATTCTTATTTACTTTTGTTGGTGCAATATAACTACTGCCTTTAAGAGTTGCTTCTAAAAACTCCATATTTTTGTCGTAGTTAGAAGATTTTTTAGTACTTTTTGATGGACTATTATTTACAAGGTTATAACCAAAAGTGCCTGTATAATCTGTTGGTCTTTCTAGTTTTGGCTTTTTTGGTTGTGGATTTTCAAACGAATAATCTTTGTTGTTCAAAAAGTCGCTTGCAAAAGTGTTCAATTCTTTTTTATCAACAAATCTTTCGTTGCGAATAGTCTTATCAAGTCCTGTTTGCTTTGCTGACTGTTCACGCAGTTGTTGTTCTTTTTCGATTTCGGCGTCAAGTCCAATTTTTACATCGTCTTTTGTTTCAAAAGAAATGTTTGTAATTTTTTCCGCCTTCATTTTTTCTAATTTTTTATTAAAGACTTTGGTGTCGCTTTTTTTGATATATCTAACACGAGTGAGATAGTCATAAATTAGCCAAATGCTAATTGCAAGCATAATCAAAAAGAAGAAGATTGCTCCAATTGAGAACATGTATTTTTGGAATGGATAAACTATTAAGCCTAATATTAGTCCACCAACCGACTCCCCGTTTGCTCTTGTATAAAGATTTGCTAAATAACTGCCATAACTATCAAGAGTCCACGAAAAACTAAATGCCACATGGAATATTGCTAGTATGCTGATTAGTGCCATACAAAGATAAACAATGTATCGCTTTGAATAAACATATTTTGCGCCTTTGAATAATGCACCACCAATAATATATACAATCAAAAACAAGGCGTACGAAAAAAGTCCAAATGTACCGATTAAAAAATCGTGCAAAAACGGAATCCATTTAATAAAGAGTCCTAAGTATCCTATTGTTGCTATTACAAGTAAAACAATCCCTACTTTTTTTGATGCAGGAATTGTCTTTTTCTTCTTAAAATCCTTTTCTAAATTTGTTATTATTGGCACGAGTCACATCTCCAAGGTTTAATTACAAAGTAATTATATCACAAATTTTAGAGTATGCAAACCCTTTGACTATATTTTTGACTGGTAATTTTTTAATAAGTCAATTCTCGTGTTTTTTCCCACATAAGATATGCAGTAATTATTTGTATCAAAGATTTCCTTAAACAATCCATTGACATCTTCGAGTGTTACAGCACCTACTTTTTCAAGCAGTTCTTCCTTTGTAATTGCTCTGCCATAATTTTTGATATTTTTGCAAACAGAAACATTTATTCCGCTTGTGTTTTCAAATGATAATTTAAGTGTAGAAAGCATATTGTTTTTTGCGTCTAAAAACTCGTTTTTGGTTAAGCCCGACTTAATTAGTTCGTCAATTTCTTCCCTAATAGCCTTCAATGCAAGTGGTGCATTTTTAGTTGAAGTTGCAAAATGAATGGTTATATCGCCTTGTGCAACATTGTAACTGCATGCACTGGAAATATTATATACTAGACCTAGTTTTTCTCTAATTCGTTGGAAAAGTTTGCTACTCATTCCCCTACCTAGAGCATTTGATAATACATTTAGGGCGTGCTTTTTGTCGTCATATTGAGTTAGTGCTTTATAACTAATACAAATGTTGGCTTGCTCGTTATCTTTGTAGAGTTTTATTGTTTGGTTTTCTATTTTGGTTTTCATAATTTTTGGCATTACAAAGTCGTTAAGTTTGACTTCATCTTTTAGAGTTAAGCCATAAACACTTAAAAAGTATTTTTCCATAAGTTTTTCGGCTTGTTTTAATGTAACATTACCAGTAAATGAAACTATTGTGTTTTGTGGAGTGTAAAATTTTTTCATATACTTTTGAATGTTCTCTTTTGTTAATGCTCTAACGCTTTGTTTTGTCCCTGCTACATCTTTGGCGTAATTTGTTCCATTGTATAAAATTGAATTTACAAGTAGTTCACTTTTTGAATAAGCGTCATCGTTGTACATAGCAATTTCTTCGCAAACGACTTTTTTTTCTCGTTTCATTTCCTTTGCGTCAAATGTGGAATTAAAAAACATATCACTTAAAATTTCAACACATGCCTCCAAATTTTCGTTTGTTGATTTAGTAAAATAAGTTGTTTCTTCGCAGTCGGTATAGGCGTTGACATTTGCACCTAGGCTGTCAAGTTCTTTTGCAATTTGATAAGCACTACGCTTGGCTGTGCCCTTAAAAAGCATGTGTTCAATGTAATGCGAGATACCGTAAAAGCCTTCACTTTCGTTAACACTGCCTGTTTTAACATAAATGTTAAATGCGACACTTTCATAGCCTTGCATTTGAGTAACAGCAAGTGTTACTCCGTTTTTATAAGTTTTAATTTCTGTTTTCATATTTTACTCCTTTTTTATTATTGACCGATTTTGTTTTTATAGTCATTTTTTGTTAATATTGCGAGAGTCTCAACATTTTTTGTTTGTGGAAACATATCATAAGGCTTTATTAAGTCAATATGGTAGTTTACGCCTGTCAAAAACTTCAAATCACGAGATAATGTGGCGCTATTGCACGAAATATATATGATTTTGTTTGGCAAAACACCAGTTATATTTTTGAGTACTTTTTCGTCACAACCTTTTCGTGGTGGGTCTAAAACAATGCACAAATTGGCTTTGTCTTCGTTACTCAACTTGTCCACTAATTTTGGCAGTTCTACAGAACAATCACCATTTATGTTGATAACATTTTTAATTTCGTTTTCTTTTATCAACTTGTTTGCGTTTTCGGTTGCTTGTGGCACAATTTCTATACCATAAACTTTTTTGGCTTTTTTGCTCAAAATACTTGTCAAAAGTCCTGCACCGCTATATGCGTCAATCAATATAGAATTTTCGTCAACACTATCAAGTACCTTTTGATAAATTTTATTTTGAATGTCGGTGTTTACTTGCATAAAGGACTGCGGACTTATTTCGTAACTAATTCCAAAGTTGACAGTTTTTAATGTTTTTTCTCCATAAAGTAAAACAAATTTTTCTCCCAAAATAACATTCGTGTCTTTTGGGTTTATGTTTTGATAAAGACTAAATTTATCAAATTTTTGTTTAAGCATATCTATGAGTAAATTACTAGATTTTAGCCTATTTGTTTTGGTTACTAAAACAATAATAATCTTATCGTCAACGACTCTTGCAACAATGTGTCTAATGTTGCCTTTTTTTGTGCTTTCATTGTAACAACTTTCGCCCACTTGCTTTATATATTTAGGTACTATGCAAAGTAGTTCTTCCGCCCATTTTCCGTGCAATACGCAAGATAAAGTAGGTACTATGCAATGCGAGTTTTCGCTGTAAAAACCTGTAACAATTTTTGACTCGTTTTTGCTGGTATCATCTCCTATTTTTGACTCTATTTGTGTTATTGGAATTTGAATTTTATTGCGATATTCATATTGTTTTGGAGATGGCTCTGTGCTTTCCACCTTTGCAACAATATTTCCAAATTTAAGCAAGTTGTTTTGTACTAAATTTGTCTTAAATTTTAATTGCTCATCATATCTTAAATGTTGCAACTGACAACCACCGCACCTATTGAAAACTGGACAGCGTGGTTCTACTCTATCGCTTGATGGCGAAAACACTTGCAAAAGTTTTCCATAAGCAAAGTTTTTAAGCACTTTTACTATTTTAATTTTTACTTTTTCTCCACAAAGAGCAAGTGGAATAAATACTGGAAAGTTATCTATAATGCCAACGCCTTCGCCATTTGCTCCCAAATTATTTATTGTTAAAATGTATTCTTCGTTTTTTTGCATAACTTTATTATATAAAAAAATATTCAAAAAGCGAAACACTTTAAGAATATTTTTTTATTTAACCTATTGTATTTGTAACTGTTGTTAGTGTGAAACCTGCTTGCGTGTATGCGTCAATAATGCTTGGCAAGGCTTCTAATGTACATTTTGTTGGGTGCATTAAAATTAAATCGCCATTTTGCATATTTTTTGTGGCTCTTGATAGAATTAAATCGGCATTCTTATCTCTCCAATCAATAGTGTCTTTACTCCACATTATTGTTTTGTAGCCTAATTTTTCGGCTGATTCTAATGTGTAGGAATTATATGAGCCACTTGGTGGTGCAAACAAATTCATATCAATGCCAGTGCACGCCTTTACAACTTGATGATTCATTGAAATTTCTTCGGTGTTTCTATCAAGCCCTAGTTCGCCTTGGTCTTTATGATAATAGCCGTGATTTGCAATTTCGTGACCTTCATTCACTATTTTTTTGAGTAAATCTTCATTTTGTGCTACCCAATAACCACCTACGAAAAATGTAGTCTTTATGCCTTTTTCCTTTAACACTTCGAGCATAGGTTCAATATATTCTGTTCCCCAGTAGACATTTATCATTAAACTTGCATTTTTTTGCTCGGTATTTCCACGATAAATGGCACTATAACCTGTGGAACTTACAATTTTTGCATCGGTTTGAAAACACATATTAAACACACTAAAAACGCAAATAGCAAGTATTACATTAGTTACGATGGATACCACAGTTGTTTTTTTAATCTTTTTTATAAATGATAATTTGTTTTTTAATTTTGATAGAATTTTCATATTGTATTATATTTGCAATGTTCAAAAAATATGAAAAAACACAAGGAAATTTTACCTTGTGTTTATCAATATTTAATGACTATTGAGTAAGTTCGTCTTGTTTGAGCATATTTTCAAATTTTGTTAGAGCTTTTGTGTACTTGTCACCAAATTTGCTCTTTAACCATTTTTGAAGATATTCGGTTGCCTTTTCATCACGCCAAACCATATCGTTATTGCCTTCTACTCTAAAATCTGTGATTAAAATTTCATAATCATTTTTTACATTGTAGTCGTAAGTAGTTGATGAATCATTGAAAGTAACTGAAATATAACTATTTAACACACTTTCCAAAAAATGTTTTCTTTTTGTAACAACATCTGTTTGCGTTTTATCAGCAAAGTTTTGCTTGCTGGTTGTTTCCATAACTTGACCACATTTTTTTAGTTTAGACTTTCTATAAACATCTAAAACTCCTTCTACTAAATTGGCTCTTTCTACACTTGTTAATTTATCTACGAACATAATTTCTCCTTTTGGCTATTTGCCATTTTAACTTATTTTGATAATTCTTCTTGATAGTTTGATGTGATTATGTCAAATCTTGATAGAGCAGCGACATATTGTTTTCCAAATTTATTAGAAAGGAAAAACCTTAAATATTGCGTTGCTTGGTCATCAAGATTTTTGCGGTTTGTATGACCTTTTACAGCAAAATCGTAAATAGAAATATTGTAATTGGTAACCTTTCCAGAACTATTTTCAATGCGATAATCTATATTTAATCTTGTTTTTATAATATTATTTAACAACTTGCTATCATCATTAGAAAGTTCTCGCAACAATTTTTGGAGTTTGATTGAAGACTCTTTGAAATCGTGCTTTTTATTTACTGGTGTGGCTTTTTTATAAAATGACATTAGTTCTTCTACTAATGCTTCTCTATCCGAACTGCTCAACTTGTCTACAAACATAGTTCTTTTCCTTTTTTATAATACTTATTTATTATAATATATAAAAAACTTATTGTCAATAGTAAATTTTGTAATAATTTTTATGCTTTTTAGTACAACCGAAATTATAAATTTGTTTTTAAGAATTAAAAGAATAAAAATATGTAATCAAAAAACTTAAAGTTTTTTGCAAAGTGTTAAAAAATATAAATCATTGTAATAAAAATTAAATCAATTTTATAAAGTGCCAATGACTGCAATTTATTTTATTGAAAAACCATATAAGCATAAAATGGCACAAAAAATAAATATCTAGTATGCAATTTCAAAATGATACAAATAAACAAAAGACTATAAAAATAAAAAAAGTTAGTTTGCACTAACTTTTAATCATAAAATTACTTTGTTTCTTCTGGATAAACGCTAACACGCTTTTTATCTTTTGAAACATATTCAAACTTAACAATACCGTCTGTTAAAGCATACAAAGTGTAATCTCTACCCATTCCAACATTTTTTCCTGCATAGATTTTGCTTCCTCTTTGTCTAACGATAATGTTTCCGGCAGTTACTCTTTCGTTTCCGTACTTTTTAGTACCAAGACGCTTTGATTCACTATCTCTGCCGTTATGAGTTGTGCTACCACCTTTGTGGTGAGCAAATAACTGCAAATTAATAAACATTTTCTATTACCTCCAAATTGATAAAATCGGAGTAGGTTTCCCTTAAATCCGATAGACCACAAAGCATAGTGTTTAGTATAACTTGACAGTCGTGCTGTTCGGCTTCGGTTAAACTATTTGGCAATTTTGCTTTCAAGTAACCGTCCTCGTCATCTCTTGTTAAATCAACATTAACTTTTGCGACCATAAGTAGTCCCAAAACTGCTGTTTGAACGAGCGATGAAACACCTGCACAAACTATATCTTCTCCACGCTCTGCATAGCCACTGTGTCCCATACAAGAAACACAGGTGATGTTGCCATCATTTCTAAATATTTTGATATTTGTCATTACTTAACGCTAACAATTTTAAGTGATGTGAATGGTTGTCTGTGACCTTGTTGTTTTTTAGTATGCTTCTTTGCTTTGTATTTGAAAACTAAGATTTTAGCATCTTTGCCGTGAGCAACAACTTCTGCTACGACTTCTGCGCCTTTAACAAGTGGATTTCCAGCCTTGCTTTTAGCACCGTCAACAAGCATTAACACATCAAGATTAACTTTGTCACCAATGTTTGAATTCATTCTTTCAACATCAATAACATCGCCTTCACTAACCTTGTATTGTTTGCCTCCAACTGATACGATTGCGTACACTTTCGACTACCTCCTTTTAGTATAACTCGCTGAACAAAGGTGATGAGATAAATCATTCTTTCGTAACCCATTTCAAGCGGAACGAATTTAATATATCAAAAAAACAACCCTTTGTCAAGGATTATTCTTTTATTTTGTATTTTTTATTTATATAAATAAGTTTTTACCTGTTTTTGATAAGTTTTATTGTTTTTTTATAAAATCTATTGATGTAATTTTTGCTAAAAATTACTGTTTTTTAGTGTTGTTTTTTTGAGCATTAGAAAATTTTGTTTTAATTTATTTGAATAATTTTTTTGTGAGTTGTTTTATGTGTGAATAATAATACAAAATAAAGAATAAATATACATCATTTTGTATTAAATCTAAAAGACCTTGCCTTTTCGTGTAGAAACTCACCTATTAGTATTTTTTTGCCGTCAAGATAGTCAAAATCTTTGTTCTTAAAAAATGATTTTATAAATCCTGCTAGCATAGAAAAAATATATTCCTTTGTTTTTTCAAGCAAAAAACCGTGTGAGTTTAAGTTATGTTTATTATTAACAAAAGCACTAAGTCTTTCGCAGTAAAAAAATTGTGCTTCTAGTGGCGAAAAACTCCCCTTGTCGATAAGTTTGGGTTGATTTTCAAAACCCGAAACAGACAAACAAACGGACTTATTTGAAAACTCAAAACAAAAGCAAATGCACGATATTTCTAGTGGTAACTGGTCATCTTCTTCTATTCCAAGAAGCCAACTGGCTAGTTCATTTTTTATATAGAGTTTATCAAGCCTTGACAAGGTTTTTTTGTTTGCTAACCTTCTGTGCTTTTTTACTGAATAGTAAATGTTTTCAAGTTTATTTATCATACAACAAAACCCACTATCGCAAATAAAATTATGCCAAATATTAGTGCTAGACTTAAAAAGAAAATACTTTTATTAAAAAGCGAATATTTAATTTCGGCAAGTCTTGAATTTGCAATAATCTCACTTGCCAAATCTTTTTCGTATTCATCACAAACATAATCTTTGGGGAAATTATATTGAATAATTATGCGGTTAAGATAGTCTTGTGTGTCTAGGCTGGAAATATCTCTATAATAGATTAAACTGTTAATACGCTTTGTCTTGTAATCTCGTCTAATCTTGTCAAATCTTGAATGAAGTGCTGAAAAACTAATTAGCATACTTATTCCAGAAAAAAGCAAAACACTCCAATTTAAGAGTGCAATTTCAAATACTTTGCTGGAAAAAAATCCTGCAGTAAAAACTATCAATGCACCATTAAGCGAAATGATAATTGAATGTTTTTGTTCGCTAAATCGTACATTTTCGATAATTATATTTAGAGTGTATTTTAGTAATTGTTTCATACACTAAATTTTTGCCAATGTTCGCAGTTTTAATCAATATTTTTTATTATGATTTAATTTGATATTTAACCATTCACGACACTTAATAGATGATATTCCATACAAAATGAATAGCGTTTTGAATTTTTAATTCAACAAAGAGTGTTGAATACCTTTTGAAAAAACTACAAATCTTTTAATTTTGTATCAAGTGGCAACGAAAAAATCCACTTTTCCAGTTGTGCTTCTTCTATACATCTTTTTACTTTGTATCTATCGTCCATTACAAAAATTTGATTGACATTGTTTTTGTCGAGCAATCTATAAGCGTCATAAATGCTTGAATTTTCGCTAATAGCAATGGTTTTAAGTAGTAAGCCTTTTTTTAGTTTTTCACTCTTTTTTTCGATGTCTTGAATGTTGATATAATAGCAGGTTTTGTCGTCATCAAATAGTCCAATGAGTAGCAGAATTGCGTTAATGCCTAATGTATAATTAAGTGTTGAAAAGAAACTTAAAAAGAACATAACAAAAATTATTCCAGTAAAAATAAAACCGATAATTTTAGTAATTTTGAATGCTTTTTTGCGTGGCAGTTTGCTTGATAATGAAGCCACCAAAAGTCTTCCGCCATCGAGTGGAAAAATTGGTAGCAAATTAAAAATTAGAGTTGATAAGTTGGTAGAAAAAAACATTTGAGTAAACGAAAAAGTTGATGGATAAAACCACCATAATGACGAAATAATCAATATTATAATAACATTGATTAAAGGTCCTGCAATAGCGATTAAAAGTTCGTCTTTTGTCTTAAATGGAGCATTGTTACCTGATAGGCTTGCGCCATACGGCATTAGTCTAATTATGTTTAGTTTATACCCCAAACTCCTGCCGACAAAGGCGTGTCCCATTTCGTGAAGTACGACAGTTATTGCATAGCAAAAATAGAGCAAGCCTTCTCCAAAATAAATCATAACTAGTCCAAGCAAAACAAAGGACCAATGAAATTTGAACGAAAATTTGCTCATTTTATAATCCAAATATATTAAGAATAAATGTTTTAATGTGTCCCATTGACGATACAAAATTTTGTATGCAACTTTTTAATGACGATGTAAAGCCAGTATTTATTATGCCTAGTAGCATTAAACATATTGAAACACTAAAAAATATCATTAAGTTTTTGAATACATTGCCGATGCAAAAAATTTTAACTTTTTGCTTACGCTTTTTTGATTTTAATTGGTTAAAGCCTACTACTTTCATATTTTCACCTTAATAAAGAGTATGCTTGCTCTGGTAAAAATATGTTAGATTTTGTTTACTAGTTAGTTGTCAGGTAATGCACCAAAAATCTTAAGATTGTCCGCTACCGCATCTATTTTGAAGTGGTATGACCCGTTGGAGTTGATTTCAATATCAATAAAGATATTTTCACTATCTATCACGGCATAGTTTTTAAGCACAGCGGTTATATCGCTTTTGATGACTTGTTTAATTCTTTCGGGATTAAAATGTTTGTCAGCAATTAAAACTCTTTTTAGTCTATCGGCATCTTCTTTTGCGTTTTGATTATAAAAAATACCCATATTATACTCCTTGATAGTTTTTTAATGCTATAAATCTGTAAAAACTAAATATGTCGTCTTAATGTTCTTTTAATTCCGCCAAAAAGTCCCCTGTACTTTGCTGTATAATCATACAATTTGAATTTGCCATTGTGGACATTGTCTGCAAGCATTTTGAAAGCAATACTTCCTGCACTTTTGAAGGGATTTGTGCAAGAGAGTGTGGCAATACTATCGTCATCTGGAACAACTCCAATAAGGTTAGCATTAAGAAGCGAAGTAATTTGGTTTACATCGAGCATTTTGCCGTTCAAAATAAGGTCGCCACGCATACGATTAACTACAACGGAAACACTGCTAACATTGTAACTGCCAAGAATTGTTAAAACTTTACTGGCATCTCTTATACTAGAAAGTGACGGTGTTGTAACAACAATAACTTCATCAGCACTATACACCGCTCTATGAAAGCCACTATCTATTCCCGCAGGGCAATCAAGCAATATGTAGTCAAAAGTTTCTGCCAAAATTTCAACAACCGCTTTTATGCTGTAACTCGTGATTTTTGTGTCGGTATAAAGATGACTAGATGGCAAAATAAATAGTGTTGGATAGCGTAAATCTTGAATAAGTGCTTGTTTGATTCGGCACTTGCCTTCTACTACATCTGCAAGGTCATAAACAACTCTATTTTCCACATTCATTACGACATCTAGGTTGTTTAGTCCAATGTCGGTATCGAGCATTACAACACGATTACCTAGTTCCGCTAGACGCATTCCTAGATTTGCACAAATAGTAGTTTTGCCAACACCACCCTTACCGCTTGTTATAACAATTTTTCTTGCCATATTTTTGCTCCTAAAAAATATTTCAAAACACATTCTATATAGTTTTTTCAAAAAAGTAAAGTCAAATTTTTGTCGATTATCTTCCTTTTTTATCAATCGACAAATATTGCAAAATTTTCTTCCATAAAATACAAAAATCTTGCATATTTTCACATTATTATGAATATTTATGCACGATTTTGCATCAAAATGAATATTGGTTTTTTCTTTTCATTTTAATACTTAATCAATACAAAATAATGGCGATAATTTTTGTTTTTGATAGATAAAATATGAAAAACAAATAAAACTGTTATAAGGACTTTTTATAAGGGTTAGCATAATATTTATCGTTTAATTTAATAACTGTAATAACAAAGATAAAAAATCAATAAAATGAAAATTAACAGGCATTTTTGCAATAAAAAACATTATCTGTTTGAATATTAACTCATTTAGATAATGTTTTGTTCAATATGTTTTAGTTATTTAACATTTTTAACCGATTATTGCTTGTCATCGCCCCTACTTCTAAAAATTAGTTTTATTGGTGTACCGCTAAAATCTATGGCTTTACGAAGGCAGTTTTCAAGGTATCGTTGATAAGAAAAATGTACTATCTTTGCATCGTTGCACATAAATACAAAAGTTGGTGGAACAACACTAGGTTCACTTGCAAAGAAAAATTTTAGCCTTTTGCCATTTTTGGAAGGTGGTTGCGTCATTCTAATAGCATCTTGTAAAATTTCGTTAATAATGCTTGTTGACACATGGCGATTTGCGTTTTCGTATGCCTTTACGACATTTGACATAAGTTTTGTAATTCTTTGACCAGACTTTGCCGAAACATAGCAAGACAAGTAATAATCCATAAATGCAAGGTCTTCTTTTAATTTTTGCTCATAAATAAGTGTGGTTTGCTGATTTTTTTCAATACTATCCCATTTGTTGATAACAACAACACTTGGTTTTTGGGCTCCGTGTACCATTCCTGCAATTCTAACATCTTGTTCACTGAGTGGCTCACTAGCATCAAACACAATCATTACAACATCGGCTCTTTCGATGGCTTCCATAGAACGAATTACGCTATAATCTTCCACACTCATAAACTCCACCGCTCTTTTTCGTCTAATGCCCGCAGTGTCGATTAAAATATAATCTTTTCCATCATACGAAAAAGGTGTGTCAATGGCGTCACGAGTTGTTCCTGCAATGTTACTAACAACAACTCTGTCTTCGCCAAGAAGTCTGTTTACAATACTGCTTTTACCAACATTTGGCTTGCCTACGATTGCAATTTTGATTGCTTCTTTTTCGTCATCTTCCACTTCGCCTTTTGGAAAGTTTGAACAAACTTCATCTAGCAATTCGCCAAAGCCAAGTCTGTTTGATGCAGAAACAACAAATGGTTCGCCAAGAGAAAGTTCGTAAAACTCGTAACTATTTTCGACTTCGTTGTTGTCAAGTTTGTTTACGCATAAAACAATAGGCTTTTTGCTTTTACGCAAAAAATCAGCAATTTCCTTGTCGCTTGCTGTAATTCCTTCTTTTCCGTCTACAACTAAAACAATGACATCTGCTAGTTCTATTGCCACATTTGCTTGTGCCATAATATTTTTTTGAACTTCGCTGGTATTTTTAAGGTCCAAACCGCCAGTATCAACGATATTAAACTTGTAGTTTAGCCATTCAGCACTAGCATATATTCTATCTCTTGTAACGCCCGGTTCGTCTTTTACAATACTAATTCGTTTGCCCACTATTTTATTAAAAAGTGTACTTTTGCCAACATTTGGTCTACCAACCAAGGCAACTAATGGTTTTTTCATATCTGTTTTTCCTTTAATATTTATCTACCCAAAATAATATCATAAAAAAAGAGTTTTTGCAATTACTAATTGGCAATCGGTCAAACTCATTTTTTTGATTTAATAAATTTCTAAAATTTACACTCTGCAAAATAAAGTGTTAATTTATTAAAATGTATTATTTGATAAAGTTATAGACTAATAAAAATTTTTTATGATAAAGTTATAGGCTAACAATAATTATATGTCTTTAATCGTTTTTTAATAGATTTACCCATTTTATAATTGTACTAAATTTTATTTTTGCAGTCACCACATCTAGTTTTATTAGGACAAAACTTGCATTTGTTTTTAGATTTTATGAATTTTAATAGCACAATCAATGCAACAACAATTAAAACAAAGGTTGCCAGCGAAATCAGTCCCGAAACAAAGCCATTTATGGTAAAGCAAAGCGAAATTCTATACACAGCAAAACTTAAAATATATGCAATAGATAGTTGAATTATTATGGCTATTAGCGTCCACTTTGAGCCGATTTCTTTTTTCATTACACCAATCGTGGAAATGCAAGGCATATATAAAAGTGAAAATACTAAAAATGAAAGTGCCGAGCAAGGATTTAAGGCAAGACTGGAAGTTGAAAGAAGCAAACTTTGACTAATCGCATTGCTTGATGAGTCTGCACCAACATTGTTGATAATTCCCATTGTACCGACAATGATTTCCTTTGCCACAATACCACAGATTAGGCAGGCAACTGCTCCCCACGAGCCAAAACCAAGCGGGCTAAATATTGGTGCTAAAAACAAGCCAATTTGTCTTAAAATGCTGTTTTCTGGGTTAAGTCTAAATGAAAAATCACAGCTTTCCAAAATCCAAATAATAATCGAAAAACTAACAATCAAAGACCCAACTCTTAATACAAACGATTTTATATTAGAACATAACACATTTGATATTCTGTTAATCTTTGGAAATCTGTATGGCGGTAGTTCCATAATAAAACTTGTTTCACCACTCTTTAAGATAGTCTTTTGCAAAATAAAACTAACAAGTATTGCTACGAGTACGCTTAAAAGATAAAGCGAAAAAATAATCAAAAATTTTTGTTTTACAAAAAATGCTGTGCAAATAACAGTATATAGTGGAATTTTTGCACTACACGATAAATATGGCGACAACATCGCTGTTTTTATCTTGCTATTTTTGTCTTCCAGTGTTCTAGCGGTCATCGTGCTAGTTGTTGAACAGCCAAAGCCCATTAAAAGAGTAAAAACACTTTTTCCTGATAAGCCTATGAGTGAAAAATAGTCTTCCAAAGTGAATGCTAGCCTTGAAAGATAGCCACTATCTTCCAATATTGATAATAGTAAAAACAGTAAGGCAATTTGTGGCAAGAATGACAGCAAACTACACACTCCACCAAAAATTGCATCTTTTACAAACGATATTAAAAATTGATTAGTTGTATGAGATGTGACAAATTCTATGCACGGCTGTGCTAAAAAACGTTCAACAAAATAGTTTAATTTGTCGGTTAAAAACTTTCCTACACTAGAAAAAGTAAGAAAAAATATTAACGCCACAATACCCAAAAATATAGGCAAAGCAAGGTACTTATTAAGAACGATTTTATCAAGTTTGGAAAACCCATACACATTTTTTTTGCTTTCCGTTTGACAAGTGCTAATAATTTTGTCAATAAAATTATATCTTTGACTGGCTATATAAGATTCGTCAAACCTTTCAAGATATGGTTTTAACAAACTTTTTTGCTCGTTTGACAAAGATAATTGTTGTTCTATAAATTCGTCTTTTTCAAGTAGTTTTAAGATGACAAATCTTTTTGGTAAGTTGATTTTTGTTAGATTATCGCCTAAAATATTAGATATTTTTTCAAAGTCTATTTGACTAAAACATTCAGCATAAATATCGGTACTAGCAAGAGTATTCTCTCCACAGCAGTCAACTTTTATATTTTGTTTTTTTTGCTTGTTTTTTGAAAAGATTTTGCTAAAAATATTTTTATGCTTTTTTGCATATTCACTTTTTGATTTGCTAGTTAAATCATTTGGTGGCGATTGCAAGTTTTGTATCAAAATTTGGTTTGAAATATTTTCAGTATTAGTGGTTTTGTCCCTATTTTCGCTTGCCCGACTTTTTTTTGAAAAGTATTCGTTAATATTGCACGAAGAAACAATATTATTTTTCATAGAAACATTTGTAAGTGGACTCTTTTTTAGAGCAAAATCAAGTAATTGTTTTGATTGTTTTTTGGATTGTGCATTTATCAAAAAAACATCAAGCCCTAGCATTTTTGCTAGTTTTTTTTCATCTATTTGTTTGCCTTGTTTTTTTAGTTCGTTCGCCATATTTATGCAAACTATTGGCGATAATCCAAGTTCTTTTAATTGCAAAGTTAAATACAGGTTTCTTGCCAAATTATTAGCATCACAAACATCAATAACTTGTGCATGGCTACTATATATATAATCTCTTGCAACCTGTTCTTCAAACGAGTATGAGCAAAGTGAGTAAATGCCGGGCAAATCGGTGACCTTTACTCTTTCACCATTATGGTTGATTACTTTTTCCTTAAAATCGACCGTTACGCCGTGCCAGTTGCCAATATGTTCATTTGATGCGGTTATGGCATTAAAAAAAGTTGTCTTTCCAGTATTTGGATTACCAACTAGCACAATATTTTTGTCAAAATCTAAAATTATTTTAGGAGTACTTTTTTGTGAGTTTTGCTCCATTTTTTTGCTATTTTTTTGTTTTTTCATACAACTATTCCACCACAACTTGAATGTTTTTTACTGCGTTTTGCCTAAGTGCGATAACATAGCCGTGGAGTTCTAATAAATAAGAGTTTTTTAGTGGCGAAACATTCAAAATTCGCACTTTTGAACCCTTTGTAAAGCCTAATTCTAATAATCTTCGTTTTAAGTGGGTATTACCAAAAACATAGTCGATAACTCCCGTTTGATTTTGTTTTAATTCGGTTAAAGATTGAGTGTCCATAGTTGCTCCTTAAAGTATTATATTTGGACAAGTCTGCAAAAATGACACAGGTAGTTATCAAGTTAAATTTTGCTAAAAATGTCTTTTTTGTGACAAATTTTTCATACAATATAAAAAGAATAATGTGGAGATTGTATGGAAACGAGTTTTTGTGAACTAAAATCAAAGGAAGTTATAAATGTTGTTGACGGAAAAAGACTTGGTCACATAATTGATATTGTTTTTGAAACGCAGTGCGGTAAAATTTTGGGGCTTGTTGTTCCCGGCTCAAAAAGCGGTTGGAATATTTTTAGGAGTGTTGACGATGTTTTTATACCCTACTCCAATATTTGTAAGATAGGTTATGACTGCATTTTGGTGGAACTTTACTCGCAAACTGGCAGAATAAATGTGCTAAAACAAACTACCTACACGACAACTGCTAATGTCCAAGACGATGAAATACCCGCACAACCGACAAAATAACCTTTTAATTGATTATCTTTGCCAGAAATCTTTAATGAGTGATAATTAAAAGTTTGATAAAATGTATCTATGCAAGTGTATGTTGAGTATGTTTTTATCGACAATATGTTAATTGATTTATTTATTTTGTCGATTACAAAAAAACTTTGCAAACTAGAAACTAACAAGTGGATTGTAGTTTTGGACGCATTTTTTGGAACTGCTGTCAGTTTGATTTCGCCACTCGTTAGTGGAATGTATTTGATTATCATAAAAATACTTTGTGCGATAATAATGCCACTAATTTTGCTAAAAAAATGGAATACAAAAAAATACATATTAGTGCTTTTGTCGTTTTTGCTATCGACCGCAATTATGGGCGGAGCGTGTATAATGTTTTGCAGTTTTTTTGGAATTAAATATGTTACAAACAATGGTGCTATCGAAATATACAATTTTCCCGTTGGACTAGCCTTGCTCATTTGCTCTCTTTGTTATTTTTTTGTTAAAAACCTAATCAAATATTTTTACAATATAAAGCATTTATCAAAATATATTTACGATATTTCGCTTGTATTTTTAGATAAAAAAGTTGATTGCAAAGCATTTTTGGATACAGGAAATAGGCTTGTTGATAGTGTGACCGCAAACCCCATAACTCTAATAGATTTTGAAGTGTTATTGAAACTATGTCCCAATATAAAATTAAGTGATATTTTGTTAAAAAAATATGAAAATTTACCATTAAAAAACTTGCACGAACAAGAAGTAAAATCTATTTCTAAAAGTTCTAAAATTTTAGTGTTTGAAATAGATAATATATTAGTTGAAAATAAGAGTTTTAATAATGCACTAATTGGCTTGTCGTTATCAAACTTCAAGTCTAATCTATCAACCGACTGCATATTAAATCCCCTATTATTCGATTAAAGTTGTAGTATTTCATCAAACAGAAAGACATTATGAAAAATAGTCATTGAATTAAGACTTTGCAAAAATTTATTACTAAAATTTATCACTTAAAGCACAAAAAGGTACTTGATTAAAAATGTAAGATTAAAAAGTAAAAAGGAGTTTTTATGAAATTGAAATTGTTAAAATCAAAACTAATGCTTGCATTAAAAAAATTTTTATCAGGCGAATATTTTAACGCATATTCTAACATAGTTTTGTTTTTGTGTGGAAACGAAGCATTGCCTTCGCCACTCGACAGTGAAACCGAATTAGACCTTATTTTAGAAGCCGAAAAAGGCAATGAAATCGCTAAAAACGAACTTATTGAGCACAATTTAAGGCTGGTTGTATACATAGCCAAAAAATTTGAAAATACGGGGCTTGACCTTGAAGACCTAATCAGTGTTGGCTCTATTGGTTTAATTAAGGCTGTTAATAATTTTAATGTTGAAAAGAACATAAAACTTGCTACTTTTGCCAGTCGTTGCATTGAAAATGAAATTTTAATGCACTTACGAAAAACTAGCAAACAGAAAAACGAAATCAGTTTGGAAGAACCACTAAATACTGATAGTGACGGCAACGAACTCGTTTTACAAGATATAATCAGTATGGAAAATGATAGCGTTACAAAAAATCTTGAACAAACAACAGAAAAACAACTACTTTACAAGTGTTTATCAAGGCTTAATCCACGGGAAAAAGAGATAATCTCACTCAGGTTTGGACTTGTTTATGATACCGAAGAAAAAACGCAAAAAGAAGTCGCTGATATGCTGGGAATTAGTCAAAGTTATATTTCGAGAATTGAAAAAAAGATAATAAATAAACTTGGAAAAGAATTGAAAAAAAGTTTTTAGTCAATTTATAAACTAATTGAATAAAAATATTTTGTTTGGAAACCATAAAAACAAATTGATTTTTGGAGTTTTTATGGCAAGCAAAGTTGTAATTTGTGGTATAAATACATCTACTCTACCAAAATTGAAAGGCAAAGAGATGGACGAACTTATGATAAAAGTAAAGTCTGGTGACGAAAAAGCAAGGCAAGACTTTATTTTTGCAAATATGCGTTTGGTACTTTCCATAGTGCAACGATTTGCAGGCAGAAAGGAAAACCCTGACGATATATTTCAAGTGGGTTGTGTGGGACTAATTAAGGCTATAAACAATTTTGATATTAGTCTTAATGTTAGATTTTCCACCTATGCCGTGCCAATGATTATAGGCGAAATAAGAAGATATTTGAGAGATAATTCGAGTGTAAGAGTCAGTCGAAGCATTAGAGATACAGCATACAAAATTCTTAAATCAAGAGAAAAACTTTCCAAAGGAAGTTTGGACGAGCCAACTATTGAAGAAATAGCCCAAGATTTAGATTTGCCATATAAAGATGTCGTCTATGCTCTTGATGCAATTAGCGAGCCTTGTAGTATGTTTGACCCCGTTTATAGTGACGGTCAAGAAACCGTTAGAGTTATGGACCAAATTGGCGATAGCAAAAACAATCAAGACGAATGGATAGAAGATTTTGCCTTAAAAGATGCGTTGAAAAAACTAAACAAGCGTGAAAAACAAATTTTGATGATGAGATATTATCTGGGCAAGACTCAAATGGAAGTTTCGGAGCAAGTTGGAATTAGTCAGGCACAGGTATCAAGACTAGAAAAAAACGCAATCGAAAATATGCGTAAAAATTTGTAAAAACAAAGATGACAAAAAATCTTGCAAAAAAAAGCAATTTAATATATTATTATAATATCACTAAATGTGGTATTATTTTTTAGGGGAAGAAATGGCTTTTTGTAAATTTTCAAACGAAAGTGCAGTAAAAAACAGCACTATAATAGACAACAAATTTGTTACTGACTATATGCTTTTAGCACCAGATGTGTGCGTAAAAGTGTATTTGCTTGGACTTTATAATTGTCAAAATGACGGCTTTAACAATACTTTGGAGAGTTTTTCTAGACAACTTGGATTGACCGAAGAAGATGTCAAAGAGTGTTTTTTATATTGGCAAGAACAAGGTCTTGTTACATTGCTTAACATTGACCCTATTGAAGTTAGATATTTGCCAGTAAAAACAAAAAGCAATGACAAAAAGTATAGCAAAACAAAGTATGCTAATTTTAATAAGCAAATTCAAGAAATTATTGAAGGCAGAATGATTACTCCAACCGAATATGCCGAGTACTATTCCCTAATCGAGTCTTTTCATATCGAGCCAGACGCTTTGATTATGATAGCCAAATATTGCACTAATGTTAAGGGCAAAAATGTTGGCTACTCTTACATATTAACAGTTGCAAAAAATTGGGCTTATGAAAATGTTAAAACCACAAAAGATGTTGAAGAAAAATTACTGCAACACGAAGCAATCGCAAGTGATGTTAGCGAAATATTAAAATTGCTTGGCAGTAAAAAACAAGCCGATTTTGAAGATAAGCAAATGTTCGTTAGATGGACAAAAGATTTGGGCTTTGAAAAAGAAGTTATCTTGTTTGTTGCAAAGAGTTTTAAGAAAAAAGGCTCTATTGAACAATTAAACCGCAAATTGGAAAAATATTACGAATTAAAACTATTAAGCGAAAAAGAGATTGAAACATACGAACAATCAAAGCAAGACCTACTCTCCACCGCAAAAATGGTTACGAAACAAATTGGCGTTTACTACGAAAACCTAGAAAATGTCATTGAAACATACATCGTAAAATGGCAAAATATGGGCTACAACGCAGACTCACTCAAACTTATTGCTGATTTCTGTTTCAAAACAAATATAAAGACTTTGGAAGGAATGAATGACACAGTTGAAAAATTTTATTCGCTAGGTTTAACAGGTGTTGAGAGCATAAATCAATATTTTGGCGAGATTTTGCAAACTGATGGCTACATAAAAAAAATATTATCTCTTGTGGGACTAAATCGAAATGTCTCCTCTTGGGACAGAGATTTTTACAGAACTTGGACTTTTACTTGGAATTTTTCCAACGATATTATTGAATATGCCTGCTCATTTGCTGTAAATAAATCTCACCCACTAGCGTATGTCAACAAAATTTTAAGCGATTGGTACAAAAATCATATTGACACTATTGAAAAGGCAAAGGGTCAAAAAATAGTAGTTAGTGATATTGCAAATATTAAACCTGCTAGTTTTGAACAAAGAAGTTATTCTAGTGACGAAATTAACGCCCTATTTGATAACTTAAAAGAGGTTAAGTGGAAATGATTGAAAGAGAAATAATCAAACAAATTTTGCTAGAAAAAAACGCTATGAGAAATAGCGAGATTTTTGACGCTGAATATGTTAAACAATCGGTTATGAAGCATAGCGAGTATGCCGAATTAGATAAAAAATCACGAGCATTAGTTTTTGAAATTGGCAAGTTAAAATTTGAGCAAAAAGACACTGCTGATGCCGAAAAACAACTTGACGAAATAGAAAACCAAAAAAAATCAGTACTAAAAAAACTAAAAATTAGCGAAAAATCGCTAGTGCCCCACTTTAATTGCAAAAAATGTGAAGATACAGGTTATTATAACGGAAAACTTTGTTCTTGCGTTAAACAAATCTATAACGAAAAAATTATGCGTGACTCAAATATAGATTTTAATGATATTCCTTTGTTAAGTGACTATAATTATGATTGTTTTGAAAACAAGGAATATATGAAGCAAGTAAAAGAAAACTTGATTGAGTTTGTTAATGATTTTGAGCAAACTAACAAGCAAATTTTGATTTTTGCTGGTAAAACTGGTGTTGGAAAGTCTTATATTACAAAATCGGTTGCAAAATCGGTTATAAGCAAAGGCTATACCGCTTTGTTTTGCTCAATGTTTGCATTAAACAATCACTTTTTGAAAATTCACACTTCTAAAATGGAAGAAAAAATGCTAGAATTAGAGCAATACACCAAACCTGACTTACTAATTATTGATGATTTAGGCACAGAGCCAATGCTCAAAAATGTAACAAAAGAGTATTTTTTGCTACTTATAAATGACAGAATTCTTAACAACAAAAAAACAATAATCACCACAAATTTAATGCCAAACAATATTATTGATAAGTATGAAGAACGAATTTTCTCTCGCCTATTTGATAAGTCAAAATCTGTTTGCATTAAGTTTGAAGGTAAAGATTTAAGAATAACAAAAAACTAGGACTTTTCCACTCTGTTTTAAGTAAAATTTTAAGTTTAATTTTTGATAAAATTTCAAAAATGAGTATTGACAACTATTATTTTATATTATATAATATTTTAACTTTAAGGAGAAATAATAATGGATTTTGCAAATGCTAGACCTGACTACTGGGGACATATTGGAAATAAAAAATTTGTTTGGACTGATATATATTTTAGAGTTGTTAAAAGATATTTAAGCAACGGTCAAACTGGTTGTCAAATTCAATTTGCGACCATTGATAGAGAAACAAATACCATAAAATTTTTGCATACAAAACATAACCGAAAGTTTGAAGAAGTTGATATTGGCGAAGCAGTAACTCAAATATTGGATAAGCCAGTGACAGTTTATGGTATCGAAAGACTTGACGAATTTACAAATGATAAAAAACTTTTGAAACTTGTCAAAAGATTAAATTCAAAGCATTATCTTTCTGAAAAACAACTTGCTTCTTTCCACTGTGTTTGGAATACCTACACATTTGAAAAATTTAAGCTCAACAATGAAGCCGAAGAATTAAGTGAGTAATCATCTACTCTACTTTATAAAAATAAAAAATCACCTTTAATTAGGTGATTTTTTTTTATTATATAAATTTGATTTTATAAAAGACAATTATTATAAATGATTACAACAAATAGTTGAGTTAATTATACAATAAAACTATTTATTATTATATAAAAAATTCTTTGATTTATATTTTTAATTTTTTTAATAAAATACTACGATAAAAAAATAAGTGCTTATTTAATAAAACAATAAAGCACTTATCTTTCAATTATTAAAATTTTATTAGCAAGGCCTTTCTTCGTTTGAAATAAAGGCATAAGCAACAGAATTTGGACCTACGTGAGCACCAATAATTGGACCCATAATTCTAATTTCTGGCTCGTAACCAAAGGCTTCCTTAACCATTGATTGAAGTTCCTTTGCAACTGGTAAGTTGTCTGTATGAACAATAACACCTCTAAAATCAATATTGTTTTTAGTATAATTTTTTGCTTCGGCAATGATGCTTTTCATTGCTTTTTTCATACCCATTTCCTTACGAATAACTTCCAGTTTGCCTTCTTTTGAAAACTCGATGATTGGTTTTAGATTAAGAAGTGTTCCCATAACCGCTTTTGGACCACTAATTCTTCCACCTCGCTTTAAGTACATCAAATCATCTGCGATGATAAAATGTTGAACATTCATTTTCATTTTATCAATTATTTCAAGAGTTTCGTCTAGTGATTTTCCTTCATCTCTAAACTTGCAAGCGGATTTAACAAGCATACCTTCGGCACAAGTTGTTGTTCTTGATTCGATAGCCTTATAGTTGATGTCTGGGTACTTTTCCTTAACAATTTCGATTGCTTTTAAGGCATTATCAAGTGTTGGGCTTAAACCATAAGATTGAGCAATGTGCAAGGCATTTTTAACACCCTTTTCTGCCATTTCGGTAAAAAGTCTAATATGTGCATCTAGGTTAAGTATTGATGTTTTTGCAACAGCACCTTTTCGTAATTCATTATAGAAATCAACATATTGTTGATAGTCTGTAAAATTATCTAAATGTTCAGTGAGTTTGTTATCTTTGTTTAGTAAATAAGACAAATGTCCTACATAAACTCCTAATTGTTCTATTTCATTTGTGTATAAATCGCAGTTACTGTCGGTTGATACTTCAAATTGTTTCATAAAATTCTCCTTTGTTTAACATACATAGAATATCACTTTTTTTTATTTTTTCAAAATAAAGCATATAAACTTTTTTAACAAATTTTTCAAAAATTTTTAACCGTAACTCTGCAAAATGACTATTATTAAAAAACTATTGTATTACCTATTAAAAATGTTTTATAGTATAAAACAATAAAAAATGTTGATAATCAACAAAAAGGAGTTTTTTATGTTAGGTGTTTCATTAGTTTTTGTTGGTATAACATTAGTTCTTAATGGACTAATTGGATTAAATAACTGGAACAAAAAAGATTTAGTTTTAATTAACTTTTTAACTGGCGGAATGATATTACTTTTCAATCTATATTCTTTAATTACAAGCCAAGTTCCGTCCAACGATATTCATTATTTGGGTGGGTTGCTTTTTGGGTTTACTAATATATTTATTGCCATATTTGCCAAAAACAACGAAAGTGAAAAGTTTTTTGGGTATTACTGCTTACTCTCCACCATTAGTGCCTTGATTTTAGGAATTTATTTGCTAGTTATCGGCTCAACTCTTGCAGGAATATTCTGGCTAGTATGGATGTTGATTTGGCTATTTGGCTTTATCGGTTACTCATTAAATCAAAAATTTCAAGTTGCAACCAACTTAATGTTTATTATTCAGGGGGCTACTACCACATTTTTGTTTGGATTTTTAATTTTAATGAATGTTGCTAAACTTTATTAGGTGTCGTTATGGAAGAAAAAAATGTTATTTTAGCAAAAAAACGAACCTTGCTTGCTGGCACTAGAACGCTACTTGCATTTGTTAGAACCGCAGTTGTTTGTATTTCGCTTGCTATTGCCATTATAAAACTAGACAGAAATCAAACTATTGACGCTTTTACAATAGGTCTATTTGTATTGAGTGGACTATTTTTAATCACTGGCATAATTGATTTTGTTGCTGTAAAAAAGCAGGTTGATAAGGTATAAAATTTTTTGTTTTTATTTTACAACCTTAATATTATAAAATAAAAAATTCATAATATTTTATCTTTTCTTATATTTTTTATTCACATCTTTAATAACTAATCAGTAAAAAAATTTATTAAAAAATATGTAAAGGCAAAATTATCGAACTATTAAAAAAACCCAATATTAAACAAAAACAAACTAATAAAATCCTTGAAGCAAAAAAAATCAAACAAGCAAAAAATAAATTTAATAAATAAAAAAATCGTTAGTAAATACTAGCGATTTTAGTTATATAAATATATAGTATTTTTTTGAATAATACTAAAAGTGGAGCTAATAACGGGAATCGAACCCGTGACCTCCACCTTACCAAGGTGGTGCTCTACCGACTGAGCCATATTAGCAAGCAAATGGCACAAATTTGTGCCAAATTGTTTTATAAACATTAGTTTTTGCCTTTCATTCTCTTTAAGAAAGGTGGAATATCGTCATCTTCAATAGTCATTCTTGAAGTATTTTCTTTAGGCTTTATTATAACAGGTTCTTGTTGTGGTTGTTGTGTTGGTCTTATGTCAAACAAGCCTGTATTCACTTGAAGTTTTTGGTCATATAATCTTTGTCTTTCATCTTCTTGATTTTGACGATTTTGATTCATAAAAGTACGCAAACCATCTGCTTGTGAATGAATATCTGGTTTTTGTGGCTCTTCCTTTTTGTTTTCAAAGTTTGCACCAGCAAAACCAGTAGCAATGATAGTGATTTCCACTTCGTCTTCCATATTTGGGTCAATACTTGTACCGAAAATAAAGTTACATTTAGGGTCAACAACTTCTTGAACCAAAGCAGCGGCTTCGTTTACTTCGTCAAGTGCTAGGTCAATACCGCCCTTGATATTAAGTAATACGCCAGTTGCTCCTTCAATTTGAGTTTCTAATAGTGGGCTATACACTGCATTTCTAACTGCTTCGTGCATTTTGTTTTCGCCTTTTGCTCTACCAATACCCATGTGAGCATAGCCACGATTTTTCATAATTGTTCTTACATCAGCAAAGTCAAGGTTAATCAAACTTGGATTGATAATAACATCACTAATGCCTTGAATACCTTGTCTTAAAACATCGTCTGCATATCTAAAACAGTCAAGCATTGGAGTTCCCTTTGGCATAACCTTTAACAACTTGTCGTTTGGAATGATAACCAAAGTATCAACATACTTTTTCAAGTTTTCAATACCTTTTTCTGCATTCAACATTCTTGCTTTACCTTCAAAACCAAATGGCTTTGTAACGACAGCAACAGTTAAAATACCCATATCTTTTGCCATTTGAGCAATTACTGGGGCGGCACCTGTACCAGTTCCACCACCCATACCTGCTGTAATGAATACCAAATCTGCACCTTGCAAAGCAGCAGAAAGTTCTGCTTTATTTTCTTCGGCAGCCTTTGCACCAACTTCTGGGTCAGCACCTGCGCCTAGTCCTTTTGTCAATTTTGCACCAATTTGTATTCTTGTTTCGGCTGGGTTTGTTAAAAGGGCTTGTTTATCTGTATTAACAGCGATAAACTCTGGACCTTTGAAGTCAAACTTAATCATTCTTGTAACGGCATTTGAGCCACCGCCACCTGCACCGATAACCTTTATTTTCGCAACGCTTGTTACTTCTTCGTTAAACATATTTATCTCCTTGCTTTTTATTTTATAATCATTTTTTGTGTTTGTCAATAAGTTAAATATAATTCATTATGACTTATGCTTAAATAAACGCTTTAATTTTTCACCAAATGACAATTTTTCTGTTTTTACTTGTGCTAACGCCAAATCTAGTAGCCCAAGTACACTTGAAAAATGTGGTCTATTTAATTGTGGAACTTGTGGCGACAAAATTTCAATATTTGAGCCTATTGCTTTTGAAAGATAGTCTTTTCCGCCTTTCAAATAACAAATTCCGCCACCAGTTAAATAAACTGGAAGATAGCCATTGTAACTGCCTTTTAGTGCAGAAAGTGAACGGCTAATCATTGTGGCAATCATATCTACTCTTGCGCCAACGATTTCGTTTGTAAGTTTTGCAGAAACTGGTGTAACACTACCTGTTCCGTTTACAATTTCGTAAAAATCATTATCGCTTGCATCCAAACTCAAAACTACTTTTCGTTTTAATGTTTCGGCGTCCTTAAACGATAGTTGCAAAACTTGGCTTAAGTCAGCTGTTATGTGTCCGCCACCAAGAGAGAAAGCATTAAGACCAAGTAGTCCATCGCCCTTTACCAAAGCAACACTTGTTGATATGTATCCGCAATCAATTAAAATTGCCCCTGTGTCCCTAATTTCTGGGTCTAAAAGATATATTGATTGAGCAAGAGGACTGCTGACATATTCGACATTAGAAATACCTAATTGAGAAAGAATATCATTTATTTTTTCAATAAAACTATTCTCTGCAAAGATAAAACTAATTTCGCCATAAAGTTTGCTTGTAACTTGTCCTTTTGGGTCCATACATTTACGCTTATCGTCAAGCATAAAGAAAATTGGAGAACGATTTAATATTGTGCAGTTAGAAACATCAAGGTCCTTTGACGCTAGGTCAAAGAAAGAGTATATTTCGTCCACTCCTATTTTTGTACGCTTTTTGAAACTAATTCCTGCTGATTTTGTTTTGCAGAATGAAAATTCGCTTGGAACTCCAACGAATAATTTTGTAATTTCTAATCCACTATTTGTTTGTGCTTTTGTTAAGGTACTTTCGATACTAGCAAGTAGTTTTTCTGGCTCAACAAATTCACCTTCGTAATATCCAGCATATTCTGTTTCGCCCGTACCGTGAATATTAAAGGTGTTATTAACGCCCTTTTCCCCTATCATTGCGGTTATTTTACTTGAACCAAAATCAAGTACGCATCCATATTTTTTAGCCAAAACCATCATCTCCCGATTTTTTTTCTTAAATTCATTATATATTTTCAGTCAAAAGTTGTCAAATGAAAAATAAAAATTTATTCACTATTTTGCATATTTATGTAAAATTATAAAATTTTTTTAGTTATTTGCACAAAACTGGAAAAACTTGGAAAATTATTCGGTATAAAAGAAAATTCTCATTTCATTACTTTCTGTGATTCGTACTTCTAGTGTACCAGAAGTTTGATATTTTATATTGCTTTCGTATGCTGAAAATGCCATATTAAATTTATCACTGCACAAGATATTTGCGTCTTTAACTACGATTTTTACTCCACTACGCATTTTTACTAAAACTTGATTTTCTCTTTCGTAGTCAATGCAAACAAATTCCACCTTTTGTTTTAATACAGATGGAGATAATTTCCACTCTTTAAGACTATTTATCGTGCTTTTTACTAATTCGTTTTGTCTTTCGTCAAGACTCAAAAAATCTCCCGCATTTTGTGGCGAAATATCACCCAAACCTTGAATAATTATGGCGTTTTGGTCTGTGTTTTCAAAGTGATTAACAACATTCAAAACTTTCAAATCTTCGTCTAAAATCGCATAGGTGTTGTCGGTTTGCTTTACCGCAAGCAGTTCCACTCTTTCTGTGCAATGAATAATTATTGAGTTTGGAAAAACGGTTTCTATGTTAACAACCTTTACATAAGGATTTTTCTTTTCAATTTTGCTTATGTAATAGTTTTTTTTCATAAACAAGACATTTGAGCCTTGTTTGAAATCGGCACTATCAATAATAGTTTGCTCACTACTCGACAGTTTGTCCGTTTCGCCCAAAAAATCAAGAGAAATGTTTTTGAGAGCAAAAATGGCACTGGTTAGAACAATTACCAACACCAAACTTGCAAAAACAATAAGACAAACTCTCAATTTTTTGTTTTTCATATTTTACTCATCAATACGACTGATTTTTGCACCGAGTTTTTTAAGGTCGTTTTCGATACTATCATAACCCCTATCTATGTAAAACACATTGCTAACTTTTGTGTAGCCTTCGGCACAAAGCCCTGCAAGAACTAAACTTGCTCCTGCTCTTAAATCAGTTGCTTCCACTTCCGCACCACAAAGTTTTTCTTTTCCAGACACAATGGCAATATTGCCTTTTATTAGAATGTCAGCGCCCATTTTTTTGAGTCCTGCAACCTGCTTAAATCTTGTTTCAAACAGATTTTCAATAATCACACTTGTGCCATCACAAATTGTTTGCAGAGCCATCATCTGTGCCTGCATATCAGTGGGAAATAATGGATACGGATTTGTTTCGACCAGCGGTACTGCTTTTAGCCGACCACTAGACTGTACAATAAGTTTATCATTTTTTGTTATAATTTTGCAATCGTTTCCGTCAAACTTTTCAACCAAACTGTATAGATGCATTGGGTTAATATTACTTAATTCGACATTGCCACCACACATAAGCGTTGCAAGCATATATGTTCCCGCAACAATTCTGTCGCCGATTGGCGAATATTCCGTTCCGTGCAATTTTTTTACACCACGGATTTTAATTTCGCAAGTGCCTGCTCCACTAACCCTTGCTCCCATACTGTTTAGAAAGTTTTGCAAATCGACAATTTCTGGTTCTTTTGCACAGTTTTGAATGATTGTTTCGCCTTTTGTTAAAACTGCCGACATCATTAAGTTTTCTGTTGCTCCAACAGACGGAAATCTTAAGTAAAACTTACTCGCTTTAAGGTTTTTTGCATCGCAAACAATAAAGCCGTGATTTTCTTCTATCTCCACACCAAATGCTTCCAAACCTAATAGGTGTATGTCGATTGGTCTAGAACCAATATTACACCCACCGGGGTAACTAATTTTGGCTCTTTTTTGCACTGCACAAAGTGAGCCAAGCATAAACACACTTGCTCGTAATTTACTAGTAAGTTCGCTTGGTAATTCATAAGAATTAACACCACTGGAATCAATAGTTATTTTGTTTTTTTGTTCCTTAACTTTGCAACCAATAGAACGCAAAATGTCACACATATTATGAATATCGCTTAAACAAGGAATATTATGTAAAACCACCTTATCTTTGCACATAATACTAGCCGAAAGTATAGGCAAAATGGAGTTTTTTGCTCCCTTTATTTTTAACTTGCCGTTTAATTTGTTGCCACCATATATTAAAAACTTTTCCATAGTTTTAATTATGAAAAAAGCACAATAATATGTGCTTTGAAAACAGTACAATAATATGTCTATTATTACAAAATAACCATTTATTTGATTTAGATTTGTTTTGGATTATAAAAGTCATTGTAATGTGTTGATAGAGTATTTGTTTAATAATCTAAATTATCCAAAATCTTTTACTCAATCTTTCGCTTTGCCATATCATATCAATCTTTTTTGCTATTTTTTATCCAATCTTCCCTTGTAATTGTGTAGTAATCTGCCGTGTATTCTAAATTATCTCGTTGCCTAGTGCATTTTTTTGAATACTCATATTTTAAGCCACACGCTTGTTGCATTTTTCTTGAAGCAATGTTATCTTCAAAACAAGAGCAAATAATCTTTTTTGCATTTGCTTTACTAAACAAATAATTGATAAAACATCTTAAAATTTGCTTGCCGTAACCTTTGCCAACGAACTTTTCGCCCATACCTATGCCAATATCTTCGTATACATTAGGTTCTACTTCTATCATACCTGCTTGTCCTATGGCTTGATTAGTAGATTTTTCATAGATAAAAAATGCAAAGTGGTCTTTTTGAAAACGAAGTGTTTTATTGAGCCTTTCTTGTGCTTGTTGTAAATCTTTTTGTGGTGTCCATAGCATATATTTGGCTGGCACTTCACTACACCAGTAATTATTAAAAATGCTTTCCAAGTCTTCTTGCTTGGCTTTTTTTAACATCAAATCTGGTGTTTCTAATTCTTTAATAAAATCCATTTTTCTTGTCCTCAATATACTATAACATAATTGTTATATTTTTTCATTACATTTGACCCACTTATCAACTATTTTCTAAATATTTTTTAATAATAAAAAACAAGCATCTTACACGCTTCTAATTAAAGCGGTTAAATACCTGTTTTTACAAATTGTATTATTAGCAATTATTTTTCAATGATTTTTGAAATTTAACTATTCTAAAAATAGTACTTTTCAATACACTTCAAAACCATAAGTAATGTGTTAGAGTACTTTTTATATTCGTCTACAACAACATATTCATTAGGTTTATGAGCAAGAGCCAAATCGCCTACTCCAAATATAACCGCATCGCCAGAATAACTTGTATAATAGCCTGCTTCACAGCCACCCGAAAATGAATTTGTTTTTATGTTTAATTCCTTTGCAATGGCATTAAGTTTTTCGTTATCAAACATATTAAATGCTGGAATTGCCAGTTGTCTATCAATTTTTATAACAAGTCCTACATATTGTTTTTGCAATTTGTCTATAAAATCATAAATATCATTGATAAATTTGTCAACATCGGTTGGATATATTGACCTAATGTCAAATTTTAGTTCGGTATAATCTGGAACTTTGTTGACGACTTCCCCACCTGTTATAACTCCGCAATTTGATGTTAGATTATAGTTTTTTTGATTATCTTCTACAAAACTAATAAATCTAGCACACGCACAAATTGAATTGACTCCTTCGTTTAGCCTACTACTGTGGCACGCTTTTCCGTAAAACTTTATGGAATACTCATAACACGCATTTGAGCAAAGAGCAAATTCACTATTTGTTGGCTCGCCCAAAATTGTCATTTTAGGCTTAATTTTTAATTTTCTAAATGTTTCGACCATAAGTTCCACCGATTTTAATTCGGTTTCTTCATCGGTTGTAAGAGCCAAAATTATTGGAGTTTTTGTATCTTTGATTTTTTCAAGGTTATCAAGCACTACCGCTGTAAAACTTTTCATATCAATAGAACCTAACCCAAAAGCCTTACCATCTATTTGAGTTAAAACATAAGGGTTTGTTTGATAAAGTTTAATGTTTGCACTAACTGTGTCAATGTGCCCTGCGAGAACTATTGGACAAATGTCAAATAGTTGTGTATTTAATCCTGCCAATAAGATTTTTGTATCATCTCCAAAAACCTTTACTTCTATGGCTTTACTTTCTAATTCGTTTTTAATGTAATCTAAAATTTTATTACAATTTTCATACGATTCAATGGCTACTAGCCTTTCTAAAATTTTCATAATTTCTCCTTAAAAAACCCGTTGATTGTTTCCTATCAAAACATACCAACGGGCTACAAGAATTTATATAATCTATACTTAATCCATTTATATGTTTTGCTACACACTAAAAAGCATTCACAAAACATATCGTTTTATGAAATGCTAATTTTTATGATGCAAAAACATAACTGAATTAAACATATCTTTCTCTCCTTTCATTTTTTTTAGTATAATCTAAAAATAATGCATTGTCAACTATCAAATTAAAATTTTTTAGACTTACTTTGATTACTTTTTTTAATAAATTGAACAAATTTTTATTTTAAGAATTATATTCTTAAAATAAAAATATAAAGCTTAATTTTGCTGAATTTTACTAAATTTTTATTTTTTATTATGTAAATAATCAACGCATTTGGTAAAGCACGCTATTTGGTCTAAATTTAGAATTTTTTTATCAACCATATCTTGAAGTTCTTGCATTGAAAACCACTTGACTTCGGTTAGTTCTTCTTTTTGAATAGATAATTTTTCAATGTCAATATCAATACAAAGATAATACATTCTAAAACAATCTTTGCCATCACAACCTTGTGAGAACAATTCTGGCAATAGTCCGCTAATATCAAGCCCAAGTTCTTCCTTAACTTCGGTTATAATGCCTTGTTCTGGCGTTTCGCCCGCTTTTGGATGACCACCAGTAACGCCCCAATCTCCGCCTTTTTCCAAAACTCTTTTTTGCATTAAAAATTCGCCTTTTTTATTTTGCAAGCAAATCATAACAACCATAGGATAATAGCCTTCTGGGACTTTTTCGCCCTTATAATATGTTAAACCTGTTGGCTTTCCTTCGTTGTTATACAAATCTCTTTTTTCTTTCATAAGTTAATCTCCATAATTCACTATAACATAAAAACAAAATCTGTTGCAATCAAATTTTTGTCATAAAAAAAGCAGAGTTTTTGCTCTGCCTATGAATGTTGAGTAGTATGCCTATTGCCCCCATAAAAACTACAAGTGCTGTTCCGCCACTTGAAATGAAAGGTAACGGCACGCCAGTTGGTGGTATTGAACCTGTTACAACCGCAATGTTGATTAACACTTGACTTGCGATAACCGTTGTAACTCCTGTTGCTAAATAAGAGCCAAATCTATCGACTGCATTGCAAGCGATTTTTATGCCTTGATAGATTAAAATTGCAAACAAAAGTAGCACAATAACACAGCCAAATAGTCCTAATTCTTCGCCAATAATTGAAAATATAAAGTCACTTTCGGCAAAAGGCAAAAACAGATACTTTTGTCTTGAACAAAACAAGCCAGTACCAAAAAGTCCACCTGCTCCCAGCCCATATAATGACTGAATAAGTTGATAGCCCTCTGTTTTTGGGTTGAGCCAAGGATTAGTAAAGGCAATTAGTCTTTTTAATCTGTATGGCTCTGCAATAATTAACGCAGGCACTGCAACAAGCCCAGCCGAGCCAAGTAGTAAAAAGTGTTTTGCTCTAATTCCGCCCACAAAAAGCATAACAATCATAGTTATTGCCATACACATTGTAATGGACATATTAGGCTCTAAAATAATTAACCCGCAGTAAATTACTCCAACAAATAATACAGGCAAAATGCCCTTAAAAGTTTTAATATAATCATAGTTTTTTGCTAGGTATGAACTCGTCCAAACTACAAAAGCAAATTTTGCAATTTCACTTGGTTGAATAGATATTCCAAGCAATCTTATCCATCGTGTTGCACCATTATTACTAAAACCAATACCTGGAACGAAAACGAGTGCTAATAGGACAATCGAAACAGCCAAAATAATCCACTTTATTTTTTCTAGTTTATGGTAATCAAACAAGGTGAAAAATGCCATAGCAAATACGCCAATAACTGCTCCAACAATTTGCTTATTCATAAAAAATTTGTCGTTACCATACAAAATATTGGCACTATAACACGAAGCACTATAAACCATTAGTATGCCAAATACAACTAAAATAAGTGTAACAAAAATTAGCGAAAAGTTTAGTTGTTTTGTTTTGAATGACCTTAAATCTAAAACCTTTATTTTTTTCACATTGCACCTATAATTTTTTTACTAAATCTATATAAACTTCGCCACGATGTTCAAAGTTGTTGAAACAATCAAAACTTGCTGTTGCTGGCGACAAAAGGACGCAGTCGCCGTTGCTAGAAAGTGATTTTGCCTTTTGTACTGCCCTATCAAATTGCTTGACTACACAGTAGTTTTTTACATTGTTTTTTTGAAAACTTTTCTCAAGTTTTTCGGCAATCTCGCCCGTTAAAACTGCATACTTAATTTTGCAAGATATTTGGCTGACAAAATCGTCATAATCAAGCCCCTTATCGCTTCCGCCAAGAATTAAAACCACAGGCTTTTTTATCGCATTAAGTGCCGTTATGGTGGAAAAAGGCGTTGTTGATTTGCTGTCATTTATATAGTCAACACCATTTTTGCTAGCAACAAGTTGCAAACGATGTTCTACCCCAGCAAAATTTTTAATTGCGAGCCTAATGGCTTTTAGTGGCAAATGTTTAAGCATACAAATAGTAACCATAGCAAGAACATTGTAAGCATTATGTTTGCCCAGCAGTTTTATGTTTTTTTCGTACTCAATAAAGGTAGTTTTTTTACCATTATTAAAATAAATTTTTCCGTCTTTAAGGTATGAACCTAAAACATCGGTTTTGGCACTAAACCAAAATATTTTTGATTTTATATCTACTAACTCACCAAAGATTTCTGTCTGTTTTGATTGAAGTTTTCGCAATAATTCGTCATCATAGTTTAATACTAAAAAATCTCGCTTTGTTTGATTGCAAAAAATCTTATATTTAGTTTGAATATAATTGGCGTAACTAAAATGTCTGTTTAGATGATTTTGAGTAATGTTTAATATGCAAGCAATGTTTGGCTTTACCAAACTACTTTCCAGTTGAAAACTGCTAACTTCCACAATGTAATTTGTTCTATATTTTGAAACATACCTGGTAATTGGGTTTCCCACATTCCCTACAAGTAAATTTTTTCGTTTTGCATAATTAAAAGCCTGTTCAATTAAGTTTACTGTTGTTGTTTTGCCGTTTGTTCCAGTGAGCAAAATTTTATCGCCTTTTGCATTATCTAGTCCAAGTTGTAACTCGCTGATAATTTTTATACCAAAAAGTTGTGCAAGTTTAACTTCTTCGCAGAATATACTCACCGCAGGTGATAAAACGATTAAATCAATGTTTTGCAAGGATTGTTCGTCAATTTTAGTTAAAATAGTAATATTTTTTATGCTATTTTTTAATTGAGAAAGAGTATCAATATCGCTGTCGTAAATAAACACATTTGCTTTATGCTTTTGCAAAAATTCCATGGCAGATTGTCCGCTTTTTGCCATACCGATAATAAGTACATTTGTGTTTTTGTAATTCATAAAAAATGCTCCCAATGTGAGAGCAAATTTTTAATTACAAAGCAATGTTATCAAAATGCCACCCACACTAATTATTAAAGTTATAACTATGTATATGACGACAATTTTGTTTTCATTCATACCCTTTTTTTCAAGATGATGATGAAAAGGAGCCATTAGAAAAACTCGTTTTTTTGTTAGTTTGTAATATACCACTTGAATACATACAGAGAGCGCACTCCAAACAAAGCAAAGTCCTAATATTAGTATTAAAAGTGGCTGTCTTAAAAATATTGCAAGACACGCAATCAGCCCACCAAGAGCAAGAGAACCTGTATCTCCCATAAATATTTGTGCTGGGAACGAATTGAAAATCAAGTATGCTAAAAGAGAGCCTATTCCTGCACCGCATACCACAAACAAATTCATTTGTTCAAGTGAAAGTTCTGTTTGCATAGTACCTGTAAGTTTTGTGAAAATTATATAGCAAACAAACAAAAAGCCCATTAAATACGCTAGACTTACACCGCCTGCTAGTCCGTCTAATCCGTCCGTTAAATTTACCGCATTTGTTGTTGCTAAAAATACTATTAAACATAATGGAATAAACCACCAGCCAAGTGTAATTTTTATGGTTGAAAAAGGAATAAAAATTTCGCTACCGATAAACGCATTTTTGTATGCAAAAATTGTTACGATTATCGCTATTAGAAGTTGTCCAATAATTTTTTGGTATGGTTTTAACCCTAAATTTCGTTTGAAAAATATTTTCAAAAAATCGTCTAAAAAACCAATAATGCCATAGCAAAGCGTAATCATAAGAGTTAAAACTGCAAGATTATTGTTGCCATAAAAACCACAAACCGAGCCAATAACAAGGGCAATGATTATTCCAATACCGCCCATAGTTGGTGTTCCCTGTTTTGCTTTGTGCATATCGACATATTCGTAAATATTTTGTTTTGCTTTCAACTTTTTTGCAAAAAATATCACTATTGGCGAAACAACAAGTCCAACTATGAATGACACTAAAATTGCAGTAAAAATTCTATCCATAAAAAATGCACACCCCTTTTTATAAAGATATGTTGTGCATTTAATAAAAAAATATAAAGTCTTTGCCGATATTTGTCAAAGAATGTAAAAATTTTTAATACAAAAACTTGCTGTTGAGTTTTAATTTTTTTGCAAGCAATATTTGTGATTTTATTTCATCATAGTCGCTGTAAGGAATATGCTCTCCGTTGATATTTTGATAGTTTTCAGTGCCTTTTCCTACTATTAAAACTGTTGATTTTGGCGGTGCAATGGAAATAGCAAGCGATATGGCATTTTTTCGGTTATCAACCAGTTTGTATGGACAATTCGTTTTTTCCACGCCACTTTCTATTTGACGCAAGATTTTTATGCTGTTTTCAAACTGTGGATTGTCGCTTGTAATAATACAATAATCGCTATACTTTCCCGCAATTTCGCCCATAATCTTTCGTTTTAATTCATCACGATTACCCGGACAGCCAAAAACTGTAATTATCTTTGATTTGCTTAATGATTTTATGTTTTCAAGAAGTGATTTTAGACTATCTGGTGTGTGTGCATAATCAACAACAATATTAAAGTTTTGTTTAAGGTCAACGATGTCAAATCTGCCAGCAATTTTATCAAGATTACTTAATGCCTTTTTTATGTCTATTGTTTTTATATTAAGAACTTTGCTACAAGCAATAGCACCCAAAATGTTATAGACATTAAATAGACAAGTTAAGTTTGTTTTAATGCTGAAAACTTCGTCTTGATAATTTACTACAAATTCACTCCCCGACAAATTCATTGATATATTTACTGCGAAAACATCACTTGGCTTTTTAATGCCAAAAGTGAGAATTGGGGTATCTGTTTGGCGAGAAATTTCCATTGAAACATCATCGTCAATATTTAGTATAGAAAGGTTTGTATTTTGGGAGTTAAAAAAACTAATTTTGATGTTTTTGTACTTTTCCATACTACCAAAAAAATCAAGGTGGTCTTGGCTAAAATTCGTAAAAATGGTACATATACTCTTTACGCCATACATTTTGTGAAAGAAAATGGCGTGAGCACTGACTTCCATAACTACATACTCAACATTTTTTTGAGCCATTTCAAAAAAGAGTTGGTGCAAGAAAATTGGGTCGGGCGTTGTCATATCAAAGTTTCGTGTTTCATCGTTAATAATTATTGAATTTGTACCAATAACACCCACCGATTTTTTCGCTTGCCTTAAAATAGAATACAAAATATGACTTGTACTTGTTTTTCCGTTTGTTCCAACAACCGAAATTATTTTTAAGTTTTGATGTGCATTATGGTAAAAATTTGCACTTATTTTGCTCATTTGTTTTCGTATATCGTCAACAAAAATATAACAAATATATGCCGTTTTTTGCACATTGCTAGTTTTACTAAAATTACCGCTATTTTTGTTACCTAAAATAACTTTGTTATTTTTCTTCAAAATTTTTTGTTCAAAAACTGATTTTTTTAATAAATCATCATCTTGCAAAACAACAACTTTTGCACCATTTTTTGTTGCTTCGTCAATAAAAACAGACCCATTTGTGTTTGTTCCAATTAGTGCAAAAAATAGTGAATTTTTGCAAGCTTTTTTACTGTTATCAGTAATTGCTTCAACTTCCAAATTGTCGTTGTAGTTTTGTTTTGACAAAACACAAACATCTTTTAATAACTCTTTTAATTTCATTTTTATCACCCGCTTATAGTATAGTATTTTGTTTATGCGAATTTTAGCACAAGCAAAAAAAGTCTAAAAAAACATTTTTTTTACAATTTTGCCGTCATTTCCTACCAAATGTAAAAGAGTTTTTGTTATATTTCAATATAGAACATTTTTGCTGTAAAAACTACAAATTAGAAATATAAAATCACCTAAATAGGTGATTTTTTATTGCAAAATGTTACATTCCTAATACAACAATGCCTTTCTTAAACATCATTGTACCCGCTTGTGGATATTGACTCTTTATAATTCCACCCTCGCCGTCACATTCATACTGCAAGCCAAGTTGTTCAATTATATAAATCGCTTGTGATAAAGTTTTACCAATAAGATTTGGCATTTCTATATTAAGCGCCATAGCACTTGTCTGCTCAACAATGTCTTCTGTTGGCGGAATTTGCTTGTAATCAATAATACCTTCCAAAACTGTTTTAGCATAAGGTGTGGCAACAATACTACCATAATAAGCACCGCTAGATGGCTCATCTACTACAACTAAAATGGCATATTCAGGCTTGTCGGCTGGAAATGACCCTATAAACGAAGCAATATATTTGCCGTTGATTTTTCCGTCTTCGTACTTTTGGCTCGTTCCTGTTTTGCCACCTACTCTGTATCCCGGAATAAAGGCATTTATTGCGTTTGCTTTGACTATAACTTGTTCCATCATATAATTGATTTCATCACTTGTTTTTTGGCTAACTGTTCGTCTAACCTGCGTTGGCGAAAATTCATTTATATAATTATTGTAACTATTTGAAATTGATTTTACAAAATATGGTTGCATTAAAATTCCGCCATTAAACACCGAACATTCTGCCCTAATTAGTTGAAGCGGGGTTACAGCAATCGCTTGACCAAAACCCATACGAGCAAGATCAACTTTTTGTGCTGTATCTCTATCCATAACAATTCCCGCACTTTCGCCTGCAAAATCGACTCCCGTTAAACTACCAAAGCCGTATTTGTCAAAATACTCATACATTCTCTCTTCGCCGAGTCTTAATGATAAATCAACAAAAACACTGTTACAACTGTTACAAAGCCCGTCAACCATTGTTTGACTGCCGTGACCGTGAAGACGCCAACAATTTATTCTTTGCCCATCAACAATTCTATACCCCGGGTCATAAAAACCGTCATTAAGACTTGTGACTTTTTCTTCAAGTGCAGCAGCA
Organism: uncultured Clostridia bacterium; assembly: GCA_934747255.1. Lineage (GTDB taxonomy): Bacteria > Bacillota > Clostridia > Christensenellales > UBA1242 > CAKVNM01. The sequence continues at coordinate 100,308 of CAKVGH010000002.1, read as the reverse complement.
GTTGTTAGTACCTTGAAAGTTGAACCCGGTTCGTATACATCAACAATATTTAGGTTTTTTGATGTTTTATTTAGGTATGACACATCATCTCTTGGAATATCGTTAAGTGAAAAACTAGGCTTGTTAGTCATAGCCAGAATTTCGCCAGTATTAACTTCCATTACAATAATACTTGCACTCTTGGGCTTATGGTCAATCATAATTTGTTCGGCTGCTTGCTCACAAAATTGCTGTATTTTATAGTCAATGGTCAAAGTTAAATCGCACCCCGCGATACTACTAACATAACTATCAAGTGTGTTATCAAGTTCGCCACCACGAATATCACTTTGCACAAGCGAGTAACCATCTATTCCTTTTAAGTATTTATCATAATATAGTTCCAATCCCGCCTGACCAATATTGTCAATAGTTGTGTAACCTAATACCTGCGATAATAAATCGCCAAACGGATAATATCTTTTTGTGTTTTCACTAAAATAAATACCTTTTTGTTTGGTGGCTTTTATTTTATCAACAACTTCTTGTTCAACGGATAGTTTAATTAAATGTTCACTTATTTTTTTGTTGCTGGCTTTTTTTAGCACAGAATCGTAATCTACTCCTAAAATCGTTGAAAGAGCATTTGCAACTGCTTCGGGATTGACTACATTGCTTGGTCTAACATAAACATCAAAACTCGTATAACTAACCGCTAGTTCTACGCCATTTCTGTCCCTAATAACGCCACGAGACGCCGAAAGTGGCAAGTCCCTTGTCCATTGTTCTTCTGCCCGAGATTGAAGTGTTTTGCCCAAAAAAACTTGCAGATAAAATAGTCTGCCAAATAATAAAATAAAAAGAGAGGCTATTAACATAAAACTTGTTATTAGCCTCTTTTGTATAGAAAGTGTTGAGTGAATTGTATTCAATTTTAGCCTCCAAAAAGCGAGTTAAAAAAATTACAAATCTTATCAAAAAAGTTGGTCTTTTTTTCTTGCTGAGGAAGTTTGTTTTTTTCTATCAAGTCAATTTCGGTTTTTACTGTAACTTGTTCCATACCACCTTCAGTGCCTTCGTCTTTAATAGTGCCTTCGCTGGTCATTCCTTCAATTACTTGGTCAATTTTAACTATTTCTTTACCAACATTGGCGATTTTTTCGCCAGTAGATACATTGGAAAAATTTAAGTCGTTAATTTTAACAGCATTTACGATACCAAGCGTTCCCATTAAAAGAGCAATAGCACAGCAAACAACAACGAAAATTTTGCTTGTACGCTTTAATTTTTTTTGCGGTTTTACCTTTTCGTAAACAAAAGTTTCCTTACTAGGTTCAAAGTTATTTTGTTCGTCTAGTAATGCTTGAAAATCTTTGTTTGGTTGTTGTCTTTGCTTTAATTTTGGCTTGTATGTTTGAATAATTTCAAACTCCTCATAGTCCTTTTTTGTTTTTTCGTTAGAGTAATCAGTAAATTTAGAGTATTCCCTTTGCATTGTAGGGTTTTCAATACTCTTTTTCTCGTATAAATGTTCTTGCGTGGTTGTTGGTTTTTCAACAGTCAAGATGTCATTTTCGTGTTCCATACATTATACTCCTTTTCAAAAATTTTTATGATAAATCGACTAAATTTTTTCGGCAATACGCAGTTTTGCACACTGACTGCGTGTATTTTCCTGTTGCTCTAACTGTGATGCTTCTAGTGGCTTTTTGTTGACTAATTTTAGCGTTGCACGATGCGAGCAAACACAAACTGGAAATTCCTTTGGACAAATGCAATCTATTGTTGCATCTTTGAAAACATTTTTTACAATTCTATCTTCTAGGCTATGGAAAGTTATAACAGCAATTCTACCGCCCTTATTCAAACTAGCAATCATATCTTTCAAAGTGTTTTCAAGGTCCTTTAATTCCCCGTTGACTTCAATTCTTATTGCTTGAAATGTTCGTTTGGCTGGGTGACCTTTACTGCGAAGAACTTTTTCTGGCAAACTTTGTTTTATAATATCTACCAAATTAAAAGTGGTTTCGATAGGTTTTTCTTGCCTTTTTAGGACGATATTTTTTGCAATTTGCTTGGAAAATGGTTCTTCTCCATAAGCAAACAAAATATGTTCCAATTCTTTTTGAGAATAAGTATTAACAACTTGCTTTGCTGTTAGAAAACTATCTCTGTCCATTCGCATATCAAGTGGTGCATTATAGCGATAAGAAAAACCCCTTTCGCTATTATCTAGTTGATAAGAACTCACACCCAAATCAAGTAAAATTCCGTCAACTGCTTGCAAGCCCAAATCTTTTATAATTTGAGCATAATTTTTGTAGTCATTGTGAACCAATTTGTAATGAGAACTAATCTCATTAAGTCTTTTGTCACTAACTGCAAGTGCTTCACTATCTTTATCACAGCCAATCAGTAAGCCAGTTGTTAATCGTTTTAGTATTTCACTACTATGCCCAGCGCCACCCAATGTGCCGTCAAAATAAACGCCATTTGGTTTTATGTTAAGCCCGTCAATTACTTCATTAAGCATTATGGGTGTGTGTCTAAACTCCATTGTTTTCTCCTTTATTCTATAATAGTGACAAGTTTGTTTTGAACTTTATCGCACGAAGTTAAGTAGTAATCTATACCATTTTTATTATTTTGAATAATAGTTCTACCACCTTTGCCGTGAAGGTGTCCGTAAATAACCTTTTCTACTCCATATTTTTCAAATAGTTTTGTAAATTCACTATCTTCTGTTTTTGCATTAAAAGGTGGGTAGTGTATCATACAAATAATATGGTCGTTTTCGGTTTTCAAATCTAGAGCAGATTTTAACGATAATTCAAGTCTAATTACTTCTCTTGCGTACAACTTTTTATCTTCTTCGGTTTGTTGGTCAAGCGTTTCTGGAACAGTCCAACCACGAGTTCCACAAATTATGTAATTACCAAACTTTATGGCATCATTTTGTAGTGCATAAATATTTTCTGGCAAACTATTTCTTATTGCCGAAATACTTTTCCACCAATAATCGTGATTGCCACGAGTCAAAATTTTTTTGCCTTTTAACTTGGCAATTTCCTTAATATCTTCGATTGCTTCGTCTAATTTCATTCCCCAACTAATATCGCCGGCTATTAAAACAATGTCATCATCACTCACTTTTTGCGACCAATCTTGGCAAATGGCTTCCCAATAATTCTCCCAAACTGGTCCAAAAATGTTCATTGGCTTGTTAGTGTTTATAGATAAATGCAAATCGCTTATTGCAAAAATTTTCATTGAATATTTCTCCGTATAAATTATTGCACAAATAAATTAAAAACGCAAACTTTTAAGTTTGATTACACACAAAGTATAATTATATAAACAAAAAAAACCGCCAAAATAAGCGGTTTTTAACTAACAAATTATCTCAATCTAAAGCCGTGATTTTCGGCAAGACTAATCATATCTGTTTGGAATGAGTCAATTTCGTCACCAGTTAAAGTATGAGTTTTTGATGATATTTCAAACTTAAATGTCATACTCTTTTTACCAGCAAGCAAAATGCTGTCTTCGTAAACATCTACAAGTTTTACGGTATAGTCAAGGTCGGTTTTGTAAGACGACAATATATCGTAAACATTTTGATAAATTGTGTTTTTGTCAACAACAAAATTTAAGTCAAGTTGGTTTACTTGATATTTTGTAACTTGCTCTAATTTTGATGATTGTTTTTGTTGTCCACATAGTTTTGAAAAGTTAATTTCCATAATGGCAACTTTCATATTTTTACCCAATTTTTGAGTTGATTTTGGGTGCAATAGTGCTAAATAGCCCACCGACTTATCTCCCACAATGATTTCGGCATTGTTTTTTGGATGAACAAGTTTGCTTTTTGCTTGAAGCATAATGTATTTTACAGTGTTTTTTACTTCTGTATCAACAATGTTTTCAAGCATATTTTTGAGTTCAAAGTAAAGGTCTTTTTCACTTCTTGTATCGCTAGTAAGTACAACTGCAAGGTGCTTTTCTTCAATAGCCAAATTTTCACTATCAAGTCCTGTGCAAACTCTACCGATTTCAAAAATACCAATGTTAGCATCTTGTTTGTAGTTATCAATCACTACTTTTAGTAGTGATGGCACAAGTTCGGCTCTTATTTCGTCATTATCTTTTACTGTTGAGTTTAACACTTTTACATAGCCGTGAGTATCTAAAAGTAAGTCTTTGTTTGTTTTAACATCATTCCAAATGTAAGTGTGAATTTCGTTTAGTCCAAATTTTTCAGCAAGCAATTTTTTTGTGTCATATTCCATCAAATGTTCTGGCGATTGATGAACAGGATTCAAACATGCTTGAACTGGAATTTGTGGAATATTGTCGTAGCCATACATTCTTGCCACTTCTTCTACAATATCAACTGGAATGGTTACATCTTTTGTTGCTCTAAATGATGGTACTTTGATAGACAAAATACTGCCATTGTAATCTACTCTAAAACCTAAATTTGTTAATATTTTGCCCACTTGTTCAGGCTTGAAAGTAATTCCAACATAGTTGTTAATAAACTCCATAGTAGTTGAAATATTGCGTTCTGGATAGTGCTTGCTATATACATCGGTTAGCGAACTTTGAATTGTAATTTGTGGGTCAACACTACGCAAAATATGAACAAATCTGCCAATAGCAAGAGTTGTTAATTCTGGGTCAAGTGATTTTTCATATCTAGCACTTGCTTCTGTTCTCATACCCAATTTTTGAGCGGTTTTTCTAATACTTGTTGGGTCAAAGCAAGCACTTTCGAGCAATAAAATTTTAGTATTATCTGTAATTTCACTATCAAGTCCACCCATAACGCCAGCGACTGCAACAGGTTGATTATTGGAACAAATTACACAAGAATCTGTTGGTAAAATTCGTTTTTCGCCGTCTAATGTTTGAAATTCGACTTCGCCACGCACATCTTTTACTTGAATGTTCTTTACTTTATCGCCGTCAAATGCGTGCATTGGCTGACCAACATCGAGCATTACATAGTTTGTTATATCTGCAAGCAAATTGATTGCTCTCATTCCGCAATAAAATAGTCGAATTTCTACCCCTATTGGGCTGACTTTTTTTGTTACATTGCCTACCTTTAAGGCACTATAACGATAACAATTATCGCTTTGAACATCAATGTCAACCATTCCGTTTTGAGCATAATACTGCAAATTTTCGGTTACGATTGGTCTTAATGGTCTATCAAGTATTGCCGAAATCTCTCTCGCAATGCCGTAGTGACACCAAAGGTCTGGTCTGTTTGTCAAACTCTTGTTGTCCACTTCAAAAATTGTGTCTTCTAGGTCGTAAACAGTTTTAATATCTGTTCCTAGTGGTAAAGCATCTTGAACTTCCCAAATACCTTTGTCGCCTTCGCTAAAACCTAATTCTTCCTTGGAACAGCACATTCCATAACTTTCTTCGCCAGCGATAACGGCTTTTTCTATTTTCATACCTTTAACACTACCACCGATTGTTGCAAGAGCAACTTTCATATTTGGTCTAACATTTGGAGCGCCACAAACAATGTCCAAAACTTCTTTTCCTGTGTCTACTTTTAACTTGTGAAGATGCGTGCTATTTGGGTGTGGATTAACTTCCAAAATTCTAGCAACAATAACACCACTAATATCTTTGCCGACTTGGTAAACATCTTCCACTTCAGCTGTTCGTAGTCCAAATTTGGTGATTAAATCGTCAAGGTCAACGCCACTTAAATCAACATAATCGCCAATCCATTTCATACTAATTTTCATAATTTAATCTCCTATTTTGTACCTGTTTGTTTCAAAAGTTTAATGTTTCCAGAATTTAGGTATCTAATTTCGTTGATACCATATTTCATCATAGCAAGACGAGTTAGTCCAAGACCAAACGCAAAACCTTGATATTTATCGGTATCAATACCACCCATTTTTAGTACTTTTGGGTGAATCATTCCGCAAGGACAAAGTTCAATCCAACCACCATTTTTGCAAGTTGGACAACCTTTTCCACCACAGAACATACAGCTTGCATCAAGTTCAAAACTAGGCTCTGTGAATGGGAAATACCCTGGTCTTAATCTAACTTTTATGTCTTGATTAAATACATTGGAAAGCATTTGTTTCATAAAGTAAATTAGGTTAGCAATAGAAATGTTTTCGCCAACCATAATGCCTTCGAGTTGGAAGAATGTATTTTCGTGTGATGCATCAACATTTTCGTTTCTAAAACATCTGCCCGGGAAAATTACTTTGCAAGGAGCACCATAAGTTCTTAAAATACGATTTTGTCCAGCACTTGTTTGAGTTTTTAACACTTCGCCATTAGATAGCCAGAAAGTGTCTTGCATATCTCTTGCTGGGTGTGTTTTTGGCACATTTACCGCTTCAAAGTTGTTATACTCGGTTTCAATTTCGTTGCCGTCTTCCACAATAAATCCCATACTCTTAAAAACTTCTTCCACCTGCTTTTGTACAATTGTAATTGGATGAAGCGAGCCTTCAAGTTTGTTGATAGGCATTGTTATATCATACTGTTCACTATTTGCAATTTGCTTTTCAAGTTCTCTTTCCTTAATTTTTTCTAACATAGATGCAAAATTTTGTTCTGCCTTTTGTTTGAGTTCGTTAATTTTTGCACCGACTTCTCGTCTGTTTTCACTTGCAACATCTCTTAATCCTTGCAAGAGTTCGGTAATTTTACCTTTTTTGCCCAAAAATTCAACTTTTGCTTGTTCCAGTTGTTCAACACTGTCAATAGTGTCCATTTTTTGCAAGTATTCTTGATTTACTTGTTCAATTTTTTCGTACATAATTTACTCCTTTTTACTTACCAAAAAATAAAAAATCCCTTGGCTAAAAACACCAAGGGACGAATTATATTCGTGGTACCACCCTATTTTACGCAAAACTGCGCCTTAATTTAATCGTTTCGTGATTTGCATACGGCTAAAATTTCTCCTAGCAGGCTCTAACAAGCGAAATTCAAACTAAACTCGTCTTATAGATACTTTCAACCCTTGGTATCTACTCTCTTTAAGCATCATTAGTTCTACTGTAAATGTTATCTTAACGCCTTTTTATACGATTAAATGATAACACTTAAAAAAATGATTGTCAAATAGATTTTAATCTATTTTTTGTTTGTAACAAAGTTCTCTGCCACGAAAAAAAGCAAATTTGAGCATATCATAAAGTTCAACATCATTAAAATCAATTTGCATAACAAAAATTGTCTTAAATTCTTGTAATTGTTTTTCCGTCAAACTTTGTTCAAATTCTTGTTTTATAAGGTTAAATTGTTCTTTTCGTTCCATATCTATCTTGCTGTATTTATAGTTGTCCATAAAGAACTGATATAAAATATCTAAAATACTAAATTTAAGATAATTTGACTGATGTTTTGTTTGAATAAAATTACTTTGTTGTTCCATATTTCTCCTTTTATTACTTTTGTGCACTTTTTTATTATATCAAATAAAAATCTACACCTTACAAAATAGACCAAATTGGTATAAAATATTTTACAACAAAAAACACTATCAAAGTTTAGTTTTTCAAATACAAAAAGGTTTGTCAAACTATAAATTCTTTTGTAAATTCAAGCATCAATCCAAAATAAAAAATACTCAAAAAAAAACAATTTGCAAGAATATTGCAAATTGATATTTTTAATATAAATTTAATTAACAGTAAAGTTCGGCATCTTCTTGTGATTTTTGGTATGGATTGCCTTCAAAAGATTTTTCTTGTTCAAACAATTTTCTTAAATTTTCATTTTCAAAAGTACCATTCTTATCACAAGGAGAATATGTATTGGCCTCATTGTTTGGATACCAATCAAGTTTATCCGCTCCCTGCTTTTCCCATTCTTTTATTTGCTCTTCCAATTTTAGATTTGGGTCAAATGGTAGCATAATTACTCCATCTTGCATCAGTGTTCCTTCATAACCACCCCAACCTGGTGGCAAAAGTGTTATGCCTTCTGCAATTAGTTTTTTAGGAAGGGAAACAGCAATCATAACCGAACCCTTTGTGTATGGGTCTTTGACAAAGTGTCCGCCATCAACTTGTTTTGGATATGTTTTCATAAATTTTGCAAGTTTCATATCATATGTATTGGTATTGCCATTTTCATCAATTACTGGGTTTCCTTGTGAATCTAATGTTGTTAAAAGAACCATATCTGCTGTGAGTTCAATTTGCTTTTCTACTTTGCCATGACTATAAACAGTATGTTTTTTTCCAACTTCTTCGGGTGTAACTATGTGTGCATCAACGGCAACACTCTTTGCACAAACAGTTGGTTTAAGTGCACCTGTTTTTAGATTATTCATAATGTAAGAAAACAATGCTTGATTTCTTTGTTCGATTGGTAATTCTTGAATTTTCATTTCATATTCCTCGCTTTTTTGATTTTTACATAATTATTATACACTTGTTAGAAAAGATAGTCAAGGATTAGCACTTTTGAAATTGGCATAATAAAAAACAACAAAGCACATTAAAGGCAATGTTACTTTTTGTTAATTACAAAAAACACTATCATTTGATAGTGTTTTTATTTAAGTTATTCTTCAAACTTTACAAAGTAGCGAGTTTTGTTATCTTGGCTAATTGATGCGGTTTTTACAATCGCACGAATACTTTGTGCAATTTTACCGTTTTTGCCAATAACTTTGCCCATATCTTCCTTGGCTACAACAACCTTAATTGTTGCGTTGTCGCCGTCAGTTTCTGTGCTAATTTTTACTGCTTCCTTGTTATTAACCAAATTTTCAACAATGTATTTTACTAATTCTTCCATACTGACTCCTACTTGGCATCATTGGCTTTTTTTAATAAATCTTTAACAGTATCTGTTGGTTGAGCACCATTTTTTAGCCAGTAGTTCGCTCTTTCAGTATCAATTTTGATTTCTTCTGGTTTTGCAAGTGGGTTATATGTTCCAATAACTTCGATGAACTTGCCATCTCTTGCTCTTCTTTGGTCAGCAACTACAACTCTATAAAATGGAGTTTTCTTGTCGCCAAGTCTTGTTAATCTAATTTTTACCATAAATTTTCTCCTTTTTGTTTTTTTATATATCAAACATATTTCTATGTGTGATTACCGATTTTTTTTAGAACTTAAATCTTGACATACCTTTGCCATTTTTCATTTGTTTCATAAGTTCTTTTGACTGTTCAAATTGTTTGAGTAGTTGGTTGACATCTTGAATAGTTGTTCCGCTACCCTTGGCAATTCGCTGTCTGTTTGACGCTTTGATGATTTCTGGATTTTGTCTTTCCTTTGGGGTCATACTTTGAATGATTGCTTTGTTGCGTGCAAGTTGTTTTTCGTCAATATCAATATTTTTTAACTTACTACCAAGTCCCGGTATCATTCCAAGCAAACCTTTTAGGTCACCCATTTTTTTCATATTTTCCATTTGCACAAGGTAATCTTCAAATGTGAAAGAGTTTTCTCTAAACTTCTTTTCCATTTCGACCATCTGCTTTTCATCAACGGCTTGTTGAGCTTTTTCGATTAAGGTTAGAACATCGCCCATACCCAAAATTCGTGACGCCATACGGTCTGGATAGAAAGGCTCTAAATCATTCATTTTTTCGCCAATACCACAAAATTTAATAGGCTTTCCAGTAACCGCTTTGATTGATAGGGCAGCACCGCCACGAGTATCGCCATCAAGTTTTGTTAAAATAACGCCAGTAACATCAAGGTCATCATTAAAACTTGATGCAACATTAACCGCTTCTTGACCTGTCATACTATCAACAACGAGTAATATTTCGGTAGGATTAACTGCTGACTTGATGTCTTTTAGTTCTTGCATCAACTTTTCGTCAATTTGAAGTCGTCCCGCTGTATCAATAATTACTGTATCAAGAGCATATTTTTTTGCATATTCAATGGCTTCTTTGCTGGTTTTTGCTGGATTTTGTGTGCCTTGTTCAAAAACTGGAACATCAATACCTTTGGCAACAACTTTTAATTGGTTGATTGCTGCTGGACGATAAATATCGCAACCAACAAGCAAAGGTTTTTTGCCTTGTTTTTTGAGCATTAAAGCAAGTTTTCCACACATAGTGGTCTTTCCTGCACCTTGAAGTCCACACATCATAATGATTGTTGGTGGGTTTGGTGCAACTTGAAGTTTTGTGTTTGTTCCGCCCATTAGTTCAACAAGTTCTTCATTAACAATTTTTATAACTTGCTGTCCTGGTGTTAAACTTTCCAAAACCTTTTGACCAACCGCTTTTGCCGAAATTTTATTGACCAAATCTTTAACGACAAGAAAGTTTACATCGGCTTCAAGCAAAGCTACACGAATTTCTCGCATTGCTTCCTTGATTTCTAGTTCGGTTAACTTTCCACGCTTGGTTAGTTTTGAAAAGATATGTGATATTCGCTCGCTGAGCGAACTAAATGCTGACATTTAATTCTCCTTCCAAATTTTTTTTATTTGTTTTTTTATTTCTTCTCCACAGCCACTCAAAACCTTGTCCGTCTGGTCTAGTTTTGACTGAATGTTAAGTTTATCTTCGTATTCTAGCAATATTTTTTGAGATTTGTCCAAACTATCTTTTACCGCTTGTTTTGATATGTCGTACATCTGTGCAATCTCACTCAAACTAATATCGTCAAAATAGTAACACTTAAAAATTTGCTGTTGCTTTTGAGTGAGCAAAACGCCGTACAAATCAAACAAATTACTGAGTAAAATAACTTTTTCTAATCTCATATCCATAGTAAAGCATTTTTACTTTACACCTATATATTACACCATAAGAATAGGCTTGTCAACAATAAAATATATTTTTATTAAATTATTATAAAATTTTTGTTATTGAATGACCTAAAAATTAGTAAAAATAGTAAAAGTGAGTATTGACAAATAGTAACATCTATATTAAAATATAGATAATTTAAGGAGATTTTTTATGAACAAAGCAAAATTTAGAAGAGAGATTTCAAAAGAAAGCAACAAGAGCATTCTTAACAGAATTCAAGTTCACACAGAATCTAGCAAAGAACTAGAACAAACAATGTTTGAACTTCACGAAGCAGGCAGACAAATTTCTAAAACTTTAATTGACGAACAAAACGACTTAATTACAAAAATTGAAATTTGCCAGGAAGAACTTAAAAGAAGAGAAATTATCAAAGAAATCGAAGACGAAAAAACAATGTAATTTTACATTGTTTTTTTAATAATTGCAGATTTTATACTACAAAAAACCACCCGAGAATAAATACCGAGTGGTTTTTTTGCTAAATTTTACAAATGCTAAATTAAGCATTTAATTTTAATCAAAGATTAAATTAAAGTTTTTTGATTAGTTTAAGGTCAACTCTGCCCTTTTCGTCAATCTTGATAACTTCAACTTCTACCTTGTCGCCGATATTAACAACATCTTCTACCTTTTCAACTCTCTTATCTGAAAGTTTTGAAATGTGAATCATACCTTCTTTTGTTGGAGCAACTTCTACAAACGCACCAAATTGCATAATTCTTACAACTGTGCCTTGATATTTTTTGCCTTTTTCCAAATCTTCGGCGATAGACAAAATAATATTCTTTGCCTTTTGGTTCATAAGTTCGTCTGTTGATGCAACGCAAACTTTTCCGTCATCGTCAATATCAATTTTAACGCCAGTTTGTTCAATAATTTTGTTGATAACTGCACCTTGTTTTCCAATTACATCGCCAATTTTGTCGGGGTCAATGTTGAATGAAATAATTTTTGGAGCATAAGGAGAAAGTGATTTTCTTGGTTCGCTGATGGCTTCCATCATTTTACCTAAAATATACAATCTTCCTACTCTTGCTCTTTCAAGTGCTTCTCTCAAAATTGCTTCGTCAATTCCGTGAATTTTAATATCCATTTGAATGGCTGTAATACCCTTTGTTGTACCTGCAACCTTAAAGTCCATATCGCCAAAGAAATCTTCAAGTCCTTGAATATCGCTTAAAACCACAACTTTGCCGTTTTCCTTGTCTTTCATAAGACCCATTGCAATACCAGCAACTGGGGCTTTAATAGGCACACCTGCGTCCATCAAAGCAAGTGTTGAACCACAAACTGATGCTTGACTTGTTGAACCGTTTGAACTCAAAACTTCACTTACTGTTCTAATAGCGTAAGGGAATTCTTCTTCGCTAGGCAAAACAGGTTCTAGCGCCCTTTCTGCAAGTGCACCGTGTCCAATTTCTCGTCTACCCGGACTCTTTAATGGCTTTGCTTCGCCTGTTGAATATGGTGGCATATTGTAGTGATGCATATATCTCTTTTCGTCTTCTTCGTCAAGACCTTCAAGTTTTTGCATATCTGCAAGCATACCGAGTGTACAAGTTGTTAAAACTTGTGTTTGACCACGAGTGAACACGCCACTGCCGTGAACTCTTGGAAGCACCCCAGCTTCGCACCAAATTGGACGAATTTCGTCAATTTTTCTGCCGTCAGGACGAATACCTTTGTTGATAATTTTATCTCTTACAATGTGTTTTTTCTCATTGTAAAGAGCATTTGAAATATCTTTTTCTTGTTCTACAAAAATATCTTTGAAATGTTCTTGAACTTCTGCTTCTAATTCTTCTTCAAGTTTGTTTCGTTCTTGACGATTGTAGCATTCAAAAATTTTTTCCATCTTTGATAGTGCGTATTCATCAACTTTTGCTTGAATTTCGTCTGGCACACGATAAACATTTGGAACGATTTTTTCTTTGCCAATTTGTTTAACTATGTCTTCAACAAAAGCAACTTGTTTTTTGATTTCTTGATGAGCAAACAAAATACCTTTAAGCATTTCTTCTTCGGTAACTTCCTTTGCTCCTGCTTCTACCATCAAAACGGCTTCCTTTGTACCAGATACTGTCAAGTGCATTCTTGATTTTTCTCTTTGAGCAAGTGTTGGGTTGATAACATATTCTCCATCAACCAAACCAACTACAACTGACCCTGTTGGTCCGCAGAATGGTATATCACTGATTGATAATGCGATTGATGAGCCAAGCATAGCCAATGTTTCTGGCATAATATCTTGGTCAACTGATAAAGGAGTAGCAACAACAGCTACATCGTTATAAAATCCCTTATCAAAAAGTGGTCTTAAAGGTCTGTCGATAAGACGAGATGTTAAAATAGCCTTATCGCTTGCTCTACCTTCTCTACGCTTAAATCCGCCCGGTATTTTGCCTACTGAATACATTTTTTCTTCGTAGTCAACGCCAAGTGGGAAGAAATCAATCGCTGGTCTTGGTTCTTTTGCCATTGTTGTGTTTACCATAACAACAGTATCGCCACACCTAACGATAACAGAGCCGTTTGCTTGACCACAATACTTGCCTGTTTCGACTGAAACTTTTCTTCCGCCAATTTCTGTTTCAAATTTTTTTCCTAATTCCATTTTTACTCCTTTCCCACTTTTACCCTTCTCGAAAAGTGGTTGTCCCGATTTAGATTTTCTCCAAAAATCTATTTGTTAAAAATTCAAAAAAGGGAAACAAAAAATTTGTCCCCCTTTAATTGATGTGTTATCTAATGCCAAGTTTTGATTTGATGGCACGATATCTTTCGATATCAACTTTTTCAAGGTATTTAAGCAAACTTGCTCTCTTACCAACCATTTTGAAAAGACCTCTACGAGAGTGGTTGTCTTGCTTGTTTGTTTTAAGATGCTCTGTTAAATGAGCAATTCTTGCTGAAAGCAAAGCAATTTGAACTTCTGCAGAACCTGTATCACCGTCTTTAAGTTGATATTCTTTGATGATTTCTTGTTTTGTCATTTTTGTGTTCTCCTTATTAAAATTTTCACCAATAAACAAAGATAGCCGTTTGGAGATAACTTGCACCCTTGTTTATGGAACGATTTATAATAACATATATTTTAATAAATGTAAAGTAAATTTGAAAAATAATTTTTTTAAGCATATTTAGTGCTGTTATAATTGTTATCAAAATTTTTTCAATAAATTTTTTACTTCTAAAAACAAATAAAAAAGGCTGAAAATCTTTCAACCTTTTTTAACTTAATATTTTTGCAATTCGTCAATATTTTTAAGCAATTCCTTGTCTTTCTTTTGCAATAATTCCTTATTTTTTTCTCTTTCCTGCTTTTGTTTTAATTTTTGTTCTTGTTGGTAATAATGGTAACCTTTTTTGTATGTTTCGTTAATAATTTGTTTTAATCTTTTTTTGGTTTTAGTACTATAAAACTCGTCACAAAATTTAACATAAAATTGAGCATTTTTAATTGAAAAAGCACCTAGAATATCACTTGGGTTGATGGAAAGTTCGTCAATAAAATCAACCATTACTTGTCCTAAAACATTAAATCTTTTCTCGTTATTACAATTAAGAATTAAAAGGTAAATATAGCCCATTTCAATGCTCTTTGGCATTTTACCAAGCCAAAAATAACATTCTTTTGTAGTTAAAGCTAAATCAGCGATTGCTTTTTTCAATTCTCTTATTTGTTCTATCTTTTCTTTCCAATGATTAGATGATTGTTTGTTAAAGTTTTCTTTTTTATATTCAAATGTCATAATATTTCCCTTCTATTAAATTTTAGCATACAATATGTATGATGTCAATACTCAAATTATTATATAAAATATAATAAAAGTGATTAAACTTTGTAAAATTTTAATAGAAAATTCAGTTTTGAAAATAATTGTTTTGAATTATTCAAATAATTTTTTCTTTTGAGCATTTATCTCTGGCACTTTGTTAATATAAGTTTTAATATCTTTGCAATTTGCATATCTTTCAATGCGGTTTTCTAGATTATAAATTCGCTTTGAAATAGCATTTGCACCACAAGCCAAAACTGATACTGTTTCTTCCATACTATCAATGTTAAAATCACATTTGGTTTTTGGTTTGCAGTAACCTATATTTTGCAAATTTCCCACCATATTTTTTTGACGATACAAATAGTATGGCAAGTAGCCATTTTTTGTAATTTGTTCGTGTGCGTATTCCTGCATTTTTTCGGTCAATGGTTTTTTGAAAATATCTGCGTTTTCGTTTGCAAATGTACTACCACGCTTTAATGCCAAAGTGTGAACCGTGATGTTTTCTGGTGACAAATGCATACAAATGTCAATATTTTCCTTAAAACTCTTTAAGGTTTCCTTTGGCAAGCCTGCAATTAAATCCATATTTATTTGAAAGCCAAATTCCCTAGCCATATTAAACGCATCAAGAGTTTGCTTTGCGGTATGATTTCTTCCAATGGCTTTTAACACCTTTTCGTTAAACGATTGTGGATTAACACTTATGCGTGACACATTATATTTTTTTAATAGTTCCAATTTTTCTCTCGTAATAGTGTCTGGTCTGCCCGCTTCAACTGTAAATTCATCAGTTCCAAAGCAAGTTGCAGACAAAATTCTTTCAAGTTCGCTTGTTGGCAAAGATGTTGGCGTACCACCGCCAAAATAAACACTTTTTACAATCAAATGCTTGTCCCTTATAATTTGCTTTGTGCTTTCGATTTCGTTAAGCAGGGCATCAACATAAGGCTTTACTAGACACTCATTTTTACCAATCTCGGCAGAAATGAAACTGCAATAAGAACATCTTGTTGTACAAAATGGAATGTTTACATAAAAATCAACTAAATGGTCATTTTGTTCAAGTGGTTGTTGATTTTGAATGATATCAAGACAAAGTTTTGCCTTATCTTCGCTAACAGAATAATAGTTTTTCAAAAAGTTTACTAGACTTAATTTTTTTATGCCTTTTTTTATTAAATCGTAGCACAATTTTGTTGGTCTAATTCCAGTCAAGCACCCCCAAGGCAATTCCTTGCTTTTATAATTTGAAAGTGCCTTGTACAAGCAGTGTTTTAGTATTGTTTTGTTTGATTGATATTCGTTTTTGTTTTCTACAAAATCATATTCTTTATTTAAGTCCAAATTTTGCAACAAAATGTGAGATTTAATCTCATTATCAAGTATTTCATAGTCCATTTTTATGGTTTCTTTATGTTCTTCGTTTACAGGGAAGAACATATTTATAATTTCCATAAAATCAGGCTCAAATTCATTATTATTGAGAATAAGTCGCATTACTTACCGCCCCTTACAATATTATTTACAATAGATAGTGCCGACAATTTGTTAATAAAGTCATCAAGTTGTTGTTTAGACGACACATAAAAGGCAATATCAATTATTGCTTCTTTGTTGTTTGATGGCAAACTTACAATTTTGGTAATGTTAATTTTGTTTTCGCTAATTTTTGTTGATATACTTGCAAGAACACCCGGTTTATTGTCAACAAATAGCCTTAAACTTGCTTGATATGAGCCATTATTATAACTATTCTCGCCCCAAGTTACATCTATTAGTCTATCTTGTTCAAGCGATGCCAATGCTTGACAATCTGCTCTATGAATTGTTACACCACTGCCACGAGAAATATAGCCCTTAATTTCGTCCCCAGGGACTGGACTACAACATTTTGCATACTTAACCAACATTCCACCAAGTTCGCTAATATCGTCTTTGTTTGTAATAACTTTTTCAGTGACTATTTTTGGCAAATCACTATCTTGTTTTTGACCATTTTTTGTGTAACAATCAATAAGTTTGTTTACAATTTGTGTGCTAGTTATACTACCATAGCCGAGCGAAGCAAACATTTCATCTTCGGTGTGAAAAGCATATTTTTCAAGCACATCAATTAGCCATTTTTCGTCCATCAAGTCTTTTAAGTTGTAGCCTTTTGTTTTGGCTGCAAGTTCCAAAATTGACTTGCCTTTTTTAATGTTTTCTTCCTTCATTTCGTGACGGAAGAATTGATTTATTCTGTTTCGTGCATTAGATGATTTTGCTATTTTTAACCAATCTCTCGATGGTCCTTTTGCGTTTTGACTGGTAATAATCTCTACCACATCTCCGTTATCGAGTGTTGTAGAAAGTGGCATCATTTTGCCGTTTATTTTTGCGCCAACACATTTGTTACCTACTTCCGAGTGAATGGCATAAGCAAAATCAATGGGTGTAGAGTTTTCGACAAGTTGAATAACTTTTCCAAGCGGAGTTTGAACAAAAATTTCGCCCGAATACACATCGGTTTTTAATTCTTCAATTAGGTTTGAAGCCGAGTTATTATCCTTGTTTTCAAGCAACTTTCGTATCCATAAAAGTTTGTCATCTGTTGCCTGCAACTTGTTTTTGTGTTCCTTATATAAAAAGTGTGCCGCAATACCATATTCAGCGTGATTGTGCATTTCAAAAGTGCGAATTTGAATTTCTAGTGGCTCATCTTCAACTAAAACAACAGTATGCAAACTTTGATACCCATTTGCTTTTGGCCTAATAATGTAGTCCTTAAAACGACCATTTAATGGCACAAATTCGGTGTGAATAGCACTCATAATGGCATAACAATCATTTTTCTCTGGCACTAAAACTCTCAATGCACAAAGGTCGTATATTTGCGAAATTGTTTTGCCTTTTTCCTGCAACTTATTGTACAAACTAGATATGTGCTTAACTCTGCCATAACAATCACCTTGTATGCCCAATTTTTGCATTATTTGTTTAACTTTTTCAATAACAGAATTTATTCTTTTTGCACCATTTCGAGTGGTTTCTGCCACCTGTTTTAATAGTTTTTTGTATGCATTTGGGTGGTAATAAAAAATATTTAAGTCGTTTAGTTCCGATTTTATAAACGATAGTCCCAATCTTGATGCAATAGGCGAATAAATCTCCTTGATTTCAAAATGAAGTTTTTTTGCTTTTTCTGGTGGCAAATCTTTTGTGTGTCTTGCTTCGTTAAGAACTTCCGCAAGCCTTATAATCATAACTCTAATATCTTTGGCGATGGCAAGTAGCATTGAACGAATATTGTCCATTTCAGTTTGTTGACTAGTATAGTCAAAATTTGAAATTTTAATAACCGATTGAGTTAGTGCAATTTGTTCGGCATAAGTTGATAAAAAATCTTCTGTAAAGACAAATTCTTCCCTTAAAAAAGGCAATAAAATACAAGCAGAATAAGTGTCAAAATCAAGTCTTAAAGGCAATAAAATATGAGCAATTTCAAGCGAATTGTTCAAATAGTTTTCACTGGTGTTTTGCTCTTGTATTTTTTCAATAAAATTTTGAAGTTTTGTAAAGTTTTCTGTATCTAAATACTTTTGCGCGTCTAATTCAAAATTCTCCATAATTACTCCCCCCTATTCTAATAATTTTTTTGCTCTATCGTAGAACTTGGCTGTTATAAGTTCTCTTTTTTGTGCGTCACGATTAAACTCTAACGCATAGCCATTTTGTTTATTTTCGACAATAAACCCTAGTTCTACAAAAGTGTTTACGCATAGCACAAATTGTGCATAAGAAAAGCCCTTTTGTTCCGCCATAATTTGTTTTAATTTACAGTAGTATTCGTACTTACTTTTGCCTTTTAGTGTTTTATGATAAGCAAGCATTTTTTTGTAAATATTGCTAAAATATTCGTGTGAAAAATTTAGGCCTAAATCGTATAGATTTACATCGTGATTTTTAGGTAAATACAAATTACCCTTAAAGTTGTTTAAGTAGTCCATATTGAGTAATGGCTCTAAAAAAACTATATTGCTATAATTTGACAAGTTCTTTTGACTATCAAGTCCAACAACAATTGCATTGTTTGATGAATTTGAATTGATTTCCTTAAAATAAAAGTCAAATTGATGTGTAAACAAGTACATACTTAAATTTTTTGCTGAAACCAAATCATTACAAACAAGCAAAGTGCCATAACTTGATTTTGCTGTTAGTTTATTAAGCAAAAATGTTAGGTTATCGTAGTTATAAAATGAGTTTTTATAGCCCGATTTGTTTAATTGTAATTGCTCCAAATAATTTCCGCAAACATAATCTTTTAACGAGTCCTTATAGCCCGAACATTTGATATTTTTAACAAGCCCTTTAACATAACTTTTGTTTCTAAATTCGTTGATTTGCAACTCGTAAGTTAGTTCGCAAACATAACTATTTTCGATTAGTTCTTGCATAGTACCATTATTGAACGAAATAAATGAAAAGTTTTCTGGTGTTACTAAATTTAAGTGTTGAGCATAGTTTTTCATAACAGATGCTTTCAAATTACTAAATTTTGTATAGAAAATTGGCTTTGGATTTCCACAACCACAGGGTTCTAAAACTTCCAATTCTCTAACCATTTTTTGATTGATTATTTTGCTGTCAATGTTAAGGTCGTATTCCTTAATGTTAATAAAATCTTTGTATGAAAAATTTTTGAGAAAGTAATTTTCTATCTCATACTTAAATTTAGTAAAATTTTCTTTTTTTAATGTTAGTCCAGCCGCCATAGAGTGACCGCCAAAGGTTTCTAGTAGCGTGCTAGTTGATGATAAAACTTGATGAATGTTGATTTGTGCAATACTTCTAACAGAACCACGAAGCAAGCCGTCAACTTCGCTAAACAAAAAGGTAGGCTTGTTAAATTCTTCGGTTAATCTAGCACAAACAATGCCAAGAAGTCCACTATCCCAGTTGGTACTAGACAGAATAATTGCTCGTTTGTCATTTTGATTTTCTTTTTTTAATAGTTCTATCGCATCGTTATAAATAATCGTGCAAAGTTCTTGCCTATGATTATTCATTTCGGTTAGTTTTTCCAAACTATCTCTTAAAATTTTATCATCTTGATATATATAAAGGTTAAGCGATATTGTGGCATCACCCATTCTTCCAGAAGCATTGATTTTTGGTGCTATCTTAAAGGCAATGTCTCCACTTGAAACATTAGTGATTTTTAGACCATCAATTAGCATTTTTAACCCTTTTGGCAAGTGGTTAAAATTCTTTAACCCACAAACAACAATGGCACGGTTTTCGTCAGTTAGACTTACAATGTCGGCAATAGTTGCAATAGCACAAATTGGCAAATATTCATCTAAATTTTCGCCCAACGCCTGCACTATTTTTAATGCAACCCCCGCTCCACAAAGGTCCTTAAATGGATACTCTTGACCTTCCATTTTTGCGTCAATTACTGGACAAGATGGCAAAACTTGTGGGATTTCGTGGTGGTCTGTTACAACAACATCAACGCCATTTTGCATCAAAAATTCCACTTCATTTGCACAAGAAATTCCACAGTCAACTGTGATTAAAAATTCTGGATTAAAATTACTAATTACCTTTTTTGCGGTATCTATTGTTAGTCCATAACCGTCTTCATACCTATTTGGCAAATAATAAAATGGTGTTACACCTTTGCTTTGAAAATACTTATAAAGTATGGCTGTAGCACTAATTCCGTCAACATCGTAATCGCCAAAAATTAAAATTCTTTTTTTATTTTTGATAGCATTTTTTATTTTTTCAGTTACTATGTCCATATTTTTTAGCAAGAACGGGTCGTGTAATTGAGATAAATTTGGACTTAAAAACTCATTTATTTTTTCTAGCGAATTATAACCCCTAGACACCAAAATTTTTGTTACTACCTGACTTAATCCCGTTTGCTTTGATAAAAAATCAATATCATTATCATTTAACTCATATCGCTTCTGTTTGAATATCATATCATATTTTCCTTCATATATCTTTATCCTAAAATAGCCACTATGTTGTGGCTATTTTTATTTTTATTATTTAATTTACTTTATATAATCTTTTTCAACTAAATTATCTTGTTTTCTAACTTTCTTTTCCTTAACAAAGTAACCCCAGAATGGTGCAACCATAAAGATTGAACTATACATTGTTGCAATTATACCAATTAGCATTGGTCTAACAAACATTATAATGCTCTTATCAAAAGTAAAAATCATAAGCATAACTGCTGTAAAGATAACGCAGTTTATTAAAATTAGTGATTTTAACTTTTCACCAACCATAGAGTTTACAAGTTGTTCTCTATTTTCTGTTTTGTGATATTCCTTTTTGTTTGCAAATAAAACAAGATTGTTAATTGCTGTTAATCCGCAAACTGTCATAACAACTATCATAAATGAATCATTGATAGGCAATCTAAATATGCAAACCAAAGCGGTTGTTAGCATAACATTATGAGCAACTGCAAGAATTGCTGTAAATCCAGTGTATGCTTCGTATCTAACTGCTAGATAAATGAATAGAACTAGCATAAAGATTAGTGTTGCAATAACTGTATTTAAGATTGCAGAAGAACTTATAACTATTGTTGAACTAAATCCCAAGATTATTCCAACAACAAGTCCTGCAATCAATAGTAATCCACTGGCTATATCGAAACCAACGGCACTTTTATAAACATTAAATTTTTTCGAGTTCATTGATGTGAGCCTCCCTTGTAAATCCATAGTTTTCTACCTTTTCAAGATACAAATCAAAGCACATATTATTGAACCATTTTGCAATTAAGATTGCACTAAATCCGTAAACAACAATGCCAATTATTGAAGCCAAAGCAAAGTATTTTATTGCTAGTGAGCCAAAAATGTAGAATATAATACAAGCAACTAAATATGAAATAGAAATTTCTAGTTGAGTTTTATAATTCTTTTGGAAGCCAAATTTGAAACTTGAATGAGCCTTTTTGCCGACTGCATATTCTTGCTTGATTTTTTCAAGCATATAGTAAACCATTACAAATCCAAGAACAAATGTTATAACACTACCAACAAGTGCTGTTGATGATAACACAACATCTGGTACTGCTTGAAGCAATATGATTTGAAGTAATAAGCCCACAAATAATGCAAGAGCATTTACAAGTCCTAATTTTTTGAACTTAACAATCAAAACGATTAAGCAAATTAGCACAATAGCACCAGAAATTGAACAAGCCAAGATTAGTGACCTTTTTGCGTCTGCTTTTGTAATGATGTTTTGACTAACTTTTTCAAATTCAAAGTCATACTTTGTAGAAAGTAGTTGTCCAGCATATTGATTTGCGCCGTCCAAAGTGTTTAATTGACTTACGCCATTGATGAAAATATAATCTTGGTCAATTGCTTCCGATACAGGAACTGTTTGGAATAGCGAATCACCAATGTAAATATAAACATTTTTGTTGTCTGATTTTGCAGCAACCGCTGTTGTTAATTCTTTGAATTTCTCTCTACCTGCTGCTGTAAATTTAATATAAACGCCATATCTAGATGCATTAGAAGAATAGCCATAAGCACTATTTTCCATAGCATAGATTTCCATTAAATCGTCTTCTGTTAAATAAACTTGTGCAGAAGTGTCTTCTTCCGCTCTCATACTGATTGTATTGTTTGCCGGCAAGATAGAAATTAAATCCATAATTTCTTCTGTATTGTACTCATCATAGAGTTCAATTCTCAAATTGTTTCCTGCAACTTGATAGACTTTACCATCATAGTTATAGTCATCTAAAATTTTTTGAATTCTGTTTGCGTGTGCATTAACGCCTACGCTAAAATTTACGGAATCAGTGTTGGTATTTTTTGCATTTATTACCAATGTTGTTCCGCCCTTAAAATCAATACCTAGATTTATTGCTCTCAAAAATCCCATATATTCGTTTGATGAATTTGGAACGAAAAATCTAAAAACTGACAATACTACAAGCAAAACACATACAAAAATTATTCCCGCAAAATTAAGTATTGCTTTTTTCTTTTTCACGATTAGTTACTCCTATAATATAAAAATTCTTATTAAGTATATAAAATATATATTAAATAGTCAAATTTTTTGTAGTAAAAGATAAATAATCATTAACTTTTTTTTAGATTTTATAAGTAATAATTGCCATAAAAGGCTAATAAAATAAAATATAAAAAGGAGTTTATATGGAACAAGTTAAAAGTAAGGAAAATAAGAGTCTAATTTTGAGCAGTTTGAAAGGAGCGCTTTTAGCCGTTTGCATAAGTTTAGTTGCTATTTTAGTTTTTGCGTTTATCATCAAACTGACAGGTATGAGTGATGGCTTAATCAAACCTATCAATCAAATTATTAAAATTTTAAGCATTTTTTTTGGAACACTAATTATTCTTAAAAAAACAAAACAAAAAGGTATGCTCACTGGCATAATCGTTGGAATTTGCTACACAATAATTGCTTTTGTCGTCTTCTCTATTTTGAACGGCTCATTCAAATTTGATATTTCTCTTTTAATTGACCTAGTTTTTAGTGCAATTACAGGAGCAATCTGTGGAGCAATTTGCGTAAATGCAAAAAAATAATAAAAGTTGTTTGCAATCATTAAATTTTGTTTGAAATTACTAACAAAAAAACATTTTTGATTGTCAAATTTAGCATAAAAATTTTAGTCAGAAAAAAATAACTGGAAAAGCCAGTTATTTTTATTAAAAATAAAATTAGTTGTTATAAAATCAAGTACTTTTATTAAATCGCTTAAAATGTTTTTGCAAATAAAAAATTTAACAATAAAGCAAGTTTTAATTATGTGCCTGTGCTTTGATATTTTTTAAGACTATAATTAAAAAACAGCAAGCAAGGAATGACAAATAGCATACCAAGAATTGGCGAAATGCCATAAATAATTGGTGAAAGGCTACCCTTTTCGACTATGAAAGACACTGGCAAGTAGTTAAAACAAGCGATAGGAATAATAAAAGTAAAAATTCTAGTTAGCCATTTTTTGTAGATATTTATTGGGTAAAAAGCAAGTTCTTTACTTCCGTTTGTCATGATATTTATAAATTCCAAATTTTCAACGGTATAAATACTAATTCCCGCACCCACAAGGAATATTCCCCAAATAACAAGGCAACCGCAGATGTATGAAGAAATTAAGACTAAAACCTTCCAAATATTCCAGTCTATATGCAAGTTTACAAGTGCGATAATTGATACCACCAAGCCTAAAACCGACCTAGCCAATTTTATAAACTCAATTCTACTGCCAAAAATTTGCTTATGAATACCAACAGGTCTTACAAGCATTCTATCAAGTTCGCCTTTTTTTATTAGATTTGGAAACTCATCATAACCCCTTGCAAAACACTCTGCTAGTGAAAAGACTGTTGTTATAATACCAAACACCAAAGCGGCTTCGTAAAATCCCCACTCTCCAACACTTTCAAATTGTCTAAACAGTAGCCAAACCGATAAAAGTTCGCCAACTGATATGATAAGTTGAGAAAAGCCCACCATAAACATATTTAATCGGTATTCAAACGAAGACTTAAAGTGCATACTAATAAATTTTCTATACATTTTAACCTCCCTGTATAATGGTCTTTTTTAATGCTTTTTTCATTAAAAGTTTACCAAGCAATACTAATATTACAAGCCAGCCAACCGAAATTCCAGCATAAATTAGTCCATCAGTAACCGAAATGCTACCAACATAAATTCTAAAAGGCAAATCGCCGACATATCTAAATGGCAAGTAACTTAAAATGGTTTGAAGTGTTTTAGGTAAAAATGGAAGTGGTATGTAAAATCCGCCTAGCAGTCCACAAATTGTAGAAACAATGCCAGTTGAACCTTTAACTGATAGGGTTTTGAAGATAATGTTAACAGCAAACATCGAAAGTGCCACACTGATAAGTAGTCCTAAAATTAAAGTGAGCAAGAATAGGAAAAATGCTGGCACGCTTGCTGGCAAAGACATATTAAAACCTTGTGGAAGGCAAAATGCAATAACTATAATAGGAGCAAATCGAAGTGCGGACGCAGCAAGTTTTTCGCCAAGATATTCGGCATACCACAAATTGTAAACATTTATTGGTCTAACAAATTTATAGCAGACATTACCAGATGTAATCTCGCTACCAACATTTTTACCGATACCAACAAAGCGAATAACAAAAAATGCTTGACTGAGCCAAACATAACTTGTCATTTGTGAAACCGAAAATCCATTTACTATTCCGTTTTTCATAAATGCTGTGTATAGGCAAATGTACAAAAGTCCCCAGAAAAATTGAGTTAAAATACCCGAAAAAGCCTTTGCTCTATACTGCAATTCGCCCTTGAATTGCATATTGAAAATTCCTAGATACGATTTCATTCCACTCCTATAAATTATAATCTTTATAAACTTTTGCCAAAACTTCGTCAACACTTATTGCTTCCACCGAAAAGTCAACAACATCGTACTTTTCACTAATTTTTGAAATAAAATCTTTTGCGTGAAAAACTACGCCATCATTATTTGTCAATGTTGCAACATTTTGATTATGTTTTACT
Organism: uncultured Clostridia bacterium; assembly: GCA_934747255.1. Lineage (GTDB taxonomy): Bacteria > Bacillota > Clostridia > Christensenellales > UBA1242 > CAKVNM01. The sequence goes on along the minus strand of CAKVGH010000002.1, from coordinate 75,186 downwards.
ACCGTATAATCATCAAGTTCAATTTTATCATAAGCCTTTGAAAATTGAACATTTATAACTTTTTTAGCACCATATTTTTCTTTTATTGCACTAAAACTGCCATTGTACAAAATCTCGCCACGACCAATCAAAATTATTTTGTTGGTTAGCGCTTCAATATCATTCATATCGTGAGTGGTTAAAATAATGGTTGTACCCCACTCTTTGTTTATGTATTTTACAAAATCTCTAACAGCAAGTTTTGTAACCGCATCAAGACCAATAGTTGGCTCGTCTAAAAACAAAATTTTTGGTTTATGAAGCAATGCGCCAGCAAGTTCGCACTTCATTTTTTGACCCAAACTCAATTGTCTTAATGGTCTAATAAGCAAATCTTGTAAATTAAGAGTTTTTGTTAATAACTCCAAATTTTTGTTATAAACATCTGTTGGAATTTTATAAATATCACGAAGCAACTCAAAACTTTCTATTACAGGAACATCCCACCAAAGTTGCGAACGCTGACCAAAAACAACGCCAATGTTCTTGACATATTTTTTACGGTCTTTCCAAGGACAAAAACCATCTATTTCACACTCGCCAGACGATGGATTTAATATTCCACTCATAATTTTAATAGTGGTTGATTTTCCTGCACCATTTGGCCCAATATAGCCAACAATATCTCCTTGTTCAATCTCAAAACTGACATTTTTTAGAGCCTTAACAATTTTGTATTTACGAACAAATAGTCCTTTTATTGCTCCCCAAAAACCTTTTTTTCTAATAGAAATTTTGAACTCTTTTGAAATATTATTAAACTTTATAATTGACATATTAAATGTATAATATCACAAATGAGAATTAGTGTCAATATTTTATTGAATTTTTTTACAAAATAAGACATTTTTTTATCGCACTAAAAAATCTATTTTATGGCAAAAATATAAAGCATTTTTTAGCAAACTAATTATTGAATTTGGGCAACAAAAAAGCAAGATAAATGTCTTGCTTTTTATAACTAACTATTTTGAAGATTTATCTTTTTTATCTTCCTTTTTATCTTCAACTGCTTCTACTTTTTCTGGTGCAGAAACAACTTCTGGTTTTGCTTCTTCTCCCGCTGGTTGAACTGGCTCTTCATCGTCAATCATTCTCTTTTTATCAACGCAATAAAGTGACCTAAAATCAACTTCCATTGTAGATTTACCATCTAATGATAAAACAGCAACTCTGCCGTCTGTTGTATCGTAAATACTAACAACAGTTCCATACACGCCAGAATAAGTTTTTACTTTTGTTCCAACAGTGATTGACTTTTGCATTTCTTCTTCCTGTTGAACAGCCTTTTTTTGTCTAAAAAAGTTCCATACAAACATTGCAATTAGTAATACAACCAAAATAATCAACAAGCCGTATTTACTAAAAAATGATGCATCTTCTAATAACATTCCAAACATAATTATTCTCCTAATAAAATTTTTTACAATTTATTTTATCATTTTTTTTAGTGTATCGCAAACATTTTATTTAAGTTTTCAAATTCAAAATTATTTTTTCGACAAAGTTTTAGATATTATCTTTATTATAGCCAGTTTTTTCGTAAAACTCTTTTCTAAAATCTAACAACCTATCATTGTTTATTGCATCTCTAACTTGTTCCATTAAGTGAAGCAAAAATCTTGTATTATGAAGCGACAACATTCTTGCACCCAAAATTTCGTTTGCGTGAATTAAATGTCTTAAATAAGCCTTTGTAAAATGCTTACAACAATAACAATCACACTCATCATCAAGCGGTGTAAAATCTTCCTTATATATTGCATTTCTAACAACAACTTTTCCTTTACTTGTATATGCTGTACCATTACGAGCAATACGAGTTGATAAAACACAGTCCATCATATCGACATTTCGAAGTACTCCTTCTATTAAATAATCTGGACTACCTACTCCCATAAGATAATGTGGTACATCGTTTGGCAAATGTGGGGCTAAATTGTCTAGCATATCACACATAGTTTTTGTGTCTTCTCCAACACTTAAACCGCCAATTGCAACACCGTGCTTAACAAAAGGCAAAGTGAGTTCCAAACTTTTTAGACGCAAGTCCTTATAAAAGTTTCCTTGAATAATTGGGAATAGTGCTTGTTTTGGATTTTTATGTGCATTGTAGCATCTTTCGAGCCATCTAGCAGTTAGTTCCATTGCTTTTCGAGCATCTTCATAACTAACCCCATAAGGTGTACATTGGTCAAATGCCATAATTATATCAGCACCTAAATCATTTTCAATTTGAATAGCTCTTTCTGGTGTAATAAAGTGTTTTTCTCCCGACAAATGAGAACGAAATTCCACACCTTCTTCACTAATCTTTCTAAAATCGTTTAGCGAAAAAACTTGAAAACCACCGCTATCAGTTAATATAGGCTTGTGCCAATCCATAAAGTTGTGCACGCCACCTGCTTTTTTTACAATTTGTTCACCCGGTCTTAAAAACAAGTGATATGTGTTTGATAAGATAATTTGTGCTTTGCAATCAAGCAAGTCTTGTGGGGTTAATGTTTTAACTGTTGCTTGTGTTCCAACTGGCATAAAAATTGGAGTTTCAATATCGCCGTGTGGAGTGTGAAAAACGCCAGTTCTTGCACCACTTTGCTTGCAAATATGTTTTGTCTCAAAACTAAAAAATTCGTTATTCAATTTTTTTCTCCTTTTGTTAAATTATTCGAGTTTTCTATTTATCATTATTGCTTGTTAAAATTGCAAGTTATAATAACAAACAAGCATCGCCGAACGAGAAAAATCTATATTTTTCTTTAACTGCTTCGTTATAAAAATTTAATGTTTGCTCAATTCCACAAAAACTGCTTACAAGCATAATTAGTGTGCTTTCTGGCAAATGAAAATTAGTTATCAAATGGTCAACGACTTTCCATTCGTAACCTGGGTAAATAAAAATATTTGTATCTCCAATATCGGCTTGAAGTTTACCACCAAACTTGCTTGCTACACTCTCTAATGTTCTAACACTTGTTGTACCAACGGCAATAATTTTATGTCCATTTTGCTTTGCTAAATTGATTTTGTCGGCAACTTCTTGCGTGATTTCGTAATGTTCGGTGTGCATATCGTGTTTTAAGATGTTATCTTCGCTTACTGGCCTAAAAGTTCCTAACCCAACATGAAGCAAAACTTCCACAACTTGTATTCCCTTCGCCTTTATTTTTTCAAGTAATTCTGGTGTAAAGTGTAGTCCAGCAGTTGGTGCAGCACTACTACCTTCTGTTTTAGCATATACAGTTTGATACCTGTCTTTATTTTTAAGTTTTTCGTGAATGTAATGAGGAAGTGGCATAGTGCCGACTTTTAATAAATTTTCTTCAAAAGTGCCGTTATGTGAAAACCTAACAACTGCATTGCCGTGCTCAAAATTTTGTTCTACCACGCACGAAAAATCTTTTGAAAATTCAATAACTGTGCCTTCTTTTAGCCTTTTTTGTGGTTTTAGTAAGACTTCCCACACATCAAGTTCTCGTTTTTTAAGCAAGAATACTTCTGCTTTTGCTCCCGTTGATACTTTTGTTCCGTAAAGTCTTGCTGGCAAAACTTTGGTGTTGTTTACGACCAAAACATCGCCTTCGTTTAGATAATCAATCACATTGTAAAAATGTTTGTGAGAAATTTTTTCTGTTTTTCTATCATACACTAACATTCTGCTATGGTCTCTTGGCTCAATAGGTGTTTGAGCAATGAGTTCCTGTGGCAAATCGTAATAGTATGTTTTTCTTGAATAAATGTCCATAATTTTTCCTTAATCAATAATTGCTTCTTTTAGTACTTGTCTAATATTGTCAACATAAACAATTTGCAAATTGTCTGTAATATCTTTTGGCAATTCTTTAATATCATCTTGATTTTGCTTTGGAACAAGAACCTTTTGGATACCTGCTCTTACACAAGCAAATAGTTTTTCTTTCAATCCGCCAATAGCCAAAATGTTACCACGAATAGTGATTTCGCCTGTCATTGCAAGATTGTTGTCTACTTTCTTTCCAGATACCGCACTAAAAATTGCTGTTGCAAGTGCAGAACCAGCACTTGGACCATCTTTTTTAACTGCTCCTTCTGGAACATGAATATGAATATCTGTTTGTCTAAATATTTTTGGGTCAATATTGTATTCGCTGGCAATACCGATTATTGCAGACAACGCTGCTTTGGCACTTTCCTGCATAACATCGCCTAACCTTCCAGTTAAAATAACTTTTCCGTCACCCAAAACCTTATTGACTTCAATAGACAATACTCCACCGCCAACTGTTGAGTAAGAAAGTCCGCTAACAACTCCAACTTCGGCTTCCTTTCGCTTTTCATCACGCATAATTTTGTGTGAACCCAAGTACTCGTCCAAATCGCTAGATTTTACTTCATAAACTTGTGATTTATCTTGGTTTGTTACAACTTTAACCGCAATTTTACGGCAAACTGTGGCAATTTGTCTTTCTAGTCCACGAACACCTGCTTCGTAAGTGTACTCTTCAATAATTGACATCACTGCATCATCATCAAACTTAATTTGGCTATTTGTTAAGCCATTTTTTTCAATTTCCTTTGGAATTAAGTGTTCCTTGGCTATCTTAAATTTTTCGCTTGTTGTATAAGAAGATAGTTCAATGATTTCCATTCTATCAAGCAATGGTGCTGGAATATCTTGAATATTGTTTGCTGTTGCAATAAATAACACATTTGATAAGTCAAATGGCACTTCTAAAAAATGGTCTCTAAAAATTGTGTTTTGTTCTGGGTCTAAAACTTCGAGTAATGCACTTGTTGGGTCGCCTTTGTAGTCGCTTGCCATTTTGTCAATCTCGTCTATTAGAAAAACTGGGTTCATACTTTTAGCAAGTCCCATATTGTAGATAATTCTACCCGGCATAGCACCAACATAAGTTTTTCTGTGACCACGAATTTCACTTTCGTCCTTAACGCCACCAACACTCATTTTTACAAAATTTCGATTTAATGCTCTTGCAATGCTTTTGGCAATACTTGTTTTACCAACCCCCGGTGGACCTGCAAAACAAATTATTTGCCCACTAATTTTGCCTGTTAGTTGCATAACTGCCAAGTTTTCGACAATTCTATCCTTAACCTTGTCTAATCCTGAATGGTCAGCATCTAAAATCTCTCTTGCTTTTTTCAAGTCCTTGTTATCTTGTGTGTACTTACCCCAAGGCAAGTCCAAAATAACTTCCAAGTAGTTTTGCAAGATAGAATAGTCAGGCGAAGCATTTGGCAATTTTCTTAATCTAGAAAGTTCCTTTTTGGCTTTTTCCTTTACTTCGTCAGGCATATTTAGTTCGTTTATCTTTTTTTCGTAATCGTCAAAAATACCTTCGTTTTCGCCAAGTTCGTCACTAATAGCACGCATTTGCTCACGAAGATAATATTCCTTTTGACTCTTGTCCATATTTTGCTTAACTTTTTGACTCAATCTTTGATTAAGTTTTATAATTTCCATTTCTTCGTCTATGTAAGCATTGAGTTTTGTGAGTCTAGAAATAGTATCGTCATCGTTAAGTAATGCAAGTTGTTTGTTTTCGTTTTTCAAAAGTAGTACAGCAGAATAATCAACAAACATATTTATATTGTCAAGATTATTGAGTATTCTAATAACTTCTGCTTTCAAGTCAAGATTGTAGTTGCTGTATTCAATAACCTTGGCTTTGGCACTTTCAAATAGCAATTTTTCTTCGTTATTATTATAAGTTTTAATTTCAAAATCGTCAGTAAGAACTGTTATGTTTGGTTCAACACTTGTTACCTGTCTAATGATAACTTTTTTAATACCTTCGGCAATAAGTTGAATTTTGCCACCACCAGTGTTGACTTTTTGAATTTTGCAAAGAGTTCCTATATGGTTTACGCACGCCAAAAAATCATCACCAATACTATTAGTGATTTGAGTAGTTAAAATAATATCTTCCTTATTGTTATACGCATCTAAAACACTGTTTCGGCTGGCTTGTTTTCTAATATCGCAAGTTATTGGCATATTTGGAAAACTTACAACACCCATAATAGCAATAACTTTATATTCGTTTTTCATCATAAAATTAGTTTCTCCAAATTTTTAGTAATATTTAATATTATAATAGTTTTTATTTTAATTAGCAAGCAAACCCATTAAAAAAGCCAAGAAAATTCTTGGCTAAAAATTTTTAATTTTACACACTTGCAAAGTTCTTTTGAGAGTCATTCTCATATATTTTATGAATGGGTTTTGGGTGCTTTGATTTTGTATTTGTCGACAATTTTTTATCATCAAAATTTGCTTGTTTAACGAGTTTTAGTTCGTTATTTTCGTCTATATCTAGCACCAAATTTTTAATATTTTGGTTATCTGGAAGTGAAAACATACTATCAAGCATTTGAGTTTCCAAAATACTTCTTAATCCCCTTGCCCCACTCTTTAATTTTAATGCCTTTGTTGCAATAATATCTAATGCTGGCTTTGTAATATTAAAATCAACACCATCAAGATTAAACATAGTTTCAAATTGCTTTACAAGTGAATTTTTTGGCTTTACCAAAATGTCGACTAATTGTTCTTTTGTTAATTTATCAAGCATAATTGCAATCGGCAATCTTCCCACAAATTCTGGAATTAAACCAAATTTAATTAAATCTTGTGGTTCAACAAATTCTGTGGACTTTTCTATAATTTGTTTGCTATCAGTTTTATTTTCAAAGCCCAAAAACTTTTTTGTTTTCTTTTCTTCAATAATCTTGTCTAGCCCTACAAATGCTCCACCACAAATAAACAAAATATTGCTTGTGTCCATACTCACACCTTCTTGAAAAGGGTGCTTTCTGGTCTGTTTTTCTGGAACATTGGCGATAGTGCCTTCGATTATTTTTAATAGTCCCTGTTGCACACCTTCGCCCGATGGGTCTTTGGGAAGCAATTTGTTTTCGGCTCGCTTTGCGATTTTGTCAATTTCGTCAATGTAGATTATTCCTTTTTCGGCTTTTTTTACATCTCCACCAGCGTTGGCTAACAATTTTGCAAGTACACTTTCGACATCTTCACCCACATAGCCCGCTTCAGTCAAAGTTGTGGCATCTGCGTGAGCAAAAGGAACATTTAATATCTTTGCCAAAGTTTTAGCGAGCAGGGTTTTTCCACTACCAGTAGGCCCAATTAAAAGCACATTGCTTTTGTCAAGTTCAACTCTGTTTGTGCTGGTATTACTTTCGTTATAATTTATTCGCTTGTAGTGGTTGTAAACCGCCACACTTAACACTTTTTTGGCTTCATCTTGACCGATTATATATGAATCAAGGTGCTTTTTAATTTCGGCTGGTTTTAATAGTTTTAAGCCTGCCATAGATGTGTCTGCTTCCTTAATAATATGTGAACATATCTCCACACATTCATCACAGATATAACAATTTCCATTTGGACTTGCTATAAATTTTAATGCTTGGTTTTGTTCTTTACCACAAAACGAGCAAGTAAGGTTATTTAATTGTGCCATATTTACTCCCTTTTTTCCAAAATCTTATCTATCAAGCCATATTCCAGCGCTTCGGTTGCGGATAGGTAAAAATCTCGGTTTGTATCTCTTTCAATTTGCTCAATAGTTTTGCCAGTTTTTTCAGCCAAAATTTTGTTGAGTTTTTCTTTCATCTTCAAAATTTCTTCGGCTTGAATTTTAACATCACTCGCCTGTCCTTGTGCTCCACCTAATGGTTGATGAATCATAATTCGAGCATTTGGCAAAGCATATCTTTTGCCTTTTTGCCCACAAGCAAGCAATACAGCACTCATTGATGCCGAAAGTCCCACGCAAATTGTTGACACATTACATTTTATATAGTTAATTGTATCTAAAATTGCAAGTCCGCCATCTACAATTCCACCCGGACTATTTATATAAAGCGATATGTCTTTTTCGCTATCCTTTCCTTCTAAAAACAATAATTGTGCAATAACGGTGTTTGCTAGTTCGGTTGTAATCTCTCCCGACAAAAAAATAATTCTATCTTCTAGTAGTCTAGAAAAAATATCATAACTCCTTTCGCCAAACTGATTTTGGTCGACAACATAAGGTATTAACATAAAAAAACTCCTAAAATAAATTTCATTGCTTTTGTGCCTTAAAAATTTATCTTTGGAGTTTTTCTAATTAAATATTACTTGTTGTTTTCCTTTAAGAAATCTAACAACTTTTTAACGATAATATCGTTTGCAATATGACTTAATGTGTGTTCGTTTAAGCCTTGCTTAACTTCTTCTACACTTGTACCCATTTTGAGTGCTTGTTTTTGAATTTCAGCATCAATATCTTTGTCTTCTACCTTCAAATTTTCCTTTTGAATGATAGCGTCCATAACAAGTCTTGTCTTGCAAGTTTTTTTAGCATCGTCAAGTCTTGATTTTTTCAAATCTTCAATGGTTGTACCCATATATTTGACATAATCGTCCAATTTCAAACCTTGATGTGACAATCTGTGTTCAAAATCGTGAATAAACATATCGGCTTGTTCTTCCACCATACTTTGTGGAATTTCCACTTCTGCGTTTTCGGTAACTTTTTCTATCAAACTTTCTTCGTACTTGTATTCAGCATCTTGCTTCTTTTGTTTTAACAAGTCTTCCTTAATGCTCTTTTTGTATTCGTCAAGTGTATCGTATTCGCTAACATTTTTAGCAAATTCGTCATCAACCTTTGGAAGTTGTTTTTCTTTAACTTCGTGAAGTTTAATCTTGAAGACAACTGGTGCATTTTTAAGGTCTTCTACTGGATAATCTGCTGGGAAAGTAACGCTTATATCTTTTTCTTCGCCTGTCTTCATTCCAACAATTTGTTCTTCAAATCCAGGAATAAAACTGCCACTACCGATGATTAAGTCGTATTTTTCTGCGTGACCGCCGTCAAATGCTTTTCCGTCCTTGTAGCCAGTAAAATCAATATTAGCGATATCGCCATTCTTTACTTCTCTGTTAGCGACAACAAATCTTGATGATTTTTCTACCATTTTTTCAAGTTCTTTTTTAACTTCGTCTGCTGTAACTTTTGCTACTGGTTTTTCTACGCCCAAATTTTTGTATTCGCCAAGTTTAACTTCTGGCTTAACATCAATGGTAACTTCTAATGTTACACCTGTATCGTCAATTTTTTTGATGTCTACACTTGGATTTCCAACCATTTCAACATCTTTTTCTGCTTCCAAAACTTCGTTAAAATAGTGATAGAAACTTTCGTTTAATGCGTCATTAAAGAATATGCTTTCGCCATATTGTTTTTCGATAACCTTTCGTGGTGCTTTTCCTACTCTAAAACCTTCCACCTTAAATTTTGATTTTTGGTGTTCATAAACATGGTCGAGTTCGTGTTCCCACTCTTCCTTTGTCAAATCAATAACAAATTTAATTTGTTTGTTTTTTTGTTGTTCTTTTGTGTATTTCATTTTCTCTCCTTAATCTTTGCGAGTCTATCGCAATCAAACTCATAAAGTATAACATATTTATTAAAATTTGCAAGTCTTTATTGCCACATTGTGTGACAAAATTTGTAGTTTTATTAAAGTTAAAACTTAAAAATCAACCTAACAAGTAGGAATGCAACTAAAAGTGTTACAATTACGCAAAATATAAATGGCATAAGTCTATTAAGTCTTTCTCGCCTTAACATTTTGCGGTATTTTTTTGATGAAGGGTTGTTTTTCATAACATACTCTTCGCCTTCTTCTGTCATTGCAATTTCCATTAAAAGTTCTTCTTTAACTATTTCGGCTTCTTTGTCTTGCTTGGTTTTAGAAATATAAACATTTATACATAGCAAAATGCACGCTACTAATAGCATTGCAAGTGCTGGATAAACAAGCACTGGTGCTAACTTGTTAAAAAGTATTAAAATTAGCGAAACCAGAAATGCTCCTAACATTACCCAAGTTAGTTTTGAAAACTTAATCATAAACTCTCCTTAAATACCAAATATTGGCAAGATTACAAATGCAGCAATCATTACGCAGGCAATTATGTATAAAATCATATATGCAACATTGCGTTTGCTTCTTACATAGCCATAAGCACTAATGCACGCACAAAGATATGATAGTGCTTGTGCAATTTGTTGAATGATGCTTGCTATTTTAGAAAAAACATCACTACCATTACTACCTAATTTTCTAGCAATCAAACTGATAAGCAATGCAACTGCAAGAAACAATATTGCATAAAATGCCATACCAGTGAAAAATCTTTTTTGACTAACTTCTTTTTTCATATCAATCTCCTTTTAGACACAAATATTACCACATTTTTTAATTTTTCAAAAGTGTTTAAGAGTAAACTACTCTACTTTTTTTATGAAGTCCTTAAATTTTTGTGGTAAATCCACCTGTAAACAAATTTTTTCATTTGTTGTTGGTTCAAAAAATTCCAATTTGTATGCATGTAAAAGTTGCCCATTTAACTCCTTGTGATTTTTGAAACCATAAGTCATATCGCCAGTCACTGGGTGACCCAAATATTTTGCGTGAACCCTAATTTGATGTGTTCTGCCTGTTTTGAGTTCAAATTCCACCAATGTATAGCCATTAAGTCGTTTTACCACTTTGTAAAGAGTTATTGCTTTTTTGCCTTTGATGTCTCCACAAACTTCATACATTTTTTTGTTTTTTGTTGACCTTACAAGATTAGTTTCTACAATTCCACTATCTTGCTTCAAATTACCTTCAAGTACTGCTAGATAATATCTTTTGCAAACCTTTGATTTTATTTGGTCTGCTAAAATTTGATGAGCATAATCATTTTTTGCTACGATAAGTAACCCGCTTGTATCTTTATCAAGCCTATGAACAATACCTGGTCTAAATTTGCCATTTATGTGACTCAATGTTTTGGTGTAGCCACATAGTGCATTTACAAGTGTACCAGAGTAATTGCCACTCGCTGGGTGAACCACCATTCCACTTGGTTTGTTTACGACAATTAGATTTTCATTTTCAAAAACAATATCCAGTTTAATATCTTCTGGTGTGGCATTTAGTTCCATATCTTTTTCAATATGATACTCAATCTCATCAAGGAGTTTTAGTTTATAGCCAGCCTTTTGCGTTTTTTGATTAACTAAAACATTGCCATTGTCAATTTCTCGCTTGATTTTACTGCGTGTATAGTCTTTTAAGCTACATTCCAAAGCAGTATCTAGTCTTTGACTTGCTAATTCTTCTCCTACTATAATTTTTCCGTCCATTTTTTCTCCTTAATTTACCAAGTATTTTGATACATTGTATCATTAAATATGATAATCACTTATTCTTCATTGCAAAGTTTATGATTAAAATCTATTAAAACTATTTTTGTTTTTGTTGATATAGCATTGAAGTTATCTTGCTACCACTTGATTTCGTTTGTAATCATATTTTTGGTTTTTTATTTTATAATAAACTTATTCATTACTATCTTTTGCATCATCATTAGGTTGAATATCGCCACTATCATTGTTGTTTGCTTGCAAACTATTAGAAATGACATCAACTTTTTCACTATTACCGCCTGTTGTATGTTCTTTGTTCACATTATCAAAATCATTACTTCTATTATCTTTTGGGCTATTTGTAAAGTCGTCTTGACCTTCTTTTACTAAATTTTTGTCCTTTGGCTTATCATAAAAAACAAAGAAAATACAAAGCAAAATTATACCTATTGTTAGGCACGAATCGGCTATATTAAACACTGGAAAATGAATTAAGTCAAAAGACAAAAAATCTCTAACATAACCCAAAAAAATTCTATCAATCAAGTTCCCTATCGCACCAGATAAGATTAAAACATAACTCACTTTGTAGAGTTTTGATTTGTTTTTTTGAAAATGATTAAATACCACGAGCCCTATCAAAAATAGCACTGAAAGTAAGATTAAAAGCCACACTTTGCCACTCAAAATACTAAAACCAGCGCCTGTGTTTTGTGTGTAAGTAAAACTAAAAACTCCGTTTATAACAGGAATATATTTGTCAGTAAAAAAAACTTTTGTAAGTTGGTCAAAAATCAAAAAAACCGCAAACAAAATAAGGTAAACACAGTTTGCCTTACAGAACTTCCAAAGTTTTTGAAAAAAGTCTTTTAGTTTGCTCATAAAAATATTTTAGCATCTTTTTAATCAAAAAAAAAGCAAACCAACTAATCTTGATTTGCTTTTTGTGAAAATTTTATCAAAATTCAATATGTTCTATGCCTTTTTTGTTTGAGTATCTATAAATAACAACCATAGAACCTATACATTGCACACCTTCTGCTTGCAATTTTTCGCACAAAATTGCACTAACTTCTCTTGTTGATAGAGGACAGTTGTTTAGAAGTCTAATTTTGATGAGTTCTCGTGCTTCCAAAACATCATTCACTGATTGTACGACAGCATCTGTAACGCCTTCCTTTCCAATTATAACGACAGGCGTAAGTGAATGTGCTTTTGCCTTTAATGCTGACCTTTGCTTTGTTGTAATCATTTAAAAGCCCTCCTTTTACTAATTTTCGCTAGATTATATCAAATTATTAAGCAAAAATCAAATTTTTTTTAAGTTTTTATCCTAAATTTCGACTATTTTTTTAATTTCAAAATATTTTTCTGTATTAAAAGTTTTTCTTTTAATAATTCTCATTTTTAGTATTCCAATTTTTTGCAGTAAAAAAGTTGTTAAAAGAAAATTCGAACGTTCCACTTTAACAACTTTAAGTTTAATTATAATTTTTATTCAAAAAACTCAAACTCGAAAGCACCGATTCTAACAATGTCGCCTTCTTTAATTCCCATACTGACCAACTTGTCGTGAACACCACTCCATTTTAGTCGTTTTTGGAAGTATGCCAAACTTTCTGGCTCTTGCAAAATAATGCCACGAATAAGGTCATCAATAAGGTCACCCGATACCACAAATACGCCATTTTCTTTAACAATTTCAAATTTAGAAAAGTCACGCTTATCCAAACTAAATGTTTCCGCTTTGATAGGTTCAAGTGGCTTGATTTTAGAAAGAGTTTCCACTATTTTTTGAAGAACCTTGTCCTTATTTTCAAGAGTTGCAGCACTAAAGGGAATAATTGTGTATTTGTCGCCATAGGCTTTTACAAACTCGTCAACTTTTGTCATATCGCCGTTTAGAAGATCAATTTTATTTAACACAACAATTTGTGGCGCTTTTGCAAGACTTTTTGAGTATTTTTCAAGTTCATTATTGATGACAACAAAGTCTTGTATAGGGTCACGACCATCAACAGATGCAATATCGACCACATGAACAAGCATACGAGTTCTTTCCACATGACGCAAAAATTCAAAGCCTAGTCCCTTGCCTTCACTAGCACCTTCAATTAGCCCCGGAATATCTGCAATTAAAAAGTTTTGTGAGCCATAATTTGCCACACCCAAATTTGGTGTCAGTGTTGTAAAGTGATAGTCGGCAATTTTTGGTTTTGCACTTGTAAGTTTTGATAAAATTTTGCTTTTACCAACACTTGGATACCCAATCAGTCCAACATCAGCGATAGTTTTTAATTCAAGGTCAACGGCGTATTCTTTGGTTTTTTCGCCAGTTTCGGCAAACGCTGGGGCTTGACGCCTAGAATTAGCGAACATTGCATTTCCCCTACCACCTTCGCCACCTTTTAAGATTACTATTTTGGCGTCCTTGTCAAACATATCAGCAACAACATTTCCATTTTCGGCATCTTTAACGATTGTGCCTTGTGGAACTTTTATAATCAAATCTTTACCCGCTTTTCCGTTGCATTTTAAGTGTCCACCATTAACTCCATTTTCGGCTCTAAAATGCTTTGTATAGTAAAAATCAACAAGGTTGTTAAGACCTGTGTCGCATACAAAAACAATGTCGCCGCCCTTTCCACCATTACCGCCGTCTGGACCACCTGTCATAGTTGTTCTATCACGCAAAAAACTAACAGAACCATCTCCGCCATTTCCTGCTTTCAAAAATATTCTAGTCTTATCTACAAACATATTTTTCTCCTACAAAGTAATAAAATTGTATTTATTATAGCATAAAAACAAAATAATATAAACATTTACACACATTATTTTTTAGGCTTTTTGATTTTAATATTTTGCTTTTGATATACGCAAAAATTACTAAAAGGGCAATCTTCACAACTAGGCTTTTGACTTTTACACTTGTACCTACCAAACAGCACTAAAAGATAATGAAAGTTTGACCAATACTCTTTTGGAAGAGCTTTCATAAGGTCGTTTTCACAAGTCAAAACATCTTTTGATTTTGATAATCCCAAGCGATTGCTCGTTCTAAAAACATGAGTATCAACAGCAATGGCATCGCCACCAAATGCCGTAGCATACACCACATTTGCCGTTTTTCTACCCACTCCTGCTAGTGACCTTAGGTCCTGCAAATTATCTGGCACTTGACCATTGAATTTTTCCAAGATTTGCTTGCTTGCCATAATAATATTTTTTGCTTTGTTGTGGTAAAAACCACAAGAATAAATTAGTTTTTCGAGTTCGGTTTGCTCCAATGAAGCAAAATCTTTTGGGGTTGAGTATTTAAGAAAGAGTTTTTGAGTGACTTCATTAACTCTTTTATCGGTACATTGAGCAGACAAAATTACGCAAATTAGTAGTTCAAAAGGCGTAGAAAAAACAAGTTCACATTTTGGCGAAGGAAACATTTTTGTAAGCGTGTTATAAATTTCGATAGCGTCCATTTTTACTCCTTAATTGCTTTAATCTACTGCTAAATTTAACCTTGAAAATATCGTATTATACCGCTTTTTAGCAAATTACAAGCAAATATTAGGTTTAATAAATTTTATAGTAAATTTTATTATTATTTTGAAAATCGTATAGGCAGAATAAATAATCAAAACAAAATACTTACATTGAAATTTTTTTAATCTAATTTAATAATTAAATCAAAAAACTCATTATGGAATTATACCACAATGAGTTAAAATTCAAAACTAATTTATTATTATTTGATTGGCGAAACAATCATACCCATTAGTGTTTTTTTAACCTTAAAAAAGCCAACGAAAGAACGATAACCAACAAGGCTCGCTTTCTTGACCAAGCCAAACATTACCATTGGGAATTTAACACAAATACCGCATGAAGTATGGGCTTCCTTTGGTGTATTCATCACTGTACTATTGACGCCGAGCCTATGCAGATATTGATTAAACATTAGTGTTTCTGTCCTAACCGAAAAAACTGCTATTACATACTCCATTTTCTTTTATTCCTTTGTTAATTTGAAAAATACTTTGTTTTACAAGCAAATTTTTACTAGCAAAACAAGAATACTTTTCATATAACAATATATATTTTTTTTGCAAAAAATGTTATAAAAAGGAGTGGAAAATGATTTATCTAGATAACGCAAGCACAACGAACAAAAAACCATTTAGTGTAAAACTGGCGGTACTAAAAGCACTATCAAAAAAATTTTGTGCAAATCCCGGAAGAAGTGCCCACACACTAGGACTTAATGCTGGAAATGAAGTATTTGAAACAAGAAGTTTGGTAAATGATTTTTTTAATGTAGGCTGTTTGGAACACATAGTTTTTACTAGCGGTTGCACCGAAGCACTCAACACAGCAATTTTTGGAACATTAAAACAATGCGGACATATAATTGTATCATCAAACGAGCATAATTCTGTTGCTAGGTGCCTAAAAAAGTTAGAACACGATGGCAAAATTACATTAACAATAGTAAAAACCAATGATGACGGAGTAGTTTTAAGCGAAGACATCGAAAAAGCCATTAGACCCGAAACTTACCTTGTAATTGTAAATCACACAAGCAATGTTACAGGTGCAACAGCAGATGTAGACAAAATTGGTAAAATGTGCAAAAAGCACGGCATAATGTTTATGGTCGACTGTGCTCAAAGTGCGGGTCATAAAAAAATAGATATGCAAAAACAAAATATTGATATTATTTGCATAGCGGGTCATAAAGGGCTCTATGCAATGCAAGGCGTTGGAGTACTTTGTTATCAAAAGCATATCGAAATTGAACCACAAAAATTTGGCGGAACGGGTACTTATGGCGAAATGCTGTTGCCACCTACCACCCCACCCGAAAGTTTGGAAGCAGGAACAGGACCAACGCCAAACATTTTTAGTTTGAAAGCGGGCATAAAATATGTTCAAAAAAACTTTGATAAAATAAATAACAAAATTGAGTTTCTAACAAAATATTTACTTGAACAAATTGTTAAAATAGATGGTGTAAAACTCTACACCAAACCAAATTGCTATAATGGAGTTGTGTCGTTTACAATAAACAATTTTGAACCAAGCGAAATTGCAGATTACTTAAATTCTAAAAAAATTTGTGTGCGTAGCGGACTTCATTGTGCCCCACTTGTTCACGAAAGACTGGGAACAATTAAATCTGGCGGAACAGTTAGAGTGTCAATTTCTCACTACAATAAAAAATGGGAAATAAACAAACTGCTGAAAGAATTAAAAAAATTGACAAAAAATAAAGTTTAATAAAACAACAACTTTTTATATTGGCAATACTTCAATACTTAATATTTCATCATAATATTTGATATTAAGATTTAGTTAATTATTAAGATTTGGTTAATCAACAAGAAAATATTTATAAAATCAAAAAACTGCTAAATAGCAGTTTTTTAATCTAAATCTAAATTTTGTGCTGAAAATGAAGGGTCATTCAAAAATTCGCTAGGCGTAATACCAAAGCCATCTGCTAACATAATTATTGTTTTTAATGTTATTCCTTTTGTTCTTTTTTGCATTATACTTTTTATTGTTGGAAATGGTATTCCACTTAATTGAGCTAATTTGTATTGAGTTAAATTTCTTTCTCCCAAATACTTACAAATTCTATCAATAACTACTTCTGTTAATTTTTTCATAATAACACCTTTGTTTCTACTTTAACTTTTTCATTAAATTAACAATAGTTTGTTTACTATCAGCCGAAAGGGAATTAAACATTTCCAACATATATTTGTCATTTGGATTGTAATTTTCACCCAAATAGAAAAAGTCTTGTGGAGTTATTTCAACAACATCACAAAAATCTAAAAGTGTTTTAACTTTTAATTCTATACTTTTATTTTCGATTGTTTTCATAAATTGTGGATTGTAGCCAAGTCGCATACTTGTTTCTCTTAAAGATAAATTCGCTTTATTCCTAAAAAACCCAATTCTATTTATCACTTCTTCGTATGTCATTTTTTCCATAACTGACTCCTTTTTTATTATTTTAAGCAATTATTGAAAAGATACTGGTTGAGTGATTACACCAAAATTTGCCAAATTATATCAAAATGAGTTGCTTATTGTCGCAAAATATTGTATTATAGCAATAGTTAATGCTAAATGGACTAATCACTAACTCATTTTGTGCAATTTGAAATAAACATTAACTCGTATTAGAGTATGATAAAAAAACAAACCCAAATAAATTATGATAAACAAACAACTTGCTGTTTTTCTGGTCCAAGACCAAAAAATTTACCTTGGTGTAATGATATTTTTGATAACAGAGCAATAAAATTTAATGAAAAATTAAAAACAGAAATTGAAAGTTTAATAAAAAAAGGCTATTCGACTTTTTTATGTGGAATGGCACTCGGTTTTGACGCTATGTGTGCAGACATTGTTTTGAAATTAAAAGAAAAAAACAATTTAATTAAACTTATTGGAGTTATCCCCTGCAAAAACCAAAGCAAATTATGGCAAGAAAAAGACAAACAACATTATGATAAAATCTTAAAGCAATTAGACGAAAAAATTTTTATTTATGAAGAATATATTGGTAAAAAATGTATGATAGAACGCAATAAATTTATGGTAGATAATTCTTCGTGCTTGTTATCAGTTAATATCGACTATCAAGGGGGAACAAAATTCACTATTGATTACGCAAACACAAAAAATGTAAATGTGATTTTACTTGATTTATAAACTATAAAAAAACTGTCATTTGGCAGTTTTTTATTATTCTTTTGCTTTAACACTATTTGCAAACAAACTTTTTTTGAAACTTTTATAAATAAGTACCGCAAATTTAACTAAAAAATAATAAATTTCAATCAATTTTATATTTATAAAATAATGTCAAAACACAAAGATTACATTCAATACAATGCTAACTAATTCTAAAATAACCATAGCCTTCGCTATTTCTGTCGCCAGTTATCTTTTTACAATTTGATAACAAAAGCGATTTAACTTCTAATGGCGATATAGTTGGAAATTGTTCCACTATCAAGCAACATAGTCCAGCAATGAGCGGAGTCGCAACACTTGTACCGCTCATTTTTGTATATAGTTCGTCAGGTTTGTTTGAACAACAAGTCAGGTTTATTCCGCTAGCAAGCAAATCGGGTTTATAGTAGTTAAAAGCAGGTCCACGAGATGAAAAGTTTGCAACACTAAACATTTTTTCGTCAAAATCGTCATTTTCGGTTCGCTTATCATCTAATGCCCCTACTGTAATAATTTTTGTACTGACTCCCGGACTTTTGATGGTCTGCCCATTTGGTCCACTATTGCCTGCGGCGGCCACAACAACTATTCCGTCATTCCAAAGCATCTCTGCTCCACGAGTAAGCGGGTCGCTGATTGACAACGGCTGACTACCAAAACTCATACAAACCACTTTAATGTTATATTTTTTTTGATTTTCGTGAATCCATTGCATTGCTTCCAAAATTGTGAAAGCACCTGTTTCGCCATTTTTATCAAGTGCTTTAAGAGAGATTATATTACTAGAAGGCGCTACCCCAGAAAATTTTTTACCACTAGCAATACCGTTACCAACTGCAACAGAAGAAACAAAAGTGCCATGTCCGTTGTCGTCATAATTATCTCTTTCAAAATTAACAAAATCTTTGAAAAGCAATAATCTGTTTTTTGGACATACAAAATCTAGATGTGGAGAAATTCCTGTGTCTATAAAAGCAATTGTTACGCCCTTCCCCGTTAAACCTTGATTTTCTAAAACCTGTGTGTTCATCACTTTTTTTGCCACATTTACTTGGGCAAAAACTCTTGCTTGACTTGTTACATAACTAATGTGATTTATGCTTGAAAATGTGGCAATTTTGTTGGGACAAACATTAACAGCAAATGCGTTTATAAAAGGATATTCAGCAAAAATGTTGCAGTCAAAAAGATTTTCCAAGTATCTTTTTGTTCTTGCATAATTATTACTATAAACTAGGCAATCCATTTTTGAATTACTTTTATTAAGCGACCTAACCTGACACAAAATTGAAGGGTCTATTTTTCGTTTTACCATTACTTAATCCTATTAAAAATTTCTTCGAGTTTTTTGCGATTTTCTGGTGGCAAAACATTATAAATAGAATTATATATTTGTTCCATTTTTTCTGGCGATAGTGAGCCGTCTTGCTTTTTTGCTTGTGTTTGCCTTATTAGTTCACTCATAAGGTCGTCACTAGAATAATTTGCGTACTTATGTAATACTTCGTCTGCTTGCTGATTCAAACTCACTTTGCTGACTTTTTCTTGATTAGAACCAATGTCCTGATTACAAAAATCGTTAAAATCCAATTTTTAATTCTCCTTTTTTTAACTATTTTATTATATGAAAACATATATATAATTGATAATTTGAAAAAGGAAATTTTTATGGAAAACAACATTATTGTAGAAAATGGCAAAACAATTTTACTCGACCATTCACGCAAGAAAACGGCAAGTTACAAAATTGCAAACCAAAGTGTTATTGACCAAATGCAAGCCAATTATGATAATATGGCAAAGGGTTATCAAAATAACCAAAATTCTTCTACGCAAAACGGAGTTAATAATGTTAATGCAATGGGCTTAAACAATCTAGGTGCAACTAATGACACAAATTATAACCAAAACCAGCCAAATGGCTTTAATGCAATGGGCGGAATGAATACTAGCAATCTAGCATCGATATTACCTTTATTAAAAATGATGGGTGGCAAAAATAATACAAATATGGCAAGTGTGCTAGAAAATTTACCGCAAAATACTAATAACAATCAGGCCAATATTTTATCTCAACTACTGCCACTACTTGCGAATATGAATAATAAAACAAAAACAACAAGTGAACAAAAAATCGACTCACTAAAAAGAGCCGATTAAAATTAGTTTTATAAACTTTATTTGTTGTTGAATTTTTAATAACAATACATAATTAAATTAGCAAACACATCATTCAAAATTATAGCAACAAAAATAGGCTAAAACTTTTTCTATTTGCATTGCATAATTTAATACAATTATGTTTTAATCAATATATAATATTATTTTTTGTCTATTTTTTATGTCAACTTTTTCTTTTCTTCTAGCGAGCCGAGTTTGATTTTGTGAATTTCCAAATCAAGACTCAAAGCCACTTTTTCGTTATCGGTAGCAAAAATTAAAATAGCATTTGGATTAAGGTCAATCAAATACTTAATGGCATTTATAATGCTTTCCTGCTCTTCCTTGTTCAAGTTTTTAGTAATATTATCAATTAAAATAATATCTAGTTTTCGCATACTAATTCTTGCAAGTTGCAAAAGCATTTTTTGGTGCAAAGTTAAACTTTGAATAGGCACATTTTTAATACCATCAACCCCAAAATTTTTGAGCGCTGACATAATCTTAAAGCCCATACTTGCTTCGTCATAGCCACGAATTTTAAGAACATACTGCATATTTTGAAATGCAGTTTTTTTGTTTTTGAATACTGGCACTTTTGGAACATAGCCAAGTGAAACATCTTGCTTAAAATTAACTTTGTTGATTAGCGTATCATTGATTGTAACTTCGCCCCTAGAAACTGGTTGAAGCCCAGCAAGAACACGAAGCAAAGTGGTTTTTCCACTATCACTATCGCCCACGATTGCAATTTTTTGTCCGTCATCAATATGCAAATTCAAATTATGCAGTGCATCAAATTCTTTTGTGTAAGAAACATATAAGTCTTTTATATCTATATTCATTTGCCACCTCTACTTTTAGCAAAAATATTTTATCAAAATTCAATATAAATTAGCAAGCAAAATAGTATCTAAATATGCTGATATTTTGCTAAATGTAGTATAAAATGAAAAAAAGAGCAATTGCTCTTTTTTTATTCAATCATAACACCTTCGTCTTTATAGTTAGCCCTTTTAGAATGTTTTTTTACAGGTTTTTCCTTTGATATTTGCAACTTCAAACTATCAACGCAAATATCAAGGTTTTTGTACATATCCTCCGATTTTGCCTTTGCAACAATATTAAATTTTTTGCTAGTTAGCACCATTTTTGTTGCGTGCTCTCTTCCTTCAAGTGACATATAAACATCACAAGTTAAGTCGTCTGCATACTTTTCAAGTCGAGCGAGTTTTTTATCGCAAACCTGTTTTAGTGCTGGGCTCATCAAGTCCCCTGCGTGATAATTAGTTTTTACCATAGTAAATACCTCCCTTTACTATTTATATTCTACAACAAAACTAAAAATAAACAAACTGTTTTTCACCCGTTTTGCAATTTATAATTTTACTGATTAAATATTGAACTTGGCATTTTTGAAAAATACTATAAATAAAAAACACCAAATCATATACTTAAATTCAGTGTTTTTTTGTTTAATTATCTTTTTTTGAGTATGCAAATTGCATTTGATTGTCTTTATAAGACACCACAATCAAGTAGTTTTCTTTCAATTTGCCTTCAAGTAAATCGCCAGCAATTACATCTTCAATTTTTTGCTCTATGAGTCGTTTTAATGGTCTAGCACCATATTCACTATTATAACCAGCGTCTATTAAGTACATTAAAGCACTTTCGGTTAGTTTTAGAGTTATGTTTTTTTCTTCCAGTTTTTTGTTAAGACAGCGTATCATTAAGTTTGTTATTTTTGCCAATTCTTCAAATGATAAAGGCTTAAATACTGTTATCAAATCAATACGGTTTAGTAACTCTGGCTTATATGCTTTTTTGAGAGCCTGTATCATTACTTCTTTTTGACTTTCAAAATCAAATGGAAGATTATTTTCTAGGGCATACTTTCGCTTTTGCATCATTTTTTCCGCACCAATATTACTTGTTAAAATTATGATAGTATTCTGGAAATTAACAAGCCTTCCTTGACCATCAGTAAGTCGTCCGTCATCTAAAATTTGCAGTAAAATATTAGTAATGTCTGGGTGAGCTTTTTCCACTTCGTCAAACAACACAACGGAGTATGGATTTTTTCTAACTTTATCGGTTAATTGACCACCTTCTTCGTAACCGACAAATCCCGGTGGCGAACCAATAAGTTTGCTTAACGAATGTTTTTCCATATACTCACTCATATCTATTCTAATAAGTGATTTTTCATCATCAAACATTGCTTCCGCAATCGCCTTTGATAGTTCGGTTTTACCAACACCAGTTTGGCCTAAAAATACAAACGAGCCAATAGGTCTTTTGGCATCTTTAAGTCCTACTCTTGCTCTACGAATAGCCTTTGATACAGCCGAAATAGGCTCATCTTGACCAATAACTCTGCTGTGCAAAATATCTTCCAGATGAAGCAACTTTTCCTTTTCAGTTTCGTTGATTTTGGTCACTGGAATTTTTGTCCAATCAGCCACAATTTGAGCAACATCTTCGGCGGAAATTAAAGGCAATTCTTGTGATGAAAGTTTGGAAATCTTTGCTCTACTGCTTGCTTCATCAATTAAGTCAATCGCCTTATCTGGTAAATTTCGATTTGTTATGTATCTAACAGATAGTTTTACAGCACTAACTATTGCTTCATCGCTAATTTTCACAGAGTGGAATTTTTCATAACTTGGTCTTAACCCACACAAAATTTTAATGGTATTTTCTTCGCTTGGTGGATTTACAACGATAGGTTGAAAACGCCTTTCAAGAGCCTTGTCTTTTTCAAAAAATTCGGCGTATTCGTCCAAAGTAGTTGCACCAATAGTTTGCATATCTCCACGAGCAAGATATGGCTTTAACATATCGGCTGGGTTAATCTCACCTTTCTCACTTCCCGCTTGATAAAGTGTGTGAATTTCGTCAATAAAAGTGATTATAGATTTGTCGTTTGTTATTATCGAAACAACTTCGTTCAATTTTTCTTCCAATGTGCCACGATACTTTGTACCAGACAAAAGCATACTAAGGTTCAACGAATAAATTCGCTTGTCTTTTAGTAAAAATGGAACATCGCCAGATGCAATTTTTTGAGCCAAACCTTCGACAACGGCACTTTTGCCTACTCCCGCTTCGCCTATCAAAATTGGGTTATTTTTTGTTTTACGGCAAAGAATTTCTATCATTCTCTCAATTTCGTTTTCCCTACCAATGATTGGGTCTAACTTGCCTCGTTCTGCTTTTAATGTTAAGTCAATTCCAAATTCCAGCAACTTTTCTGGCAACTGCTTTTTTTCAGGCAAAATCACTTCTGTTTTTGTTAGTTTTTTTAACTCTTCAAGTAATCTTTCTCTTAATTGATTTACTTCTATATGATATATTTCTTCCAAAATTGAAATTGCCACTGAACCTTCCGACAGCAAAATACTAAACAATAAATGTTCTGTACCTACAAAACTATGTCCTAATTGGCTAGCAAGTTTTTGAGCAACCAAAAAAACTTGTTTTGCTCGTTCGGTCAATTCCAAGTCAACTTCTATTGAATACTTTTCACTTTGATTTTCTTTTAATATTTGAAAATAGTTCTTTTTGTCTACTCCAAAAGAGTTCAAAATATCTTTTGCAGGACAATCATCAACGCACAAAATTCCGTACACTAAATGTTCGGTTGCAATTTCACTGTTATTAAAATCTTTGGCAACAGCACTTGCTTGTTTTAGCACAGTGTTTACCTGTTCAGTTGCATTGATATTGTAAAACATAACTTATTCCTTTGGAATATTTTAGCATATTAAAAAAATAAAATCAACAATGCTACAATATATGAAAAAATATTTAGAACGACACCTTGAAAATTTTGCCATATTTTTTGGTACTTAATTTTCTAAATAAACAAAATAGCCCAAAACTTGATAACAAAATGATTAAGTATAAAACTGGAACTAAACCATAACTACCAACAAAAATGTTAATGTTAAGCGCATTCAAAACAACAAAAATTAGTTCCAAAATAAAGCAGTGCGATACATATAAAAATGTAGAAAATTGCCTTGCTGTTTTATAAAATGGTCGTTCTTTCAACTTCAAATTTGTAACAAACTTAAAAAAGTAATAAGATGTTAATGGTAACAAAACTAAACAATCTGTTCCACTTGTTATGCCAAAAATGTTTAATAAGAATATTTCGGTAAACAGTAATACAAACGAAATTGCTAACATAATCTTATCTTTTGCTTCAAACAAAATTTCATTTTTATCAGCCAAAACTTTTCCAATCGCAATAAACACAAAACCAGCAAGTGGCGAGTTATACAAAATCACATAAGAGTTAATCTGTCCTAAAACTTCTCCAAAAATTGTGCCGTCAAACAAGTGAAAATATGAGCAAGCCATACAAGGTAAAACATAAATGATTGAGCAAATAATGACTATCCATAAATTTGACACTTTTTTTCTGTCCAAAAGATTAACAAAAAGAGTACCATAAATGCTGGCGATTAAATACCACGCAGTTGGAAAAAGTCCCGTCAAAACTGTTTTGTACAAAATTTCTAACATCGCTTGCCACCATACAAGCGAACTGTTTATGTACCTTATAATCAAAAATGGAGTCCACATAACTAGCCAAAATAAAAACAAATATAAAATTCGCTTTGTATAATGAATTATTATTTGTTTGCGATTATCAGGGTTTTGTTTAATTTTTTTGAATAAAAAGAACGAACTAGAAATAAAGAAAAATGGAACACCCAGTCTTATAATCGAATAGCCTACTGGTAAAACATACTTAAACAAAAAACCGCCATCAGCACCAGTTGGTGCAGAACCATCTACCGCTAAACTTTCTAGTGCATAAGTTAAGACATGCAATACTATAATAAGCATTAAAAAAATCAGTTTGAACAAGTCTATCGAAGCATAATTTTTTTTGGTTTTGCTTTCCATTTTTTCGCTTGAAATCGTGCTGTCTACTTTTGAACTTTTATCTGTTACTGGTAGTTCATTTACACTAACCGCTTTTGAAAAAGAACCTATTAGATTATTTTGATTTTTAGAAGTTTCTTCTATTAAATTTGTTTTATCAAAACACGAAGTATTGCTACCTGATTGATAAGTTTTTTCCATTGCTAACTGCTTTTTATTCATTACTTTTTTTCTTCCGTAATTTTTATTTTTTATTGTTTGTTTCAAACTAAAATTTTTGCAACTATGATTAAAATATATTTCACAAAGCCATAATTCTTGTTGATTTATTTTTTTATATTAAACTTAAATTTTTAGATAATTTTTTTCAACTATTTTTCAAAAAAAGTTTATAAATTATATTTAATAAAAATTTCCTATTTTGAACTAAAAATTGAAATTTTTTTGGTTTTTTATTGATTTTTTGCGTTTTTTTATTAAAAAATCAATGTTTTTTTAATATTTTTTTGATTTTAATACAAATAAAGCAAAATTCATTCGTTAACCATTTTTGCAAATTGATGATTAAATTTTAGATTTTTTCTCTAATATATTTTGCTCTAAAAATGTCCAAATCTTGAATAGAATCATCTTCTTTTATTGTGCATAAAGTGTTTGGCAAAACCGAATTTAATAATTCGTCTATTTTGTCTATGGACAAAAAATTTATAATATTTAGGCTAACACCAAATCGTAAATATGATAGCAGACTAACCGCTTCTTCACTAGACAATTTATATGCAAATTTTAGTGTTCCATAGGCACGCATTGTTTTGTCTTTTAACTCATCAAAAATTGTACCCAGCAGGTTTTTTTGTGCTTCTCTTTCCTTTTCACACACCTTCAAAACTGCGGTTTGCACATTTGATATAATTTGCTGTTCGTTTAATCCCAAAGTTTGAGAATTTGACACTTGAAACATAAAACCACTTGCGTTTGTACCTTCGCCGTAATTTCCCCTAACCGTCAGCCCAACTTTTGACAATGTTTGGACTAAATTTTCAATCGAGTTTGTTAGTGACAACGCTGGCAGAAACAACATTACTGATGCTCTCATACCTGTTCCCAAATTGCTTGGACAAGTGGTTAAAAAGCCGAGTTCGTGAGAATATGCTATCGGTAATTTTTCCAAAATTTCATCATCAACTTCGTTAAGTTTGCAAAGTGCTTCGTCCAACTTAAAACCCTTCAAAATACATTGTTCACGAATATGCTCTTCTTCGTTAATCATTATGGAAATAGTTTCGTCGTGAGAAAGCGATAAAGCGCCATACTCACGATTTTTGCAAAGCATATCGCTTATCAAATGTTTTTCCTGCATCGACAATAAAATGTTTTTGTCAAGGTCACAAACCTTATAATTTTCAAAATTATCAAACACATCAAAGCACCTTGAAATCACTTTGTCAGCATCTGTTTTACTTTTAATTCTATTTGGAAAAACAACATCATTAAAATTTCTTGCAAGTCTAATTCTAGACGAAACGATTATATCTTGAAAATCTGCCATTAGTCGTTCTCCTTTAACTCGTCTAGTTTTTGCTTTATTGCTTGGCAATCAACAAATCGTTGTTCCAAAATTGCTTGGCTTAATTCTTTTTCAAGCAACTCTCGTTTTTGTGCATTTGTTTTTTTACCGTTAAAACAAAGTTTACCATTGTGATATGAAGAATATTGCGTGGAGTTTATGTAATTTTTTATCTCTTTTTCAAAAACCTTATAGCAGTTGGAACAGCCCAAAAAACCCGTGTTCAAAAATTCGGTTAAAGTTGTAAAACACTCCATACAAAATTTTGGCTCTCTATACTCCAAATCAAGTTCGTTGATAAACTCGTTAACATTGATATTATCCATATATTGATTATAACACGAAAAATTTAATACTAAAACTAAATTAAAAAAACTAGCCTAAAATTTTGCTAGTTTTTGTTGAATAAATTTTATTACTTTTTGTATACAATTTTACCATTAACCATTGTCATCAAAACATCTTCTGCGGAGCAAGCATAGACCAAATTACTTTTTATGTCATTTTTTACTGCATTGTCAATTCCGTTAAGGTCAATCATAATCATATCGGCATAGTTACCAACTTTTAACTTGCCAATATCATCTCTACCTAATGCTTTTGCTCCGTTTTGAGTTGCCATTGCGATTGATTGGCTGGCATCAACTAATTTTGGGTCATTAAAAATTGCTTTTTGAAGTGTGCTTGCCAAATACATTTCCCTAAACATATCAAGTCTATCATTTGATGAAGAACCATCTGTTCCCAAGCAGATGTTAATATCATTTTGAATAAGTGCTTTTAAGTTTGCGATACCCGAACCCAATTTCAAATTACTGCTAGGATTATGAACCACACTCGTTTGTTTATCCTTCAAAATTTCGTAATCTTCCTTTTGCAAAAAGACGCCATGTGCAAACATACTTTTTGTATCAAAAAAACCAAAACTATCTAAAAGCATTGTCGGTGTTTGTCCTGCGTGAGTTTGCGTGCACTCTCCTACTTCGGTTAAAGTTTCGCTAGAATGGGTACACATAAGTTTACCGTATTTTTTTGCTAGTTCGATTGTGTCAAAAAACTGTTGCTCGTTGCAAGTGTAGATTGAGTGACAATAAAAATTGTAATCTACAAGTGGGTACTTATCTTTTAAGTCAAGATATAATTTTTCCAATTCTTGCTTTGACAAAAATGTTGAATGAGAATAATTTTGAGATAGTGAAATAACCGCCCTAATACCCATATCTTGACAGGCTTTTGCTGTGATTTCGGGATAAAAATAGTTGTCTTGAAAACAAGTTATGCCACCCTTTAACATCTCCTTAATCGCCAATATTGAGCCATTATAAATATCTTGCTCTGTAAAAGTTTTTTCTTTTGGAATAATGTGCTTAAATAACCAATTTTCCAAAGTTTCGCCCTGTCCCACTCCTTTTAACAAGGTCATTGGACTATGGGTGTGACAATTTATAAACCCCGCCATTAAAAGATTGCCATTGCAATCAATTTTGTCATCAACTTCGCCATTAAATTTTTCTCCAACAAAAATGATTTTATCGTCTTGAATGACTATTTCACCGTCAAAAATTTGAGAATAAGCGTCTGTTAAAATTTTAGCATTATATAACTTTGTTTTCATAAATTTCCTTTTTGAGTTGTTTTGAATTAAATTAAAATTTTGAAAAAATCAAGTAAAAATTTTTTGTTGAAAATATTATATCAAATTTTTTTAATCTATAAAACTAAAAACTATCAAGATTTTTAATCACAAATACAAACAAGAAATAAAATTTTTTAATTTTGCCATTTTATTAAAATACACGCTTTGTTATATTAAATGATTAAAATACTTTTTTAATTTTGAGAGAAAAAAATTTATTTAATATTTTTTTGCAATTATTAAATGGTTTTTTATGATTGTATCAAATAATTTTTTTGTAAACCTTGTAGTTTTTTAACACTTTTTTTAGATAGTTATTGGTTTCTGGATATGGAATTACTTTTAATGTTTTTTTATCTGTTGAATACTCGCTATTACTTAGCCAACTTCTAACTACTGTTTCCCCCGCGTTGTATGAGCAAATAATCGCTTCGTTGCTATCAAATTTTTTTGACAAATAGTCAATATAGTAAACTCCGTATCTAATGTTTACTTCTGGGTCAAAAAGCAAACTATCGTTTTCAAAATTCTCGCCCAAACTTTCAGCAATAAACATAGCAGTTTGTGGCATTATTTGCATTAACCCCATTGCTCCTTTTTTGCTTTTTGCATTTTGATTAAATCCACTTTCTGCGTTGATAATTGCATAAATTAGTGCATAATCAATCAAATATTTATCACACTCGGTTTTTATTATTTTTTCATATTTTTTTGGAAAAAGATAGCAAAAAACACAAAAAAACGCACTAAAAACAATAATTAGCGTTAAAATAATTGCAAAAACAATTTTTTTACTATTTGTTTTATGTGCGTTATTCATAAAAATATTTTATGTTTTTTTGCTTAAAAATATTTGTAAAAATTACTTATTTTTTATAGTTGCAATAGCACCTGACAAGATTGCCATTGGTATTCTATATGGGCTACAAGAAACATAAGAAATTCCGTTTTTGTAGAAAAATTCTACACTTTCTGGGTTACTACCTTGTTCACCACAAACACCAATTTTTAGGTTAGGTTTTACACTTCTTCCCTTATTTACTGCCATCTTAATTAGTTCGCCAACACCTTTTTCGTCCACTCTAACAAATGGGTCATAATCAAGGAGTTTTTTGCTGTAATAATCGCTGATAAATTTTCCAGCATCATCACGGCTAAAACCAAAAGTTAACTGCGTTAAATCGTTTGTTCCAAAACTGAAAAAGTCTGCTCTTTGTGCTAATCTATTTGCAATAACTGTTGCTCTTGGAACTTCAATCATAGTACCGATTTTATAGTCAATGCAAATTCCGGCTTCTTTGAGTACTCTTTTGGCTGTATCTTCTACGATTTGTTTTACATAGTCAAGTTCTTTTTCTTCACAAGTTAGTGGAATCATAATTTCTGGTTTAACATCAATATTATTTTCCTTTTTAACT
Organism: uncultured Clostridia bacterium; assembly: GCA_934747255.1. Lineage (GTDB taxonomy): Bacteria > Bacillota > Clostridia > Christensenellales > UBA1242 > CAKVNM01. Next base: position 45,501 of record CAKVGH010000002.1, on the reverse strand, counting down.
TTTATGGCAGCAAGCAAGATTGCTTGTGTTTGCATTTTTGCGATTTCTGGATAAGTTACTGCTAGTCTGCAACCACGATGACCCATCATTGGGTTAAACTCCGCCAAACTCTTGATAATTTCTTGCAACTCGTCAAGAGAAATTCCTGCTTCTTTTGCAAGAACTTTTTGGTCTTCTAGTTCTTTTGGTAAAAATTCGTGAAGTGGTGGGTCTATAAGTCTAATTGTGCAAGGAAGTCCGTTTAATGCTTCAAAAATTCCTACAAAATCTTCCATTTGCATTGGCAATAATTTTTCAAGTGCTTTTTCTCTTTCAGCAAGATTTCTAGCAACAATCATTTCTCTTATTGCCAAAATTTTGTTTGGCTTAAAGAACATATGTTCAGTTCTAACAAGACCTATACCTTCTGCACCAAATTCCACGGCAGTTTTGGTATCTTGTGGAGTATCTGCATTTGCTCTAACACCTATTTTTTTAACTTCCTTTGCCCAGTCCATAACTTTTGCAAAGTTGTCACTAATTTTTGCTGGAACAGTTTTGATTTCACCAATGTAGACATTACCTGTCGCACCATCAACACTAATTTTTTCGCCAGCATTTACTCTTTGACCATTGAGTAAAATATAGCCTTCTTCTTCATTAACGACAAGTCCTTCACAACCTACAACGCAAGGAGCACCTAGTCCACGAGCAACAACCGCTGCGTGAGAAGTCATACCGCCACGAGCAGTCAAAATTCCTTCTGCACTGGTCATTCCTTCGATGTCCTTTGCACTTGTTTCTAGTCTAACTAAAACTGTCTTAACCTTCTTTTCTTTTGATAGTTTTGCTTCGTCACTATTAAGAACAAGTTTACCGCAAGCAGCACCCGGACTTGCTGGCAAACCTTGTGCAACTGCTTTTGCTTTTTTAAGTTCCTTATCATCAAATTGTTGATGAAGCATAGTATCAAGCAATCTTGGGTCAAGGCTGAGCAAGGCTTCTTCCTTTGTTTTTAAGCCTTCGTCAACCAAATCAACCGCTATTTGTAGAGCAGCCTTGGCTGTTCGCTTACCGATTCTTGTTTGGAGCAAGAATAGTTTGCCGTTTTCCACAGTAAATTCCATATCTTGCATATCTTTGTAGTGTTTTTCCAAAGTTTTAGCATAACTAACAAATTGGTTATAAACTTCTGGCATAATATTTTTTAGTTCTTCAATATGAAGTGGAGTTCTAACACCAGCAACAATATCTTCGCCTTGTGCATTAAACATAAATTCGCCATAAATTTTGTCTTCTCCGCTTGATGGGTCACGACTAAACGCAACACCAGTACCTGATTTTTCGTTCAAATTACCAAATACCATTTCTTGAATATTTACGGCTGTTCCCCAACTTGCAGGAATTTGATTAAGTTTTCTGTAAACTACTGCTCTTGGGTTTTCCCAACTAGCAAAAACTGCCTTTACAGCACCAAAAAGTTGTTCTTTTGGGTCTTGTGGAAAGTCATAGCCAAGCGCATCTTTGATTGTGACTTTATATTCGCTAATAATTTGCTTTAAGGCATCAACTGATAGTTCAATATCTAGTTTAATGTCATTTTGCTCTTTTACTTTGTCAATGATTCTTTCAAATCTGTCACCATCAACACCCATTGCTACTTCGCCATACATTTGAATAAATCTTCTGTAACAATCGTAAGCAAATCTTTCGTTATTGCTGTTTTTTGCAAGCACTAAAACAGTTTTATCATTAAGTCCCAAATTCAAAATAGTATCCATCATACCCGGCATACTAACTCTTGCGCCAGAACGAACTGATACCAAAAGTGGATTTGTTTCGTCACCAAATTTTTTGCCAGATTCTTTTTCTTGAACCTTTAACGCTTCAATAATTTGAGATTTAATTTCATCGCTGATTTTTTCTCCATTATCGTAGTAATCTGTGCAAGCTTCTGTCGAGATTGTAAAGCCACTTGGAACAGGCATTCCAAGATTTTTCATTTCAGCAAGGTTTGCTCCCTTTCCACCTAAAAGTTCACGCATAGAAGCATTACCTTCGCTAAAACTATAAACATATTTCTTCATTTATACTCTCCTTTATGCTAATTTTTGCCAATAAATATATTTATTATCAACTTTTTTAGTATACATACAAATTTTTGTTTTTGAAAATAATTTTATGTCGTTTTACAAATTATAATTAAAAAATCCTACTATTGTAGGATTAAATATTTTTTAACATATTTTTTGATGATATTTTATGTTCTACTCGGCATTCAATATCTTCAATCAAAAAGTCAATAATTTCTCTTAAAGCGATATCGTTGATTTTTATTGTATTAAAGCGAGATATTTCGGTTTGCGAAATAATTTTTAGGCTATTAAACGCCAGTGATGAAACCGATATTGAGTGAATATTTTTGCAGTTTTGACAGACAAATTCGCCACTAGATAAGTCCAAAAACTTTTCCATTTTATAAGGCATATCGCATCGTGAACAATAGTTAAACGAAAGTTTATAACCCAAATTTTCAATGGCAGTTAAACAGAACTTAATCAAAGCCATTTTTGCATTAACTTTTTCATAACAAATTGCTTTTAGACACGAAATTAGTTCGATAAATATTTTTATATTTTGCTCATTAAACTTTACAATGTTTTGAGTTATATCAAGCATTACACCAGCAACATAGTAGTTTTCAATTTGCTTGGATAAGTCAAAAAAACTATCAATTAGTGTTGCATTTGTTACAGTGTAAAAATTGCCTTTCTGCACAATTTGGACTTCGGCAAAACAAAAAGGGTTAGTCAAAAATTTTAATTTTGCCTTTGGACTTTTTACACCTTTCAAAACAGCGGTTATCTTACCGCTGTCAATCGTAAAAAGTGTTAATTGCTTGTCCTTTTCCTTGTAGTCTTGACTACAAAGCACTACTGCTTTTGTTAAAAATTCTCTTTCCATTATTAGTTTACTAATTCTTCTTCTACAACCTGTTTTTTCTCATCTAACTCTTTGGATTTTGCAAAAGCGTGATAAATCTCAAACTGTTTTTCATCTCGTGATAAAACAGCATTTTCGAATGCTTGCCATAGTTTTTGCGTTTGTTTACTCCAAGACATAACATTGTTCTCCATACTGTTAGATTTTGTTTTTATATAATTATTATACGAAAATTTTTCAAAAAAGTTGATTAAAATTGGCTATTTTTTCAAAAAAATTATAATTTTTTAATATCGTAGCCCAAATTGCCAACATCAATAGGATTATCACGCCACTTATCTTTAACCTTAACCCATAGTGATAAATACACTTTTTCGCCAAAGATTTTTTCCATTTCTACTATTGATTTTTCGGCAATTTCTTTTAGTTTTTCTCCATTTTTTCCAATTATGATTTTTTTGTGATTTTCCTTTTCACAAATGATGCTTGCATCAATTTTTGCTAAATCGTCTTTTGTTTTGAAACTATTAACAACAACCGCTATTCCGTGTGGAATTTCTTCATTTAATAGCCAAAGTGCTTTTTCCCTAACTATTTCGCCTGCTATAAAGATTTCCGATTTATCGGTTGGAATATCTTGCGGATAATAGCAAGGTCCTTCCTTCATATAAGACAAAATTAGTTTTAACAATTCGTCTGTGTTTTTTCCCGTTTTTGCCGAGATAGGAATTATCTCTTTAACTTGTTCAAGTGAGTTTAATTTTTGAAGTTTTGGAAGCAACTTTTCATACTTGCTATCGTCAATTTTGTTGATAACAAGAATAAGTGGTATTCCAGAACTTGCATAGGCTTTTACATTGTCAAGTTCTTCGTCAAAAAATGGTTTTGTAGCATCAAGCAAATACAGTAGCAAATCAACGCCACTAGAACTTGTTTCAATCTCCTTTGCCATATAGGTGTCTAACTCGTTTTTTGGTTTATGAATGCCCGGTGTATCCAAAAAAATCACTTGATAATCTTCGCCATTTAATATTCCTGTAATAGAATTTCGTGTTGTTTGTGGTTTTGGCGAAACAATCGAAACCTTTTGTTTTAATAATTTGTTAAGAAGTGTGCTTTTACCAACATTTGGTCTACCTAAAATTGATACAAATCCTGATTTGAAACTCATAATATTCTCCTATAAATATTATATATCAAACACTATTTTTAACAAAACAAAAAACAACTTTATATTAAAGTTGTTTTTATGACTATTTATTTTTATTTTGTTAGTTTGTTTGTATTTAAGTTAGATTTACATTAACTACTATAATCCTAAAAGAAAATTTTGCTTTAATTAAACTAAAACTATGCTCTTTTTAACTTGAATTTTGAAAGTACTCTTTCGGTTTGAGCAAACATTAAGTTGGCGTCAAGTTCATCAATGTGGTCATAGCCCATCAAATGCAAAATTCCATGTACTAGCAAATAGCCTAATTCCCTTGTAAAACTATGTCCAAAACTGCCTGCTTGTTCTTCGGCACGATTAAGATTGATTACAATATCGCCAAGCATAACTTTGTGGTTTTCTGGATTAACATCGTCTGGAAAATTTTTTGGTGTGATTTTCCTATTAAACTGTTCGGTTAAATTTGGAAAAGACAAAACATCTGTTACCGCATCAATATTGCGTTGTTCCTTGTTAATTTGTCTAATTTCATCATCATAGACAAATTTTACGCAAATTTGCAATTTGTTTGGATTTGAACCTGCGTATTTTACGGCGGTGTTACCTATTTTTTTGAATAATCTTAACTGTTTTCTTGGTAGTTGTTCACCAATAAATTCTATCATTTTGAACTCCTAAATTAACTTTATGATATATTATATCATATAAATAAAAAAATTTCTACTTTTTTTATATGGTTTGCAGTTAATTTATATTTTGGGTTCAACTTCTTCAAATGATAGAGATTGCTTTTCTTTTATGTTGATAATAATGCAAGTGCCTTTTTTTATAACACTAATCAAACTAATTTGCTTAAAGTTAGACGACAAAATTTCGCCAATTTCATCGGTATTTTGATTGTAAATTTTTGCACCTTTATAAAGTCCATTTTGATTGAGTAAAAGCATAATATCTGTTTGGTTAATTGTTTCTAGCCCATACACTTTAATGTCACTAACAAATAGATTTGATACAACTAATACGATTAAAAATATGCCTACACCTATCAAATAACCAAAGCGTTTTTTTAAGTATTCAGTAAATTTTTTTAAGCTTAAATATGAAACAATTTCCGTTTTATAAGAAGAATTTTTGGTTAATTCAAATACTTTTTTTACAGCGCTTGATTTTACCGAAAACAAGAGAGTTTTATAGTCCTGCCTACAAATATCCACCATATTTATTCCCTTGTTTTTTAGCAATTTGTAAAGCCTTGAAATATTAACACCCGAAATTTTTATTCTTGCACCAAAGAGCATACTATTCTCCTTCTCGTTCCACCGACAAAATTTTTCCACTAACTTCGATAGTATTAGAACTAAATTGGCTAACTACAAGGTCTTTACCAAGTATTTTTAATGCTCCTGTTTTTAGTTTTAACACAACACTTTCACTATCGAATGATATTATATCTTTGTGACCTTGAACAACAATGACTTTCCCGCCATAATTTTGATACCTATAATCACAAACAACATCTTTTAAGGACTTTATTTCTCCAATAAATTCAAACATAACATATACCTTTTTATAATGTATGAAAGATTATTAAAAATTAAAACAAAAATGTGTTGTTTGTCTTTTTAATAAAAAAGAACAGTATTGAATAAATACTGCTCGTTTTTGATTTTATAAAATTGCCATTTTTTATTAAAACTTTGGTTTTAATATATCTGTCATCAAAATTGCTTTAAGTTCAGGAGATAAATCTTGAATTTGCTCGGCTACTGATTTGTCTAAATCTTTATTGGTGTCATTTGATATTTCCACTTGCTTTGCTTGTTCATCGCTATTATCTTCCACTGTGTTTTCAGTAATAATTGCCACTGCTGGCTTCTCCTCGTTATCACTTTCCGCTTCAACTACTTGCTTTTGGTCATATTTTTTTAGTTTATCAAGTTGTTCTTTTTTTTCAGCGTCTTTTTTTGCTTTTTCTTCTTCCTGCTTTTGTTTTGCTTTTTCTTCGGCTTCCAATTTTGCTTTTTTGTTAATTTTTTTTGAATTTATAAAATACAAAAGGAAGGTTGTAACAACGACAACCGAGAGAACTACTACTAAAATTATTTCTAATGTTGTCATTTATTCTCCTTCCTTAAAATTAGTTATTTTGAGAAAAATCGTCTTTATCTTTTTTTGGATTTGCTATGGTGTTTCTCATTTCTGTATCAGCCATTACATTTTGTATTCTGTAATAGTCCATAACACCAAGTTGACCATTTTGGAATGCGTTTGCGATTGCCTTTGGAACTTCTGCTTCGGCTTCAACAACATTTGCTTTCATAGCCTGTGTTTTTGCTTTCATTTCTTGTTCAACTGCAATTGCCATAGCCTTTCTTTCAGCAGCCTTTGCTTCTGCAATTTCTTTTTCTGCTTGGGCAGCCATCTTTTTTAATTCAGCACCAATGTTGTTACCAACATCAATATCAGCAATATCAATAGATAAAATTAAGAATGCTGTGCCATCATCAAGACCTTTGTCGATAACTACTTGTGAAATCAAATCTGGGTTTTCCAAAACTTCTTCGTGAGTTTGAGCAGAACCGATTGTTGTAACGATACCTTCGCCTACACGAGAAATAATTGTTTCTTCACCTGCTCCACCAATCAATCTGTTAAGGTTTGTTTTAACTGTAACTCTTGCTAAAACTTTTAATTCAATACCATCTTTTGCAACTGCACAGATAAGTGGGGTTTTAATAACCTTTGGTGTAACACTTTCCTTTACAGCCTTTAATACATCACGACCAGCAAGGTCAATAGCCTTGGCAGCGTCTGTTGTTAAGTTAATTTTTGCACTGTGAGCCGAAATCAAAGCAGATACAACGGCACTAACATTACCGCCTGCCATTGCGTGTGTTTCGAGTTCGTTAATATTGATGTCAAGACCTGCTTTTTTAGCATTGATGTAAGCATCGATAACCAAATCAACATTTATTCTTCTTAACTTCATACCGATAAGTCTTGTCATTCCAATGTATGTACCAGAAACTAAACATCTAAACCAAGTTCTAATTGGAACTACTGCAAAGAATAGAATTACAAGCAATAGAATAATTCCAAGTACTACTGCAAGCCATATAGGGAATTGACCTGCTAACAATAAATTTGTGTTCATATTTTTCTCCTTTTAATAACTATATATTAGTCTTCAACTTTTTTTACTACTATTGTGTTTCCGTCAACTTCGACAACCTTAACTTTTGTTCCTGCTGACAAATAATCTCCATTTGTGATAACTTGATATTCAATGTTATCTAAAATCATTTTTCCAACTGGTTTGCAAACAGTTTTTGTTTCGCCGACTTTGTTTAATAAGTAGCCATAGTTTTTTTCGTTAGAACCATAATCTTTTGGTATTGCCGTATTTTTTTCGACCAGCGGTGTTTTTGATAGCAATCCGCTTTTTGCACTTTTTGTTACAATCAAAAGGTTAATTCCAGAAACTAACAATGTGATTATGACCAAATATAGTAAATGAAGAAAATCGTGGCTTGTTACTGTTCTAAAAACTATTGAAAAAACTATCAAAGCAATTCCAGTAATTCCGCATATTCCAAAACCTGGAATAAATATTTCAATCGCCATTAGCACCAAACCTACAACTAAACAGATTGCTGTAATTAGCCCGTAAGTTCCTTGAAATAGTGTTATCAGTGATTCAAGCATAATTTTTCCTCCACTTGCCTATATTATATAACATAAAATGGTAAATGTAAATACCCTTTGAAAAATTTTTTTGATATTATTTTTAGAGTAAAATTGATTAGAATTCGAAGTAAGTTGCAATTCAGTAGTAAAAGAATACTTTTACAAAAAGTAAAGCCTAGATTTTGCTACCGCTTCTACCATAATAAAACAAATATTGTTGAGCAAAGCCAGAGTTGTCATCAAACATTTTTACAAGATTGTTTCTAATCGCCACTCTATTCAAGTTTTTTGCTTGCTTTTCTGTTTCCGTAGCAAAGTTATCTCTATAAACCTTTTCAATCCAAGTATCTACTGGAAAAACTCTTTTTTTGTGATAGGCAAAAAGCATAATACAGTCGGCAACTTTTGGGCCTATTCCCTTTACAGAAAGCAATATTTTTTGCATTTGTTCTTCTGGCAAAACAGAAAAACTATCAAAGTCAAAATTTGCAAAAAATTTTACAGCACAAACAAGATAACTTGCTCTATAACCTGCTCCTATAATTTTATAGTCATTTTCGGTTACTAATTCAAGGTCTTTTGCTGTTGGAAAAGCATAGTAATCTCCCATATTTTTGCCGTATTTTTTGCAAAGCGAGTCAATGATAAGTTGAATACGCTTTATATTGTTGTTTTGTGAAATAATAAAACTAATTGTGGCTTCAAAATAGTCTTGATTGAGTATTCTAATACCATTGCCAAACTGCAAGGCATTTTTAACAAATTGACTATTTTTTGCACTATCTAAAACTTGCTTTTTTATTACAGAATAGTCAGTTTTTAAGTCAAAATAATGTTCAAAATATAGTGTATCAGTAGACAGAATTTCAAATGAATTTTCTCCAACCTTTTTGATTTCTGCTTTTTTATCTTGACTAAAAACCAAATAGCCAAAGTCGGTTTTTGTGTATCTAAAAACTTGACCACATTCAAGTATGTGTTCAGGCTCAAAATCTTGACAATCTCTTATTGTAATTTTATCTTTTGTTATACTATAATTCATATTAAAAATTATACACAAAATTGAACTTAAAATCAATAGTTTTATCAAAGTAAAGTTTTGCCAAAAATTATAATGCAAACTATAAAAACAAAACAATAATTTTTTTGAAATATTGCTTTAATTTGTTTAATTTTTAATAAAATTTGCAAAAAAATTAAAAAAAACGGGCAAAAATCCCGTTTTTTTATAACAAACTGATAATTTTTACACTATCGCATCAACAAACTCATCTATGTTGAATGGGAGCAAATCGTCAATTCCTTCACCTACTCCAACAAACACTATTGGAATATGAAGTTTGTGAATAATCTCAAAAACTACTCCGCCCTTACTTGTGCCATCAAGTTTGGTTAAAATTATTCCATCTAGCCCAACGGCTTCGTTAAAATACTCAACTTGTGGCAAGGCATTTTGACCTGTTGTAGCGTCCAAAACAATGTACTTTTTGTAGTTACATTCTGGCCACTCCCTAGTAACAACCTTGCTGATTTTTTTAAGTTCTTCCATCAAGTTAACTTTATTGTGAAGTCTGCCAGCAGTGTCTATAAGCAACACATCATCTTTTTTTGCGATAGCACTTTTAACAGCATCAAACACAACACTTGCACTATCAGCACCTTCGTTTTGCTTAACAATTCTAACTTTTGCTCTTTCTGCCCAAACTGTTAGTTGGTCACTTGCAGCCGCACGGAAAGTATCGCCCGCTGCCATAACTACACTCTTTTTTTGACTCTTGTAATAGTTTGCAAGTTTGCCAATAGCAGTTGTTTTGCCAACGCCATTTACGCCGAGTAGCATTATTGCTTTTGGATAGTCATCTTCTGGAATTTTAACATCAAGCAAAATGTTTTTTAATGCTTGCTTTAACACATTTTTGAATTCTTCTTGTGTTTTTATTTTTTGTTTTTTGCAACTTTTTCTAACATCTTCGATAATAACACTTGTGGTTTCAACACCAATGTCACTTGATATTAAAGTATATTCAAGGTCTTCAAAAAACTCATCGGTAAGTTCTCCTTTGCCAAAAATAATAGAAAGTTTTTTAGCCAAACTATCCTTTGTTTTTTTAAGTCCTGCAAAAATTTTACTAAAAAATCCCATTATATTCTCCTATTTTTAAGCACCGATTGAAGTGCCGTTTTCCTGTTCAACTGCGTCAGAAAGTTTAACGCTAACAATTTTTGATACACCTTTTTCCTGCATAGTAACACCATACAAACTATCGGCAAGTTCCATAGTTGGCTTTCTATGAGTAATGACAATAAATTGTGTTTCACTTGAAAATCTTTGCAAGTATTTTGCAAATCTACCAACATTTGCTTCGTCAAGAGCCGCTTCAATTTCGTCAAGTAATACGAATGGCATTGGTCTTAATTTTAAGATTGAGAACAAAATCGCAATCGCAGTAAGTGCCTTTTCGCCACCTGATAAAAGAGTAATGTTTTGCAATTTTTTGCCCGGTGGTTCAGCAATAATATCGACACCTTGTTCTAGCGGATTACCACTCTCACTTGGAGTTAAAACAAGTTCTGCCCTACCACCACCAAACAACTCTTTGAAAACTTTACCAAAGTTTGTGTTTACAATTTGGAAAGCATTGTCAAATCTAGTTGTCATTTCGGCTTCAAGTTCCGTAATAATCTTTGTCAAATCTGCTTCGGCTTTGAGCAAATCATCATTTTGTGCAGAAAGTTCGTTATAACGCTCTGCTTGTAACTTGCTATCTTCAATAGCATTAACATTTACAAAACCTAGTTTGTCAATTTCTCGTTTGAACACATTTGCTTGTTTTAATCCGTCTTGAAGGTCATAGTCAGCAATCTTGTAGTCAATGGCTGTACCGTAAGTCAAGCCGTAATCTTCCCACACTCTTGCTTGCATATTTTCAAGTTCCGTATCAATTTTTGAAAGGTTCAAGTTTTCTTGGAACTGCTTGTCTTGTAACTTGCTAATTTTATGAGATAACACAGAACGATTTTCGTCCAAAACTTTTAAGTCTTGTTGAAGTTGTGCCTTGTATTCGTCCAAATTAGATAATTTTGTGTTAATTTGTTCAAGTTTTGAATTGATTGATTGATACTCTGCATTTTGCGTTTTAGCACTAATAATTTGTTCTGCATTTTGTATTGTTTTGTTATTCGAAACAATATATTCGCTGATTTGGTCAACGCTTTGCAAAGACTCTTCTCTTTGAACGGTCAATCTTTCAACTTCTTCGTCAATGTTTGAAATTTCGCTATTAAGTGACGCAATTTTTACCTTTGTATCAAGTTTCTTTGCGTTGTATTCTTCTCGTTCTTGTTTTAAGTTTTCAAACTTTTGTTGTCTTTTTGCAATACTATCATTTGCGTTGGTTTTGTTTGAGTTGATGCTATTTTTTTCACTATCACTTTGACTCAAACTAATATCAATCGCTTTGATTTTTGCAACAATTTCGGTTTTTTCTTTTTCAAACAAATCGAGAGAATTTTTACAATCTTCAATTATGCCTGATAGTTTTTGCTTGCTTTCTTGAATTTTTGCAAGGTTAACACCAATATTATATTTTCGAGTGTTAATTTCTTCTTGCATTGATTCAGTTTCTGTTAACTTTTGTTTTAATTGATTAACTTTTGGTTCGTAATTCGCTAGTTGCATTTTTAGAGTGTCAATTTGGTTTTTAAGGTCTTCAATCTCTCTTTCTCTACCAACGACATTACTAACAGTTGCCTTTTTACTACCACCAGTAATACTACCTTGTGGATTGATAACATCACCGTCCAAAGTGACAATTTTGAAGCCATATCTTGTTTGTTTTGCAAGATTTACAGCAGTCACTAAATTATCAACAATGACTGTTCCACCAAGCAAATTTTCAAAAACTGATGCGTGATGACGGTCATATTCAATCAAACTACTAGCAACACCAAATGCACCTTTGCAGGACTTAATTTCGCCAGCAAAGTTTGATAAATTTCGTGGTTTTAATGCTGTAATAGGCAAGAATGTTGCTCGTCCCAAGTTGTTGTCTTTTAGAAATCTAATAAGCAATTTTGCATTGTCTTCGTTTTCGGTAACAATGTTTTGAACTTGTGAACCAAGAGCCATTTCAATAGCAGTTTCATACTTTTGTGGTACACTCATTAGTGCTGCTACAACACCAACTATATTGTTTTTTAATGCCGAATTTTCGTCTGCTTTTTTTAGTAATAATTTTACCGCTCCGTTAAAACCATCGTAATTTTTTTGCATATCAACAAGCATACTATGTCTAGCATCTAGTGATGCGACTGTTGAATAAATTTCGGCTACTCGTTGTTGATATTCTGCAAGAGTTTGCTTAATTAAAGCAATGCTTTTTGTTGAATTTTCCAAACTCTCTGTTGCTGATTTTTGACTAACTAGCAATTTGCTTTCTTGCTCGGCAAGAGTTGAATATTCAGTATTTAGCAAACCTAATTTGCTAGTGTTTTGATTGATTTGACTGATTAAAGATGCTTGTCTATCAAGAGCATTCTCTCTTTCTGCGTTAAGTTTGGAAATATCTGCCTTAATATCGCTTAACTTATCGAGAGCAGTTATCATTAACTGCTGATTTTCTTCTGCTTCGTCTTCACTTTTTGTTAATTCGTCAACAATAGCCAAGTACTTTTCATTAAGTTTTTGTGACTCAATATTAAGATTTTCAATCTCTCTTTGATTTTGAGACTTTTTCTCATTTTTAGTTTTTATTAAATTTTCAATGTACGAAATATTTTCTTGTTCCTTTAACAAGTCTTGATTGAGTTTTTGTGCTTGTTCTTTAAGAAGTGATAATCTTTCGCGCAAAATGTTAGTTTCGCCAGAACTTCTTTCTAGCGCAACTTTAAGTTCGGTAGTTTGCTCGTACAAAGACTTCATATTAGCATCAATTTTGTTGATGTCTTCCATATTTTTGTTATACTTTGCAATAGTATCATTCAACTCATTTTGTTTTGCAGCGCTTTCTTCTTGCAATGCACTAATTCTATCGTTAATAGTTTTTCGATTTGTTTCTGCATTTTCGTAGTTGTAAATGTAGTTATTGATTTCGTAACTCTTTAACTTTTCCTTATAGTCAAGATATTTTTTTGCAGTTTCGGCTTGTGCTTGCAAAGGTTTTAATTGTCTTTCAATTTCGAGCAAAATATCATTAACTCTTGAGAGGTTATCTCTTGTTCTTGAAAGTCTTCTCTCTGCTTCTATTTTTTTATACTTAAACTTTGCAATACCTGCGGCTTCTTCAAAAATGCTACGCCTGTTTTCTGGCTTTGACGAAACAATTTCTTCAACCTTACCCTGACCAATAATAGAATAGCCGTCACGGCCAATACCACTATCGTGCAAAATATCTCTAATATTAGCAAGTTTGCTAGTGTTTTTGTTGATTAAATATTCGCTTTCGCCCGAACGATAAAGTTTTCTTGATATAACAACTTCATCATAATCAATATCAATCATTCTTTCGGTATTATCAAGTACAAGTGATACTTCGCAATACGAAAGTGACTTTCGCTTTTCTGTACCATTAAAAATAACATCTTGCATACTTGTTCCACGCAAGAGTTTGCTACTCTGTTCGCCTAGTACCCATCTAATCGCATCGGCTACATTACTTTTACCGCAACCATTAGGTCCTACAATCGCAGTTATACCGCCAACAAAATCTACAACAGTTTTGTCAGCAAACGATTTGAAACCTTGTAATTCTATTCTCTTTAAGTTCAAAATCTAGTTCTCCAATTATAATATTTAATTTATTATATCATAGATATAATAATTTTTACAAGAGTTAAATAAAAAAAAGCAAAATTTCTTTTGCCATTTTTTGTTTAATAATGTTCTATTATTTACACGCCGTATTTTTCACAAGCAATTTTTGCGCACAAATTTTCTGCCAATTTTTTGCTATGAGCAGATGCACTTGCAATAACATTACCATCAATTTTTAGTTCTATTTCAAATTCTGGGTCGTGAGATTTTCCACTCTTTCCTATCAAAATGTATTCAATAGTATTTTTGCCACTTTGTTGCACAAACTCTTGCAATTTTGTCTTGTAATCAACTGCATTATGGCTAACATCAAGTATGTTTTGTTTTGTCAAATCTATGTTAGTATAAATAAATTTTTTTGCCGTTTCAAATCCCTTGTCCAAGTAAATTGCGCCCAAAATTGCTTCAAAAAGGTCACACAAAACATTTTTGCTATTATTAGGATTAAAATTTTCGCAAAGCAAGTATTTTGAAACCCCAAGACTAGCGATGATACTGCTTAAATTTTCAGCCGACACCAAATAGGCTTTTAGTTTTGAAAGTTCGCCCTCGCTTTTTTCAAATGTTCTATACAAAAAATCAGTAACTACAAAATTGAGCAAACTATCGCCCAAAAATTCCAATCTTTCGTTACTTACCAAATGATGATTGTAAGCATACGAACTATGGCAAAAAGCAGTCTTTAACAAAGACTCGTCTTCAAATTTGATATTAAGAATAGTGCTTAAAGCATCTAAATCTATCATTTTACTCCTTTATTTCGTCAATATTAAGACTTGCTAATGATTGTTCTATTTTTTCATAGCACTTGCTTTCACTTAACTTTATAGCTTGTTTAGCACATTCAACAAAAGATTTTGCCTTGCTGTTACCGTGTGCCTTAATGACAATTTTTTTGATGCCCAAAAATGGTGAGCCACCATAATTTGAATAATCAAAAGTCTTTAACATCTTTTTGAGTGGTTTTTTTATTAAAAGCCCACCAATTTTTGTGCCAAGTCCACCTGTTTTTAATGTTTGTTTTAATAGTCCTACTATTGTAGAAATTGCTCCTTCGTAAGATTTTAACAAAACATTACCAGCAAAACCATCAGTTATGATTATATCGTAATCGCCAGACAAAGCGTCACGAGCTTCCATATTTCCAACAAAATTTATAGGTAATTTTTCAAATAATGGATAGGTTGTTTTAACAAGTTCATTACCCTTTTCACTTTCCACACCTACGCTAAGCAATGCAATTCTTGGATTTTCTACTCCAAACATTGACTCATAATACTGCTTTGCGATTATTGCAAAATGTACAAGGTTTTGTTGCTTACAATCCATATTTGCACCGCTGTCCATTAACATAACAGGAGTGCCTTTTTTTGTAGGCAAAATTGGACATAATGCTGGTCTAGAAACTCCTTTTAGTCTGCCGATTTTCATAAATCCGCCTGAAAGAACAGCCCCCGTACTACCAGCCGAAACAACAGCCAAAACTTCTTCGTCCAATTTTAATTTATCAAGAGCCTTAACAAGAGAACTATCTTTTTTTGTTCTTATGGCTTCTGTTGGCTTGTCATCATTTGTAATCACTTCGGTAGCGTTTAATATTTCCAGTCTACTTTCGTCAAAATTAGCAAACTCCTTTTGTTTTTTTAATTCTTCTATTTGACGAGTTAATTCTTCTTGCTTTCCACTCAAAATTACGGTTAAGTTAGAAATTGCCTTTACTGTTAAAATTGCTCCTTTTACGGTTTCAAGAGAGTCATCTCCGCCGTAAGCATCAAAAATTATCTTCATATTTTTCTCCAAAAATAATAAAATTTACCCCTTATGGTAATTTTATTATAATATAATATTTTTATAATCACAAACATTTTAGAAAAATTGTACAAAAAAACGGCATAAAGCCGTTTAATTACTATTTTAGATTAGACTACTTTGCTTTCTTTTCGTCCTTTTCCATATTGATAACTTCTACGCCATCATAGTATCCGCATTTTTTGCATACTTTGTGTGGAAGCTTCATTTCGTGACAATGTGAACATTCAACAAGATTTGGTGCAGAAACTTTCCAGTTACTTGCTCTTCTTGAATCTCTTCTTGCTCTTGAAACCTTCTCCTTTGGAACTGCCATATAATATCTTACCTCCCATTTTAGAGTATTTTTTAATCAAACTATGTGATTATATACTTTTTTTTTAATAATGTCAATCACTTTTTCACAATCGACCTAGTTTTTCTTTTTTTCTAATAAATCGACTGTTTCTCTTGCTATCATCAATTCTTCGTCAGTTGGAATAACATAAACTTTTACTTTTGATGATGGTTTTGAAATCAAACAAATTTCGCCACGCTTGAAATTTCGGTTCGCTTCAAAATCGAAATCAACACCCAAAAATTCCATATTTTTCATAACTGCTTCACGAATTTCATCTCTGTTTTCGCCCGTTCCAGCAGTAAATACAATAACATCTACTCCGCCAAGAACTGCGGCATAAGAGCCAATGTACTTTTTAATTCTGTTTACATAGCAATCAACAGCAATTTGTGCTCTTTCGTTGCCTTTGTTTGCTTCTGCCAATATATCTCTAATGTCGCTAGAAATACCACTCAATCCTAGCAAGCCACTTTTTTTGTTAAGAATATTAAGCATTGTTCTAATGCCCATATCTTCCTTGTTCATAACAAATTCAACAATCGCTGGGTCAATATCTCCACAACGAGTACCCATAATCAAACCTTCAAGTGGTGTAATACCCATAGAAGTATCAACACACTTGCCGTGGTCAATAGCACACAAAGATGCTCCATTGCCGATATGACAAGAGATTATTTTAAGGTCGTTATTATTTTCTATTTCAGCTACCTTTCGAGCAATATAGTCGTGGCTAATTCCGTGGAAGCCATATCTTCTAACACCATATTTTTCGTACCACTCATAAGGAGTTGCATATAGATATGCACTCTTTTCCATAGTAGAATGGAAGCCCGTATCAAACAATGCCACATTTGGAACATTTGGCATAATTTTTTTGCACGCTTCGATACCTGCAATGTTTGCCGGCATGTGAAGTGGTCCAAGTGGAATTAGTTTTTTTAGGTTGTCCAAAACTTCATCGTCCACATAAACTGCACTCTTATAAATTTCGCCACCGTGCAAGACTCTATGACCTACTGCGTCAATCTCGCTAACATCTTTAATGACTCCAACTTGCGAGTCACAAAGAGTTGATAAAATCAAATTTAGTGCTACTGTATGATTTGGCAAATCTTTTTCGATTATTGTTTCTACACCTTTTGCCTTGTGCTTTAAGAATGCTTTTTCTAGTCCCACTCTTTCGGCATTACCTTTTGCGATTAGTTCTTCATTGTCCATATCAATTAGTTGATATTTAAGGCTAGAACTACCTGCATTTAATACTAAAACTTTCATACTATCTCCTGTAAAAATTAAATTAAAATTATTATATCGTAATTAAATAAAAATGTCTATAATTTTGACACACTATCTGTTTTAATAACAAACAAATTTTAAGGACTAATTAGTTAACTTTTTTGTTAAAAGTCTTTTTTACTTTGTTTATTGCTCTTAAAATTTTTGGCATATTTTCGGTTGCCACCTTATAGCCAAGTTCGAGTGACGCCAAATTTGCCTTATGAGAAAAGTCCATTTCGCTGTAAGTTGATTCGACATCAAGATAATAACCTGACGATTTATCAAATGTTTTTTTACGATATTCCTCCCTACTATTTAACATAACTCCAAACGCTGACATTAAAACTTTATCAATTCGATTTAAGCCAACCTTATCTCTTGGCTGATATTTTGGAACAACATTGACTGCCAAAACAAAGTCCGCACCCATCTTTTTTGTTTCGTCAAAAGGAACTTGATTTAACACTCCGCCGTCAACCAAAAACATATCGTCTTTGATGACTGGTGCGAACACACCCGGTATCGCACTACTAGCCCTAACTGCTTCACCGACTGGACCAGACTTAAAGACATATAGTTTGCCAGTTTTAAGGTCAACCGCCGTGCATCTATATGGTATACGAGCATTTTCAATCAAATTTTGGTCAAGAAAACTCTCTACGAAACTGCCCATTTTGTCGGTGTTATAAATTCCTTCTTTTAGCATCTTAAATGCATTAAGTTTGGTGATTGACTTAAACTCAAATTTATCAACCGCATCACTTAATTGCTTTGTGGTTGCTCCAAGTGAATATAATGCTCCAACAACCGAGCCCATTGATGTTCCGCAAATACAATCTATGCTAATATTATTTTCTTCCAATGCTTTTATCACTCCAATATGAGCAAAACCAAGTGCTGCTCCGCCTCCTAGTGCCAAGCCAATTTTAATACGCTTTTTTTCCTTTTGCATATATTCTCCTAATTTTTAATAAATTTATTATAAATGAAACAAGCAAAAAATACAATTCAATTAACTAGATTTGGTCAAATAAACAAAAAAAAAGTTAAGCTTAATTTGCTCTCTATTTTTATTACGCTATTTTTAGTATTATTGGCAATATGTCTTATAGTAAACCCCAAAAAGTACATATCATCTTGCTATAATGGACTTTCTATTTGGGCTACTTGCGTGTTACCAAGTTTACTACCTTTTTTTGTCATAACAAAATTGCTTTCCGAACTAAAAGTGCTGGACAAGTTTTTTAATAAGTTTGCCAAACTAAACAAGTTTTTGTTTAATGCTCCTAGTTGTTCAGGCTATATATTTGGTATGAGTATTATTTCTGGCTACCCAGTTGGAGCAAAACTTATATGCGATTTTTATGAAAATAAAATAATAACCGAAAAACAAGCCAACAAGTTGGTTACTTTTTGTTCTACAAGTGGTCCACTATTTATAATTGGCACAGTTGGAGCAATTATGATGAAAAATGCTTTAATTGGCTATATTCTATATGCTTCACACATAATTTCGGCTATACTTAACGGAATAATTTATAGAAAAGCGTTTTTGGAAAAAGATACAGTCCAAACACCAAATAGTGAGACATTAAAAACCGACTATCAATCGTTACTGTCTACCACTATGACATCTTCGATTACATCGGTTATGGTTGTTGGCGGATTTGTGGCTATGTTTTTTATGATTATTGATATACTGGGCGACACGCATATTTTGTTTCCTTTCGAGTGGCTAATAAATTCCATTTTCTCCTGCGTTGGTAGTAAAAATATCGGTTCATACATTGTAAACGGACTAATAGAAGTTACTCGTGGTTGCAGAGATATTGCTTCTCTTGGACTTAATCCTACAATTAGTAGTGTTATTTTAAGCGGGCTTATTGGCTTTGGCGGAATGAGTATTCATTTGCAGTCGTTATCGTTTTTGACAAGGTGCAAAGTTAACATTAAATTTTACTTTTTGCAAAAAATAACACAGACAATTTTTGCCTGTGCTAGTTGTTATTTGCTTTGTTTAATCTTGATTTGATTGCTTTAATTTGTAATCGTAATAGTGCTTGATTTCGTTTTTAATTTCGTCCATCATAATTGTGATTGTACGAATTTTTTTTGTTACCATTTCCACTGCCATTAAAAGCGAACTAACCAATCTCATATCCTTATATTTAGCAGAGTAAGTTATGCTTTTTAGCATATACAAAATGTTGTCTTTATCGTCATTTTTAATGCGTCTTTCCATTACGATTGTATTGCTAATATTTTCTATTAAAAAGCCGATATTCTTCCAAATACGGTCTTCTTCAGTCTGTTCTTCTTCTATTACCGCTTTGTCTATTTCTGGTTGCATTTGGCTAGGTTGTGCTTCGTCTTGTACATCTTGTTCGTTTTCTGGCATAACAGCCATTGTACTATCAATCAAGCCAAAGTTGTATGCGATAATATCTCTAAATGGAACAAGCAAAGTTTTTGCAAAGTTTTCGTATTCACCACCCTTTGTGAGTGTTGCAAAATTGTTGTTGATAAAAGAGTAAAAATCAATATGCTTTTTATCAAATTCCACCAAAAGTGAAAATACCATTGCAACTAATTTGTTTGGCTCTGTTGGAATAGTAAAGTGACCATTATTAAAACGATTTTTAACTTCTGCTCTCGAAAACTCTCTGTTAAAATCAAAATCAATCATACATTCTTGAATATATCTTGAAAGTGGTTCGCTGTTTGCAATCATATTTAATATTTTTAATATTTTTATATCAGCCAAAATAAACTTTCCGTTTATCATATCGTCACAACTATTAACAAATGCCGAAATTTTGCTTAATTCTTCTGTTGATAATTCCATTTTATTCTCTCCAAACTTTGAAATTTTTTCTTATGATAATTTATTATAGCATACATTTTTGCAAAAATAAATAAAACTAAAAAGATTTTTTCTATTTACAACAAAATATTTTTGTGTTATACTTGGTTTGACTATTTAAGGAGAGTAATTATGATAGAAACCGATTTTGTCGCTGATTCCACTGTTAATAAACTTATTTTACTTTTTGTTCTCGACAAAATGGAAATACCACTCACCGAAAACAGCATCATTGATATTTGTACCAACAAAAATGGCTGGTTAAACTATATGGATTGCAAAGATATTTTGTGGCAACTAATTGATGTTAATTTTATTTACAAAACTATTGATAGCGAAGCCGAAGCACGATACAACATAACTATTGATGGCAGAAATTGTTTGGAACATTTTTACAAGAAAATTCCTTCTAGTTTGAGAGAAAAAATTACCGATTTTGCCAAAGAAAATCGAATGAATTTTAAGCGTGCACAGGAATATGTTGGAAAATACCTAAAAAGCACTGATGGTAGTTATCAATGCACTTTGCAAATTAAAGACCCACTAGAAGGCAAAAATATTTTTGAAATTAAAATTGGAATGCCAACAAACAAACTTGCTAATCTAACCTGCAAAAAATGGAGACTAAAAGCACCAACGATTTATGAAACTATCTACGAACTATTAAGTGACTCGCCTGATAATGAAAACTAAAATTGTCTTTTGACAATTTTTTTATTTTAACAACAAAAAAGACTTTGCCGATTAAGACAAAGCCTTTTTTATTCAACAATCTATTACTTGATTGCGAGTCCAAAAATCATTAAGAACAAACCTAAAATCATCATAACAACGCCTATTGCTCTTAATACGAGCAAAAGTTTGTCATCAGTGCTAACATCTTTTGTTTTTCTAACAGCTCTTGTTATTCTCATTGCCAAAATGCTAAGCGCAAGTCCAAGTGCAAGTAAAATTAAAGAAGTAATTATTGTTGGATTTGTTATCATATCAACCAAACTATAACATAATTGTGCGAACATAAAATGCCTCCAAACTACAAATATGAGTAAATTATAGCAACAATTAGTTTGATTGTCAAGATATTTGAAAAATTCATCTCAAATTAAAAATTTTATCGTTAAAAATCTTCCAAAATTCCGTATGATTTTTATAAAAACAACTGTTAGTTACTGCTTAATTTTCTTTTCCAAGAACGCTACGCCCGCATACATAACACTAGCTAGCAAGCAAAGTATTACCGTACTGCTCATAACTAGGTCTAATTTGAACACTTGACCGCCATAAACAATCAAATAGCCAAGACCTGCACGGCTGACCAAATATTCGCCCATAATTGTGCCAACCCAGGTCATACCGACATTTATTTTAAGAATACTAACAAACTCTGGAATAGTGTTTGGAATAATTAGTTTAATTAGTATTTGAAATTTATTTGCTCCCATACTTTTTAGAAGCAAGATTTTGTCTTCATCACACGAAGTAAAAGCATTCAAAAACGAAATAATTGTAATAATTATCATTATCAAAAATGCCATAACAACAATAGACTTTGTTCCCGCACCAAACCAAACAATAATGATAGGTCCAAGTGCAATTTTAGGTAGAGAGTTTAACACCACCAAATATGGCTCTAAAATTCGTCTTGTGTATTCACTCCACCATAGTAACACTGCCACCAAAAAGCCAACCACGGTGGCAATAATAAAGCCTAGCATTGCTTCATACAAAGTTACCCCGATATGATACCACAAATTGCCAGTTGCAAACAATTCGCCTATTGTTTTAATTATTCTTGAAGGCGAACTCATAATAAAACTATCAATTATACCTACGCACGCAAAAAGTTCCCACAAGCCAAAAAGTGCAACGAGTAGTAAAATTTGAGTCGAAAACACTATGGTTTTTTTCTTCTTTTGTTGTTTTAGATACCTAATATGCTCTTTTGAAAAATTATTTTTTAATTTTTTCATTTGTCACCAACTCCTTCCAAACCTTATCAAATACAACCGAAAATTCTTCATTTTCCCTGCGTTTAAGCGGACTTAAATCCTTGAATTGAACATCAATAATCCGCTTAACCAAAGATGGTCTTTCGGTTAAAACAATAATTCTATCACTCAAACTAATTGCTTCCGAAATGTCGTGGGTCACCAAAATTGCTGTTTGTTTTTCCTGTTTTATTATTGACCAAACATCATCGCCAACAAGAAGTCTTGTTTGATAGTCGAGCGCTGAAAATGGTTCGTCTAGTAGTAATAATTTAGGGTTTAAGGCAAGTGTTCTAATCAGTGCAACACGCTGTCTCATTCCGCCTGATAATTGTCTTGGCTTTGCTTTGATAAAATCTTTTAGTCCATATTTATTAAGTAAACTTTCTACTCTATCTTGATTTTCCTTTGTGTTGGTTTTGGTTATATCAAGTCCTAGACAGACATTTTTCCATATAGTCAGCCAGTCAAACAAATGGTCTTTTTGAAACATATAGCCCACTTGCCTATTTGTTTTCGTAACCGACTCGCCGTCAAGTATAATATCGCCTTCGCTATGTTTTAATAGTCCTGCTATTAAAGATAATATAGTTGTTTTGCCACAGCCTGATGGTCCAACTATGGATACAAACTCCCCTTCCTTAACATTAAAACTTATATTTTTCAAGGCTTCATTTTCGCCTTGTTTTGAATGATAAATTAGTTTCAAATCTTTAATCTCTAAAAGATTTTTATCCATTATTTTCTCGTCTCCTATTTTAGTAATAAAGTATACATATCATTATATGGAATAAATTTTTTTATGTTAAAACTTGGACAATTTTGAGCATATAAAACAAACTTTAATAACAAAATTATAAGCAAATAAAAATAGTTAATTTTTTTTGAAATGACTTATAATAACAACTTTTGACAGCGGAAATGTTTGTTAATATTCACTTTGCCACAAAAAAACAGAAACTTTTGCTTTAAGGCAAACTGCTTCTGTTTCTAATGAAAACTTTAATTTAACCTTTACAAAACTAAAATTTACCAAAATCTATCTTCTAAAACTATATAAAATGTTTAATAAAAAGCATTTTGTTTGATTGTTAAAAATATTATTTTTTTTATAGCACAATTAGTTTGATTTATAAAAGTTTTTTTATATCTTTTTATAGCAAATTTAGTTTGATTTATTGTAACTATTTGAAGTGTTAAAAATATTAGTTTTTTATCAAATATTTAGCATAGTAATTTCAAAGTCACCACAATCAAAATTTTACTTTGTAAAATAGTTTTTCATAACATTTTGAGCATAAGTGTTATCAACTGCGTCTGTAAATTTTACTCGGTTTTCTGTTTTCAATTCGCCAGCGCCAACCATAACATCTTGAAGTCTATTGAATGCACTTTCTTTCATTATTGGCTCACTGTTCCACGCATCAATTTTTTTGTAACTTTCGATAGCATATTTTAGGCTTTGTCTTGATGAGCCGTTAAATGATGGCAATAAACTATCAATGACAGTTTCAACATCTTCTTCCATAATAAAGTTGTATGCTCTAACAATACACTTTAAGAATTTTTCCACTTTGGCAGAGTTGTTTTTCAAATAACTTTGATTTGCCATAAAGCAAGTAAAAGGAACTTCTCCACTTTCTTCGCCAACACTTGCAACTATATAGCCTTTTCCTGCTGCAACAAATTCGCTAGCAGTTGGCTCAAACATTGTAACATAATCTCCAAGACCGCCTTCAAATGCGCCAACTGTATTGTTAAATGCTACTGATAAGTCAAAGTTTAAGTCGTTTTCAATATCGTAGCCGTTTTTTTCAAGAGCATATTGCAAACTCATTGCAGGACTTCCGCCCTTTCTACCAGCGATAAAATGTTTGCCTTGTAAGTTAGACCAATCAAAATTATCTTCTTGTGTTCTTCCTATCAAGAAACTACCATCTCGCTTTGTTAATTGTCCAAAAATTACTGGGTGGTCTTTTTTGCCTTGACTAATAACATAAACATTTGTTTCTGGTCCTAGCAATGCTATATCTGCTCCGCCCGATAGTAATGCAGTCATACTTGCATCACTTCCGCCACCATTTGTTAGTTCTATTTTATAGCCTTCTTCTTCAAAATAGCCATTGTTTATAGCAACATATAGTGGTGCATAAAAAACGCTGTGAGTAACTTCGTTAATTCTTATTGTGTTATTGTTATTACAGCCCGCAAAAATGAAAGTTGACAGTCCAACTACAATAGCCAATAAAAAAATAGTAAATTTTTTCATTATACCTCCTTATTCACTATGTTATTTTATTCCCATAGTCAAAAAAGTGTGAAAATTTTTACTATCTTTAATTTTAATACTGCGATTTGTTATACTTTTTATTGATTATAAATGATTTTTAACATTCAATAAAACTATCATTGATTATAAATTTAACATATCTTATTATAAGATGAAATATTACTTTGCTGTAATAAAATTTGTGCAATATATGTCATAACTACTTTTACTACTATGATACATATTGATAAATTTTACTCTACCTTTATTTTGCATCATACCAAGTTTTACCACTGGAAATAGAAACTGTTAAAGGCACATCTAGTTTTACGACATTTTCCATATTATCTTTTAAGATTTTTTCGACTTCTTTTTCTTCGCCAGCGTATGTGTCTACAATAAGTTCATCATGAATTTGCAAAATTAGTTTGCTTTTTAGGTTCTTTTCTTTTATTGCATTATACACCTTTACCATAGCAAGTTTGATAATATCGCTTGCAGACCCTTGAAGTGGCATATTTTTGCTGACTCTCTCGCCAAACTGTCTTGTCATATAGTTTGACGATGAAACTTCGTCAATAACTCGTTTTCTGCCAAGCAATGAAATTGCATAGCCATTTTCTTTCGCCTTTTCCACATTGCTTTCCATATAAGTCTTTACCATAGGGAAAGTTTCAAAATAATTGTTTATGAATTTTTTTGCTTCTGCCGATGAAATTTTTAGGCTTTGCGATAGTCCATACTCACTGATACCATAAATAATGCCAAAATTTACGGTCTTTGCTTTTCTTCTCATCTCGTTATCAACTTGGTCAAACGGAACACCAAACAAATCACTAGCCGTTTTTGTATGAATATCTAGTCCGTTTTTGTAGGCGTCAAGCAGTTTTGGTTCTTTTGAAAAGTGTGCGAGCAATCGAAGTTCTATTTGCGAATAGTCCGCAGAAATTATAGAACCATTTTCAAATCTTGAAACAAACATTTTTCGCAATTCCTTGCCTTCTTCGGTTTTGACAGGTATATTTTGAAGATTTGGTTCTTGACTTGACAATCTGCCAGTCGCTGTTAATGTTTGATTAAACAAGGTGTGAATTAAATCGTTTTTATCGAGCATTTCTCCAAAATCTTGAAGATAGGAAGAATATAGTTTTGACACCTTTCTATACTCCAAAATTTTATCAACAATTGGATGAGCATCTTTTAATCGTTCCAAAACTTCCACGCCCGTTCCCGCTTTCTTTGGCTTTGGCAAAAGCAATTTGTCAAACAATACTTCGGCAAGTTGTTTTGGCGAGTTTGGATTAAAATCACAACCAGCAAGTTCAATGATTTGTTTGGACAAAAGTTCGGTTTTGTTTTTGTATTCTAGGCAAAGTTCTTTTAGCATAGTCTTGTCCAACTTAAAACCACTTATTTCCATATCAAACAAAACATCAATTAAAGGAAACTCAATTTTTTCATATAGGTCAAACAAGTTTTCTTGCTTTAACTTTTCCAAGTTGTCTTCCTTCATTTTAAGAAGCAAACAACCTATTGAGTTTTTATCAAAAGAATAGTTAGACAAATAAACATCAATATTTTCGGCACTCTTTTTTGACCCACTAACCAAATATAACGCCAGCGAAACATCAAATTCCGCGCCTTTCAAAACAATGCCAAAATCATAAAGAGTATGCTTAACCGCCTTTACATCAAAGCATATTTTTTTAATCTTCTCGTTTTCCAAAACAGGCTTTAATTGTTCCAAAATAGTTGTGAGATTTAGTCCCAACAATGTCATTTGTTCTCTGTAATTTATAATATTTTCCTTATATTTACTCATTGAGATATGAATTTGCTCTTTGTTAATATAAAACGAAAATTCATTAACTGTATTTAATTCACTTACTAACTTTTCTAATTGAGAATTGTTATCAATAACATTACAAGCGACCTCAACAACCTGCTTGGCTTTCTCTTCAAAAATATTTTCTCTAACAATTAGTGAATTAAACTCATATAATTTGAATAAATCTAATACTTTTGAGTTAAATGGAAAATCATAAGTCAAGTCATCAAGACTAACATCTAGTGGAATATTAGTGTTAATTGTTGCAAGAGTTTTACTCATATAGCAACTTGTTTTACCATTTTCCAACTTTTCTTTCAACTTGCCTTTTTGTTCGTCAATATGTGCATACAAATTGTCGATATTTTGATAACTATCAATTAGGCTCATCGCAGTTTTTTCACCAATTCCTGCAACCCCCGGAATATTATCACTAGCATCGCCCATAAGAGCTTTTAATTCCACCACTTGATATGGTTCTAAATTCATTACTTCTTTGAGTGACTGAATATTCATTACTGCGGTATCTGTTATGCCTTTTTTTGTTAAATGAACTTCCGTGGTATCATCAATGAGTTGCAACAAATCTCTATCTCCGCTGACAATGATTGTATCTATATTAAACTTTTTTGATAGCGAGCCAATTAAGTCATCTGCCTCTACTCCCAGTTGCTCAACAATGTAAATATTCATTGCTTTGAGTAATTCTTTTAGTTTTGGTAATTGTTCTCTCAACTCATCAGGCATTGGTTTTCTAGTGCCCTTATATTCGGCATAAATTTCGTTTCTAAATGTCTTTTTTCCAGCATCAAAACAAATGCCCATATATTTAGGTTTAATTGTTGTAATAATCTTTAATAAAATATTTGTAAAGCCATAAATTGCTCCGCAATAACCACCTTGTTTGCTAGTTAAATTTGGTAAAGCATAGTAAGCTCTATTTATCAAACTATTTCCGTCTATAAGCACTAATTTTTCCATTTTTTCTCCTTTTGAATATAATCTACTCCACCTTGTTTGTTCGCAATGCTTTTGGATAGTGATTTTTAAGCACACCATCTACAATCTTAACGCCACCAATACTCATTCCATCAACCAAAACAGATGCGTAGTTTGAGTTATTGTCGTAACAAAGCGTAGCATTTTTGTCGTTCTCCACCTGATTAAAACTAATCTGCTCGCCTAAAAGGTATTTTTTGTAAAGCGAACCATCAGTAGATAAATTTAATTGCGACTTAAAATTCTTTCCGTACGAACTAAAAAACTGTTGAGTTGGAATAAGTCTATCCTTAACAATTTCGGCTATTGCTACCCCATAACAGAGATATTTTATATTACCAAAATCAACTGTTTTTGCTGGCATTACATTTATATAATTACCAATTTTGTAGAAAACAAAATTTTTCAAATCAAAATTTGTTAAGTTTTTATTAAAAAAATCTTCTACAAGTTTTTGTTCCATTTGAGTTAAATTGCTGTTTAGTAAAGGCTGTTTTTCCTGTAAATCTTCACCCAATTTTTGTAAGCAAGCCACATATTGTCCTTCGCCCTTACTTAAAAACGGAAAAAAGTGCCTTGTTTTTGATAAATCTACATTGCCATTCAAAGTAATTCCGCCAAAAGTGTTGTCTATAACATCTTGGCAAGGCGAAAAAATTTTATACCCAAACTCATTGCAAAAACCATTTATAACACTTTCATTTTCAATGGTATTGTAGGTACAGGTTGAGTATATCAAATAGCCACCATTTTTTAATAAAGAATTTGCACACGACAATATTTCAAGTTGTCTTTTTTTGTTGTAAAATTTTAGGTTTTCGTTCCACTCATTTATGGCATTTTTGTCCTTTCTAAACATACCTTCACCACTACAAGGAGCATCTACAAAAATGTAATCGAATTTTGCATTTATTCTTCTTGCAAGTTCTTGCGGACTGCAATTTGTTACTGCAACATTTTTTAGTCCCAATCTTTCCACATTTGAAAGTAAAATTTTGGCTCGTGATGTATCAATTTCGTTGCTAACCAAGAAACCAGTATTATTCATAAGTGACGCAATTTGCGTTGTTTTTCCGCCCGGACTAGCACACATATCAAGTACAATTTTGTTTTCAAAATTTAGGTTTTTTATGCTTGCAACAGGTATCATACTAGAAGGTTCTTGAATATAAATTGCACCTATTATGTGTAATAGTGTATTGCCAATTTTTTTATCATTTTCGAGATAGAAAGCATTATCAAAAAAAGGTATTTTTTCTAAATCACTTTTATAAATATTTTGAAAGTTACTTGCACTAATCTTTTGAGTATTTACCCTAAAACCTTTTATATTTTCGGCATTAAAAGACTCTTTGTATGCTTTGCAAAACTCATCGCCAAAATCTTGCTTAAAACCAAGCAAAAACTGGTCAAATTTTTGTTCATCAAATTGACTCTGCTTTTGATTAAAATTTCGCTTGTTAAAGTTTGATTTCATAGTTGTAATTCAATTATATCATAATGATAATAAAATTGCATTTGTTTTAACGGACTTTATCAAATAATAATTCTTCAATTTTGCTTTTGATATAGTTTTTTTTGATAAACAAAACAAGCATTTTAACAACACAATTTACAATTAGATTACAGCCAAATAATTTCCACTACCGATTAAATTTTTGCAAATATCAAAAGCATTTGACACTTACTACATTGATACCCACAGCAAATGAAAAGAATATTATTTAGTTTTATAAATAATTTTATTTCTTAAAAAAATGCCATCACTTTTTTTCAACAATCTTAACACCATATAACTATAATCTTGTTATAAATTTACATTTGAAAAAAATCGTTAGTAATTACTAGCAATTTAGTTGGACAAAATATATTATGAAAAATTTTGGTGCGGGAAACAGGATTTGAACCTGCAAGGTGTTACCCACAAGTACCTGAAACTTGCGCGTCTGCCAATTCCGCCATTCCCGCAAAACTATTTTATTATACTACAAAATGACTTAAAAGTAAATTAAGAAATAAAAAACTCTCCAAAAAATATTAAATTTGGAGAGTTTTATAAAATTATGATAAGTAATTTTTAATTTTTTGCAAAAAATCATTTAGCAAATAATCTTTACAATAGTAGAAAATCGATATTTTTTATGCATCAAATTTTGTTTTAGACAAATAATTCTTTCAAATTTTATCAAATAATATTGAACTTTGAATTTTAATACATACAATTGTTTGGTGTTCGTGGGAATGGAATTGCATCACGAATGTTATCTACTCCGGTTAAGTACATAACAAGTCTTTCAAAACCCATACCAAAACCAGAATGAACACAAGTACCAAACTTACGCAAATTCAAGTACCATTCAACTGGTTCTTTGTCTATGCCAAGTTCGTTGCAACGAGCAATAATTTTATCGTAATCTTCTTCACGCTGACTTCCACCCATTAGTTCGCCCGAACCTGGAACTAACAAGTCAACACCAGCAACAGTCTTGTTGTCATCGTTTAACTTCATATAAAATGACTTAATTTCCTTTGGCCAGTTTTTAACAAATACAGGTCCATTAAAATGTTCTGTAAGCCATTTTTCGTGTTCCTTGGCAATATCTTCGCCATCTTGTGGTTGGAACTCCCACTTTACATTTGCAGATTGAAGCAATTTAATAACTTCGGCATAATCAATTCTAACAAACTTACTATCAACCAACTTTTGAAGTTTTTCTATCAAGCCTTTTTGAACAAAGTTGTCCAAAAATTTCAATTCATCTGGGCAAGAGTCTAAAACATACTTAACAACAAATTTAAGCATATCTTCTTCTATGTCCATCAAACCATTTAGGTCACAAAAACTAATTTCTGGCTCAATCATCCAAAATTCATTTGCATGTGTTTTTGTATTAGAATTTTCTGTTCTAAAAGTAGGGCCAAAAGTGTAGATTTTGTTAAAAGCAAGCGCAAATGCCTCACCGTGAAGTTGACCTGTTCCTGTAATAAATGCTTGTTTACCAAACAAGTCTTTTTTGTAGTCCACTGCACCATCTTCTGTTTTTGGAACTTTATCAAAATTAAAAGTTGTAATTTTGAACATTTGGTCTGTTCCTTCGCAGTCAGCAGTTGTAATAAGTGGTGTATTCACATACAAAAATCCATTATTTTGAAAGTAAGTATGAACTGCAAAGGCAGAAACACTTCGTATTCTAAACACTGCTTGAAAGAGATTTGTTCTTGTACGCAAATAGGCTTGTTCACGCAAAAATTCCCTTGTATGTGGTTTGGGTTGTATTGGATAATCTTCTGGACAATCGCCAAGCAAATCAACACGGCTTGCCTTGATTTCAAAATTTTGGTTTTTGCCGATAGATTTGATTACAATTCCATCAACCTTTATTGATGAACCAACTTTAATTTTTTGAATATCATCAAAACCAACTATTCCTTCTTCGTAAACTACTTGAACTGTCTTGAAGCATGTGCCATCAAAAAAGTCTATAAAGCCAAAGTTTTTTTGCTTACGATGATTTTTTACCCAACCTTGCAGACTAACTTTTTGGTCTAAAAATTTTTCATATTCGTTGTTTAATTGTTTTAAGTCCATATATAACTCCTATAATGATTGATTTTATGCTTTTTAAGTGTATTTGTCAACTTTTTGCAATAATTATGCTGGTGTCCAGCCAAGATTTTCGCCACCCAAAATGTGAATGTGAAGATGTGGAACTGTTTGACCTGCGTCATCGCCTTGATTGATAACAAGTCTATATCCGCCTTCTAGCCCTAATTGTGCTTTAATTTTTGGAAGAGTGCGTAAAATTTCCATAACCATTTCTTCGGCTGTCGAATCCATTTCATCAAGCAATTTGAAGTGTTTTTTTGGAATGGCAAGATAGTGATGTTTTGCCTTTGGCTCTATATCGCAAATGATAAAAAACTTGTCATTTTCAAACACCTTTTTGCTAGGAATTTCGCCTTTGTCTATTTTACAAAAAATACAATCGTTCATATTAAATCTCCTTTTACAAATTGTTTTTATTTTTTAATGAGTAATTTTCAAAAATTTTCATGTAAATGTATGTGATTTTGATTTTAATAATACTCTACAATTACAATTTTCAAACTATTCACAAATAGTACCCAATGCACCGTCTTTATATTTATCGCCTACAATTATTTTTACCAAACTATAATTTTTTGCGGGTTTTGGTAAGTAGATTTTAATGTATGTTTCAGTGTAGCCAATAACATAGCCATCATCTTCCCTTTCGGTCAAAACATACTGTACTTTGCCTTTCATTTGTTTTAAGTATTCATCGTGCAAAATGGCATCTAATTTTTCCAGTTCCTTTACTCTATGCTTTTTTATATTGCCATTAACCTGTACCATTCTTGATGCTTTCGTGCCGTTTCTAATGCTATATGGGAATATGTGCATTTTGAAAAACTTTGCTTTTTTAATTGTGTCCACTGTTTCCAAAAAGTCTTCTTCGGTTTCGGTTGGAAAGCCTACTATAACATCAGTTGTTATGCTTGCGTCTTTGAAATATTTTTTTATTAAATCAATTTTGCTCAAAAACATTGATTTATTGTAATGTCTATTCATCAATGACAAAATTCTATCGCAACCACTTTGCATTGATAAGTGAAATTGTGGGCAAAAGTTTGGCATAGATGCAAGAGTTTTCATAAAATCTTCGTCAATAATATTAACTTCTAGCGAACTTATTCTAATACGAGCATCAACATTTTTTAATCGTTCCATTACTTCTCTTAACGCCAATTTTCCGTCAATTCTGTAATCACTCATATTTATGCCCGTCAAGACAATCTCCTGATTATCTTTGGACAAATTCATTGCTTCACTCACCAAATCATTTATGTCCCTGCTACGACTTCTACCCCTAACAAATGGTATTAAGCAATATGAACAAAAGTTGTCGCAACCATCTTGAATTTTAAGATATGCTCTTGTTCTACTAATAGTTTTGGTAGCAAAATCTTCGTAATCTTTTGTGAGTTTTGAGCAATAATCTCGTGGAATAGTCACTTTTTGTGGCGATTTTTCGTTGTTAATAAAGTTATCTAAAAACATAGGAATTGTAAATTTGCCCGAATTCCCACACACAAAAATTACGCTTGGATTTTTCAAAAACTGTTCCTTGTTATGCTCACTTGCACAGCCACAAATGAGTATTTTTGCATTAGGGTTTTTGTTTAGAACTTTTGTCATATAACTGCGAGATTTATGCTCGGCTTCGTTAGTAACGGCACAAGTATTGATAACATAATAATCAGCCGTGCAAAAATCAGTGGTAGCATTATAACCCATTTTTTTGAGTTCTTCTTTTATTGCTCCACTCTCGTACTGACTAACCTTGCAACCGAGTGCTAAAACACAAATTTTTTCTTCTTTCATACTCTCCATTCATTAAGCAAAAACATTACAACACTTGATAAGGCTATGCTTGCTGTTTCTGCTCTTAAAATCCTTTTTCCCATTGATACAATTTTTACATTTTTTTGTGATAAAATTTGACTAACTTCGCTTTGACTAAACCCACCTTCACTACCTATTATTAGCGCAACAGAAAGTGGCTGTTTTTGTAGGTTTTCAAACACTTTTTGAGATAAATTCTCACTGGCATTTTCATAGGCAAATAAGACTAGGTCGTAATTAGATAAATTACCTAACATTTGATTAAAAGAATTTACACTATCAATCTCTACTTTTTTTGCTCTACCACATTGTTTTAATGCTTCTATACTGATTTTTTCCAACCTATCAAGCCTCGTGGTGTTTGGCTTTACCTGACAAAACTCGCTTGAAAATGGAACGATTTTTTTAACTCCAAGTTCAGTCAATTTTTGAGTAATTAGTTCAAATTTGTCACCCTTAACGAGTGCTTGAAAAACTGTCACATCATTTGTTGTTTCAGCCACACTTGGCTTTATATCAACAATTTTCAAACTTAAATCTTTTTTGTTTATACTTGTTATTTGTGCCGTAATATCGCTACCATTGCCGTCAATCATTTGCAAAACATCATCTACTCTTTTTCTGGATACATTTATGATATGGTTAAACTCATCTCCTGCTAACGAGATGACTTGACCAGTTATTAAGTTGTCATTATTTTCAATATAAAACTTTCTTGACATAATATTCCCTTAATTCTAATAATTTATTGTTTGAATATAATTTTGCCAAATGCAATAGTTTTTTAATAAACTAAATCAGCAATTTTAATCAAAACTAATCTTTTCTAGTTGCTCCGCAATGAGAACATTTTGTTTCGTCTTTTTCCAAAACGCTACCGCAATATTCACATTTTGATTTTGGATTTTCACTCAAACCATTAGTAGATTGGTTAATTTTGCTTTTAATCTTTTCGATTAGTTCTTGACCTGTAACAGCTGTTGTTGATTGATTTGCATCATCAAAATTGATGTTTTTTATATTTTTTACAACCTTTACAATAATAAACACTACCACACAAGCAAAAATTAGACCAAAAATTATAAAAAATATTTCCATAATTATCTCTCCAAAATAGATTATAACAAAAAAGTGCAAATCTTGTTAATAATTTGCACTAATTTGTTTAACTAAATATTAAATTTTAGATAAATAATCACGATATTTTGTAAAAGAGTTATCTCCTAGTTTACTTGCAATTTCTTCTAATTTTGCTTTTGAATCTCTGTCAAGTGACTTTGGATTTTCAACAATAACTTTTATTTTCATATCGCCTTTGCTTGAAGGGTTTTTTAGTTTTGGAATACCTTTGCCTTTAAGTGTAAAAGTTGTGTTTGTTTGAGTCAATGCTGGAATAATTAGTTCGATAGTTTCGTTTATTCCCGGAACTTTGATTTTTCCGCCTAACAAACTCATAGTGAATGGAATTGGAACATCAATAAGCAAATCGTAGCCATCACGCTTTAATAATTTATGGTCGCTAACAGACACTAAAATTCTAATGTTGCCTTTTGCACCATTTGTGCCATTTGCGTGACCTTCGCCGTTTACGGTTAAAATTTGGTCATTATCAATTCCTGCTGGAAATTGAATGTTTATGTTACGAGTTGCCCTAACTGTACCTGCTCCGCCACAAAATTCGCACTTTGATTTGATTTTTTTGCCTGTTCCACCACAATCTTGACAAGGACCAACATTAACTACTCTACCCAAAAAAGTTTGTTGAGAGTATCTAACTTGACCTGTTCCGTTACAAGTACTACAAACTGTGTATTCTTTGCCGTCTTTTGCACCTGTTCCTGCACAATGCGTGCAACTTTCTATTCTGCTAATATTGATAGTCTTTTTAACACCTGTACACGCTTCCATAAAGGTTAAATTCATTTTTATTGTAATGTCATCACCCGCAACTTTTTCCTTTCTGGACGAGCGTTGAGAAGTGCCACCAAAACTATTAAAAATGTCATCAAAAATGCTACCAAAACCACCAAATGAATCAAAATTACCCGAAAAATTGCCAGTATTAAATCCACTAAAACCGCCACCGCCAAATGGGTTGCCTTCGGCTGAACCAAATTGGTCGTAGTTTTGCCTTTTTTGTTCATCGCCTAAAACTTCGTAGGCTTCGTTTATTTCCTTAAATTTTTCGGCAGCAACTTTATCGTTTGGGTTCAAGTCTGGGTGATACTTTTTTGCAAGTTTACGATAAGCAGATTTTATTTCGTCCGCTGACGCTGTTTTGCTAACTCCTAAGGTTTCATAATAATCTTTATTTGCCATATTTTTGCCTTTATAAAAGTGTTTAAGAAGGGATTACTCCCCTCTTAAATCACATTTTTTAGTTGTTTTTATTGTCTTCTGTTGTATATTGACTTGGGTCAACATTAACAGTGTCATCGCCTGCGTTTGCACCAGCATTTGCTCCTGCATTTGCACTAGCACTTGCATTTTGGTATAACTTTGTTACAACAGGTTCAGTTGTTTTTGAAAGTGTTTCCAATGCTTTTCTAATATCGTCAGCATTTTCGGCTTGAATATCTTTCTTTGCTTGTTCAATAGCCTTTTCTACGCTTTCTTTTTCTTCCGCTGTAATCTTATCGCCACTATCTTTTACCATTTTTTCAAGTCCTAAAATTACGCTATCTGCTTGGTTTCTTGTGTCGATAACTTCTTTTCTCTTTTTATCTTCTTCTGCAAATTGTTCGGCTTCTTTAACTGCCTTGTCAATATCTTCTTCCTTTAAGTTAGAAGATGCAGTAATCGTGATTGATTGTTCCTTGTTTGTTCCAAGGTCTTTTGCACTAACATGTACAATGCCGTTTGCATCAATATCAAATGTTACTTCGATTTGTGGAACCCCTCTTGGTGCAGGTGGAATATCGTTAAGACTAAATCTGCCAAGAGTTTTGTTGTCCTTTGCAAACTCTCTTTCGCCTTGCAATACATGAATATCAACACCTGGTTGATTATCTGTTGCTGTTGAGAAAATTTGACTCTTTTTTGTTGGGATTGTTGTGTTTCTGTTAATAAGTTTTGTACATACGCCACCCAATGTTTCAATACCAAGAGAAAGTGGTGTTACATCAAGAAGCAACACATCTTTAACATCGCCTTTTAATACACCGCCTTGAATTGCTGCACCAACGGCAACACATTCATCTGGGTTAATGCCTTTGTATGGCTCTTTGCCCATATAATTTTTAAGGGCTTCAACAACTGCTGGGATTCTTGTTGAACCACCAACCAAGATAACTTTTGCAACATCATCTTTTGTGATTTTAGCATCTTTTAATGCGTTTTCAACCTTTTGAAGTGATGTCTTAATGTAACCATCAATCAAACTTTCAAATTTTGCTCTTGTTAAAGTATATTCAAGGTGTTTTGGACCTGTTGCGTCTGCTGTAATAAATGGTAAGTTAATTGTTGTACTTGTAGAACTTGACAAGTCGATTTTTGCTTTTTCGGCTGCTTCTTTTAATCTTTGCATTGCCATTTTATCGCCTGACAAATCAATGCCATTGTTTGCCTTAAAGTCATCAACCAAAAGTTTGATAATAGCGTTATCAAAGTCATCGCCACCTAGTTTTGTATCACCGTTTGTTGACAATACTTCAAACACACCATCTCCAATTTCCAAAACAGATACATCAAATGTACCACCGCCAAGGTCATAGACCAAAATTTTTTGATTGGACTTTTCGCCTTTATCTAGACCATACGCTAGTGATGCGGCTGTTGGTTCGTTGATAATTCTTAAAACATTAAGACCTGCGATTTTACCAGCATCTTTTGTTGCTTGTCTTTGGCTATCGTTAAAGTATGCAGGAACAGTAATAACTGCTTCGGTAACTTTTTCGCCAAGATAACTTTCGGCATCTTGTTTTAATTTTTGAAGTATCATTGCTGATATTTCTTGTGGAGAATATTCTTTTCCACCTAGGCTAACTTTTACATCTTCGCCCATTTTTCTTTTAATACTTAAAATTGTGTTTTCAGCATTGGCAACTGCTTGACGCTTTGCAACTTGACCTACAAGTCTATCGCCATTTTTTGCAATAGCAACACAACTTGGAGTTGTTCTTCCGCCTTCGCTGTTAGGAATAACTGTTGGTTCGCCACCTTCCATTACTGCTACACAACTGTTTGTTGTACCTAAATCAATTCCTATAACCTTACTCATAATAATTCTCTCCTTTTTTTATATTTGAAAATGAAATTTAACTTTCATTTTTATGTAATTTTGTGCAATAAATTTTAGTTTTAATAATTTATATCGTAAAATTGTATTGTAATATGTATCTGCAATAAATCTGTATTTATTGTTTATCAAATAATGTATTGTAATTAAATTTTAGTAATATGTTTAGTTATGATTGTAACTTGACTATGTTTGAAATGATTTTTATAAAATAAATCAAACTTATAAATTTACAATTTGTTTACCATTACAACCGAATGTCGAATGACTTTTTCGCCCAACTTAAAGCCTGCTTGAAACTCTTGCAAGATTTCGTCTTCCTTTTTTTGACTATCATTACCAGTCATTATTGCATTGTGATAGTTTGGGTCAAACTCTTTGCCTACGGCTTCGATTTTTTCTACGCCAAGTGAAGACAAAGATTGCAACATTTGATTATTGATTAAATCAAGTGCTTTTGTAAAACTATCATCATTCACTTGCCTTTTAGCGCTATCAACACTATCAATTACTGGCAACAACTTTTCAACTGCTTCCATAATTCCTTTTTGTTTTGCATCTTTTTCGGCTTGAATAGTGCGTTTGCGGTAATTATCAAACTCCGCCTGAACTCTTTGTGCTAGTTCTAGATAGTTTAATGCTTCTTGATAGTTGTCAGTTGGGTGATGACTTGTGCAGTCGTCAATGTCTTCGCACTCACATTCGTCACAGTCACATTCCTTTTCGCAAGAACATTTATCATCGCAAGTTTTTTCGTCTTGGCAAGAGCAAGATTCTTCCCCGCACTTGCAGTCTTCTTTGCACTCGCAATCTTTTTTGCAAGTACAATTTTCTCCGCACTCGCAGTTGTCACCACAAGTACATTGACCACCATTTTTGCACTCACATTCGTTTGAATGGCAAGAGCAATTTGGTTTTTCACAGCCACAATCACAACTTTGACTTTCTACACTCTCGTTTGGTTGCTTTTCGCTTTCTTCACAGTAGTGTTTGTTTCCAAAGTTATGGTTATGATGTTTGTTATGTTCGTTAAAATGATTTTTTTTGTTAAAACTCATAATCTCACCTTTTTATAGTAAATTATTCTTTGTCATCATCATCGTCATCATCTTCTTCTGTTGTCTTGTCGTCATTATCGTCATCTGTTCCGCAGGTTGAAAATGGACAATTTGCACAATCGTGATTGCATGCCATATTATTTTCCTCCTTTTGTTTGTGTATCACTTGCTTCTAACAAGTTTATCTTATTTAATTCTTCCACAATGAACTTTAATGCACCAGCCGCTTTACTATAATCCATTCTTTCTGGACCAATTACACCAATGCTTGCAACTGTTTTGCCTTTAACTTTATATTCGGCTTTTACTACCGAGCAATTTTCCAGTTCACTCGCTTTGTTTTCCTTACCGATAGAAAACGATAATTCGTCATCGCCATTTGTATTTGTGATAACATTTTTTAGTTTGTCTTCGTTTTCCATAAAGTTCAAAACTTCTTTGGCTTTATCAATATTTGAATATTCAGGGTTGTTTAACAACTTTGTGCTTCCTGCACTAGCCATTTTAGTTTTGCCACTTGTAAGGTTTTCAAGACAATCCATTAAGTCATTGAATATTCCAGTAAAATTGATTAACTCTTTTTTCATATCTTTTAGATATTTTGGAAGGTTCTCAATCATATCTGCTATTGTTTTGCCCTTAAAATGATTGGTTAAAAAGTTGCTTGCGTCAATACAATCGTTTTCGGTTACTCCCTTTTGCAAATTCATTGAGTTGTTAATAATTCCGCTTTTAGTACCGATTAGTACAATTCCACTTCCGTCAATCAATGGAATTATTTTAATGTTTTCAACAATCAAGCCCTTGTAACTATTAAGTATCACAAATGATGGATAGTTTGTGGCTTCCGAAATTACTCCCGCAAGTTCGTTTACGATTTCATTTACACTTGTTGTTCGCTTTGCAAAAATCTCTCTAACTGTTGACAAAGATTTTTTGTCAAACTTTGTTTTGCTCATTAGTTGATTAACATAA
Organism: uncultured Clostridia bacterium; assembly: GCA_934747255.1. Lineage (GTDB taxonomy): Bacteria > Bacillota > Clostridia > Christensenellales > UBA1242 > CAKVNM01. The sequence goes on along the minus strand of CAKVGH010000002.1, from coordinate 6,840 downwards.
AACCTATATGCTTTGCTTGTTGGTATTCTGCCACTCGATGTATGGAGTTGTTTGAGATATCCCATTGCTTCCAAAGCATTTAGTTCGTTACGAAGTGTTGCAGGGCTAATGTCTTTTAAGTAAGTATCGTGCACTGCTCCGCTTGTGATTGGACTAGCAGATTGAATATAATCACTAATACTGTTTGTTAAAATTTTTACTTTTCGTTCGCTCAAAGATTCAAATTCCACTGGTCTTCTCCTTTGCAACCAACCAATTTTTTGATTTTAGCACTCGCTTATCTTGATTGCTAGCACTATTCTAGTCCTATTATATGTATTTGTCAAGCATTTATGTCAAAATTTTTGAAATTTTTTATAAAAAAATAGCAGATAGCCTGCCACTTTTAGTTTTTTACAATTTTTTGTGGTTTTTGTTTGAATTTTTTGCCTTATGCTCCTAAACTATTACCATTTGTTTTGCGTTTTCAAAAAAAGGTTAACCTAACAAAAAATATTGGTCACTAGACATATCGCAGACAAATATATTTTGCAAAGTTTTTGCTAGACTTTGAGTAAAATTAGTAGATTAAATGTTTTTATAATTGGTCATAATTTTATAACAATAATAATATGACTTTACTAGATATATCTTTATTATGATAAATAACATTATAGATTACATTAGCAAAAAAACTTTTTACATTAAAATTATTTTTTATATGAGTTCCAAAATAATTTGATTGAGAACTTCAAAGCCCCTGTCGGTCGCAAACAATCTATTATCTGGGGTTATTTCAATCAGTCCTAGTTTTTTTAGAGAGTCGATTTCCCTATGCTTTACTTCAAGCAAATCTTCGCCAAAAAACCTAATATATTTTGACAAGTCAATGCCGGATTGCTTGCGAATTTCGGTCATAATAAACTCTTCTTTTAAGTCGGTCATAGTTTCTTCTTCCACATTCTTTCGTGGCAAAGTATCATTTTCAATTAGGTCAAAATATTCCTGCAATTTTGCAGTATTTTCCCAACGCTTTCCGTTAAAAAACGAATGACTAGCAAGTCCAAAACCGACATATTCCTGCATTGTCCAATATTTTAGATTGTGTTTTGATTCATAACCATTAACGGCAAAATTGCTAACTTCGTACCTATTCAAGCCGTTTTTTTTCAAAAAATTTACGACTGTGTTATACATTTTTAGAGCCTTTTCTTCATTTGGCAAAGTATATTCTTTTTTGTCTAGTTTTTGTTGTAATTTTGTGCCTTCTTCCACAATTAAGCCATAAGCCGATATATGCTTTACTCCACATTTTACAAGGTGTTTTAGTTCGTACAATATATCGTATAAATTTTGTTTTGGCAACCCTAGTAACAAGTCCACATTTATATTTTCAAAACCATAGGTTTTTGCATTGTAAAGTGCCGTGTCAAAATCACTTTTTGTGTGCAATCTACCAATAAGTTCTAATAAGTTATCATTATATGCCTGCAAACCTATTGAAAGCCTATTTACGCCTGCAAGTTTGTATTCTCTCAACTTGTCAACCGTCAAACTATTTGGGTTGGCTTCGATAGTAATTTCGGCATCGTGAGTCACATTAAAGTTATTAGTAATATAATTCAAAATGTTTTTTATTGCTTTTGGTCTTAAACAAGATGGCGTTCCGCCTCCAATAAAAATAGTATCTATCTCGTAGTCGACAATATTTGGTGCGAAAAGTTCCATTTCCTTAATCAATGCAAGCACATAGCGTTCTTTTGTTTCGACATCTGTTTTGAACGACACAAAATTACAATAGTCACATTTGCCTTCACAAAATGGTATATGCACATATATTCCTAGTTTTTGCTTCATAGTTACAATTTTATCAAAATTTTTGGCAATATTAAACAAAAAACCTTGATTTTTTTCAAGGTTTTTATATTAAATCTTCAAAATACTCATAAATGCTTCGCTAGGAATTGATACAGAGCCTATTTGACGCATACGCTTTTTGCCTGCTTTTTGTTTTTCTAGCAACTTTTTCTTACGAGTAATATCTCCACCATAACATTTTGCAAGCACATCTTTACGCAAAGCCTTTATGGTTTCTCTTGCAATAATTTTATTGCCTATGGCAGCCTGTACTGGAATTTCAAACATTTGGCGAGGGATAACTTCCTTTAATTTTTCAGTTATCGCTTTACCACGAGCATAGGCTTTATCTCTATGCACGATAATTGATAAAGCGTCACAAGTTTCGCCGTTTAACAAAATGTCCATTTTAACTAAATCGCTTGGCCTATAATCAATCAACTCATAGTCCAAACTTGCATAGCCTTTACTTCTTGACTTTAAGTTGTCAAAAAAGTCATAGACAATCTCGTTTAGTGGAATTTCAAATGTCAAATTTACTCTTTTTGGGTCGATATACTTTAAGTCTTTTTGAATACCACGCTTTTCAATACAAAGGTCGATTAGCGAGCCAACATATTCTGGCGGTGTGTAAATATCAACTTTTACCCAAGGTTCTTCGAGTCTATCAATCTCCACCACTGGTGGTAAATTTACTGGGTTAGAGATTTCGACCATTTCGCCATTTGTTTTGTAAACTTTGTACGAAACGCTAGGTGCAGTGGTAATTATGTCAAGATTAAATTCTCTTTCCAATCTTTCGGTGATAATTTCCATGTGAAGTAGTCCCAAAAAACCGCATCTAAAACCAAAACCAAGTGCCTGCGAAGTTTCTGGTGTATAGAAAAGTGCTGCGTCATTAAGTTTTAACTTTTCAAGAGCATCTTTTAGTTCCTGATACTTGCTACCATCACTCAAAAATATACCGCAAAAAACAACTCTAACAGCATCTTTATAGCCCGGTAATGCTTCTTGACAAGGGTTAAGTGCATTAGTAATTGTGTCGCCAACTTTTGTGTCACTGACATTTTTGATACTTGCGGTTATATAACCAACTTCGCCAGCCAAAAGTTCGTCACATTCTTTTGTGTATGGCACAAACTTTCCTACTTCCACAACATCGTATTCTTTTTTTGTTGTCCACATTTTGATTTTATCGCCCGCTTTAACCGAACCGTCCATTATTCTAACCATACAAACTGCACCTTTGTAGTTATCGTAATAACTATCAAAAATAAGTGCTTTGAGTGGCTTTTTACCATCTCCTTGTGGACTTGGAAAATCAGTAACAATTCTGTCCAAAACTTCCTTTATGTTAATGCCTTCCTTGGCACTAATTTGTGGCGCTCTATCTGGGTCTAACCCAATAATATCCCTAATCTCTTTTTTAGTATTTTCAATGTCTGCACTTGGCAAGTCAATTTTGTTGATAACTGGAATAATTTCAAGATTATTTTCTATTGCTAAATAGAGATTTGCAAGGGTTTGGGCTTCCACACCTTGACTAGCATCAACAATCAAAATTGCCCCTTCACACGCAGCCAAACTACGACTTACTTCATAAGTAAAGTCCACATGCCCTGGGGTATCTATAAGGTTAAGTTCGTACATTTTGCCTTCATACTCGTAATTCATTTTTGTTGGTGTAAGTTTTATGGTTATGCCCCTTTCCCTTTCCAAATCCATACTATCAAGAAGTTGACTTTCCATATCTCTTTTTGCGACTGTGCCAGTGTATTCTAGCAATCTATCGGCAAGAGTACTTTTACCGTGGTCAATATGAGCAATAATGCAAAAGTTTCGTATATATTTTTGTCTATCGTCTGTCATTTTTTCTCCCAAAATATGAGTACATTATAATAAAAACTATATTTTTTTGCAAATAGTTTTTGATAGTGATTATCAAACTATAAATTATTCAGTTGCAAAATAGTAAATTTTAATATATAATACTAAATAGTGAGAAAAATAATCATTAAATAATTATTTAATTTTGGAGATATTATGGAAGAAAATATTTTTGATTCTTGGCTATGCAATAAATACATTGCACATCGTGGTTTACACACTGATAAATTGCCAGAAAATAGTCTTGGCGCTTACGAAAACGCAATAAATCAAGGCTACCCTATCGAGATTGATGTTAGAATAATAAGTGACGGAACATTGATTGTTTTGCACGATGACGACTTAAAAAGAGTGTGCGGAAAAGATAAGTATGCCAGCCAACTAAAAAAAGAAGATTTGGCAGATTGTAAACTTTTTGGCACTGACTACACTATTCCAACACTGGAAGAAGTTTTGAATTTTGTTGACGGCAGAACTCCACTTTTGATTGAGATAAAGCAACTAGAAAAAGTTGGCGAGTTAGAACGCAAAATGTGGGAGTTACTAAAAGACTACAAAGGCGAATATGCCGTTCAATCTTTCAACCCATTTTCACTAGAATGGTTTAAGAAAAATGCTCCACAAGTATGGCGTGGTCAACTTTCCTGCTCTTTTAAGGGCGAAAAACTTTCTTTTGTAAAAAAGGTATTGTTAAAAAGACTAAAACTAAATGGCATTTCTTCGCCAGACTTTATTTCCTACTGTGCCGAAGATTTACCAAACAAATGGGTTAAAAAACACGAAAACTTGCCTATTCTTGCTTGGACTGTAAGAAGTCAACAAAAATACTTAAAAGCCGTGCAATATTGCGACAATATCATTTTTGAAGATTTTGTACCAAAAATTTAGTTTGTAAAATGCAAATTAAAGCAATTTGATAAAGATAAATATGCAATATTTTTATCAACTTAAAATTTTAGTTGAAAAATAAGATTTCAAAAAATTTAATAAAAAAACATAAAAAACAACCACTTGGGTTGTTTTTTTGTTATATAAGTTATATAAATTGTTTGTTTTTTGTTAAAAAAATTTTTATATAAGTTGTTCTTCTTCAAATTCTTCTTTTATGTTAGCATTTGCAAGGTTGAGATACTTTTTTGCTTCCTTATCGCCAAGTGATTTTTCAACATATTTAGCAACAAGATTGTTAAATTTAGTCTTACCTAGTTTGTGTTGTTCTTTGTTTTCCAAATCTTTTTTTAGAACTTTGCCAACATATATTTTGTATTGTTCATAAATGTAGTAGTCATATTGATTGTAAACAAAAACAAGTCTTCTGTTGCCGTCTGCACTTGTATATTTAACAGAAAATACATCGCCATTTTGCTTCTTTTTTGCACTTTCGATTGTAATTTCGTCATCATCAACAAACTTTTCACTTTCCAAAGCAATTTTTAATTCTTCTCTAATAAATTGTCCTGCATTTTTTTCACTTAATTCTTCTATATTTTCCAAAATCTTTGTGTACTTCATAATAATCCCCTATCAAAATAATAAATACTGATTTATTATACTATACATTCAATCGGTTGTCAATAGTCAGTTTTTAATATTGTAATTTTGCTTTTTGAATATAAACAAAAATTGTTATACCAGCGACCACTTTCCTATCTATGCAGAGATAAATTAAAAAAAGCACAAAAATGTGCTTTTTTATTAAAATAATGTACTTTATGGTCACTATCAACAAACTACTTTTTAACTTTTTTGCGAACTAAATTTTTTTCTCTGCCATTTTTCAATGGTTCGTAATAAACTCTATCTTTCAAATCGTTTGGCAAGTATTGTTGATAAACATAACCGCCGTAATCGTGTGGATACTTATATTTTCCTGTGCCGTCATTGTTAGTGCTTGGGTGATTTTTCAAGGCATTTGGAACTATAACCTTTTTAACATTAATAGCATCTTCCATTGCCCTATCCCTAGCGATTATAACAGAGTTTGACTTGTCCGCTTCACAAGCATAAATTATAGCGTGAGTCAATGGAATTAACCCTTCTGGCTTACCCATTTTTTCGTAAGCGTTCATCGCCGATACCGCAAGCAGTAGTGCATTGCTATCTGCCATACCAATATCTTCGCTTGTATGAGCAATAAGTCGTCTAAAAATTATTAGCGGGTCAACGCCACATTCAATGAGTCTAAACGCATAAAATAGCGCCGCATCAGCATCACTACCACGAATACTCTTGCAAAAAGCAGAAAGCATATCGTAATACTCGTCTTCGCTAATTGCCATAACCTTTTTTTCCAGACACTCGCTAAAAATTTCTTTTGTCAAAACAATTTTACCATTTTCCACATTCGCTGTTGTGCTGGCAAGTTCTAATCCATTTAGAGCCATACGCAAGTCACCACCCACACTAAACGCCAAAAAATCGAGTGCATCGGGTTTTATTTCAATAGGCAAATTACCAAGTCCATTTGGGCTTTTTATAGCATTCAAAATTGCTAGTTTTATATCGTTTTTTTGCAGTGGCTTAAACTCAAAAACTTTGCATCTAGAAACAATCGCACGAGTCATATTTGTAAAGGGGTTTTCTGTTGTAGAACCAATAAAAATAATTGAGCCGTCTTCTATCGCTTCGAGCATACTATCGCTTTGTGCCTTGTTAAATCTATGACACTCATCAAGCAACAAATATGTTCGCTTGCCGTAAAGTTTCAGATTGTTTCTAGCATTTTCAATTACCTGTTTTACATCGCCAACACCCGAACTAATTGCATTGAGTTTTTGAAAATCTGCATTGCAGTTTTTGGCTATGATATTGGCAAGAGTTGTTTTGCCAGTTCCCGGTGGTCCAAAAAATATACAAGAGCCAAGTGTTCCTTTTTTTATTGCTTGATATATTATTCCGCCTTCTCGTACGATATGTTGTTGACCAACAAATTCGTCTAATGATTGTGGTCTTACCCTATCGGCAAGTGGTGCATACTTTTTTGTGTTTTGTGTGAATAAATCTTCCATATTTTTATTATACCAAATCTTACTATTTTTTCAAATAATTTATTACAAATGTTTTTATATTAAATCTTAAAAATGCTCATAAATGCTTTGTTATGAATTGATAAAATAT
>CAKVGH010000001.1 GCA_934747255.1 uncultured Clostridia bacterium | reverse complement strand
AAACTTATCTAATCATTTTGAAAGTCTTGTCTTTTTTAATTTATCTATCAATTCGAGTTGTTCTTTTGAATAATACCCATATTTATTTGAATTTTTTTCAAATATTTCTTTTACCTTTTTGTATTTACCAAATGGTAAATTTTTGATTTCCTCACTATTGTTTTCCCAAACTTTTTTATACTGATTGTACGATAAAATACTTGGACTTCCAAAATAATTAGGATTTTCATTCAATAAATCACAATCTTGCCAGCCACACACACAACAGATTTCTTGTGAATGGTTTATGTCACCCTCTCCACACATTTTGCATTTGTATGGTGGATTTTCTTTTCTTGGTTTAATTTCAGTAATATCTAGATTTAATATATTTTTCATAATCACTCCTTAAATTCAATTCCATTTTCATTTATTAGTAATCTATCAAAAGCCTTTGTTCCACCTTCTAAATAATAGTATGTTACTATTTTTCCAGTTTTAGTAATAATTACAAATTCATATGTTTTCTTATTAAATATATACACTGATCCATTTGGTGCCTTAAATTTTCGCAGATAGATATTAGAACTTTTTATGAGATTTTTAGCCCCTTCTGAATATTCAATTATGGTGTCATATCCCAATAGTTCACCATGCCTATCAAAATGGTCAATTTCCGCATAAGGACTTGTCCAATATTCAGCATAAGTACTAGGACCTTTTTCCATTTATTATAGCATAACCTCCTTGCAAAATGCAAAAGGTTGAAGAAAATACAGTTTTACTTCAACCTTTGAGACTATTCTATCATAAGATTATACAATGTCAATATTTGTGTGCCATAGATATAAACTTCAAACTTTTCCGTTCTCCATTTTACTTAACAAATCTTCTGAAACTTTATATGTTGCTATTGCCAAACTTGTAGCCACATTCATAGATGAATTATTTCCATACATCTCTATATGAGATGACAATGGTACTTTTTCTAATATATCATCACTAACGCCATGTTTTTCATTTCCTAATATCAATGCAATTTTTTTGTAAGTTGCAAAATTGGTTTCTCTTAAAGGCTTACTTGTTGATGTAATTTCAATATTTATTGGTGTGAACCCCAAATTATTTATTTCGGTCAACGCATCGGTTGAATTATTGTATATAGAATACGAAATATGCTGTTCACAATTTCTAGCCGTTTTTTGAAGTTTTTTTGCATCAATATCTTTTGTACTAATTATTATAATTTTTTTTATGTTAAAAGCATCAGCCAATCTAAAAGCCGAACCAATATTTTCATCGTGTTCAAAATTATCTAGCACAAAAATTATATCATTAGCATTTTGCTTTTGCTTTTCCTTAAATTCATAATAGTTTAATTGTTTTTGCACATTAACCTCACAATATTTTTCTTTTTATATATTTTTATTTTACAAAGATAAAACATATTTTGTCAAGTGTCTTAATCGTTTTCTATGCTTAATATGATTAAATTACAAGATTTGATAATAAATTTTACCCAGCAAATATTATTCTTAATTTCGATATATTACAAAAAAACCACAATTAAATTTGTGGTTCTTCTACTGATAATTCTTTGTTGAGATTGCAAAATGTAATGTTAAACACATCATTGCTTAAATAGTCAAAAATCTTAAACTTAGCAGAGTAACTCTGCTTGATTGTTGCCGTTTTAATAACACCGTCTGGGCCAATAATACAATGGATTTCTAGGTTAGAAAATTGCGGAGTAGAATCAAGACTACCGTTGCGTTGAATTTGCTTGTCGTAGCCGTTTACAGCCGACTTAATATTAAGTCTTGCACTTGCACTGTAACTATCAATTTTGCCCGTGTAAGCGTTATAATTAACCTTAAAATAAAGTGCTTTGTCTATTGTCGCCCTGTTGATAACATAAGATGTAAAATTATAATTTCCAGTCTTTTGAAAATTGCTTGTATAGTTTACAACAAGTTCGCCTTTTTCGTTTTCCTTAATATCCTGTGTTTCTTTTGTGTAAAGTGTTCCGTCTGGCGTATAATACCTAAGCGAACTTTTGGTAACACCCATATTTGTTTCGAGTTCATACTGTCTTGTTTCGTCCAAAACCGCACCATTCGCAAAATAGTATTGTGCGACTTGCACCTTAACTGGAACTTTTATTCCCGCTGCCGTAACATTAACATTACCCTTTATTTGATACTCTTTTGACGAGCAATTTTCAATAATTTTGTAGGCATAATCTATCGCTGTAATTGCATCATAAAAAAGTGGGGTTTCCTTTTGTGCTTGATTGTTTTTTGAGTCTTCAAAATCTTTTTTTGTGTTAAAAGCCGAACTTTCCGCAATCATTTGAGTGTATAGCCTTTCGTATTCATTATAGGCAGAACTCACTTTTAAGTAGTTTGCCAAAAATGCAAATACATACGAAAATGCTACAATAATACATATATAATTCATTAGTTTAATGCTATTTTTTTTCATTTGTTTTTACCCGTGATAATATATCATCTTTGTCATTTTTTGTCAATACCCTTTTAATTACTCTATTTTTTGCCAAAAAAATTTATTACAAAGTAATATCAAAACTCTTTCAATTATTTTCAAATTTGTTAATATCATTTTTTAAGATTTTAAGTTTTTTAATTTTATAATGCTTTTGCTTCTTCTTTTGTTGCTTTGACAAAATTACAGTTAAAAAAATCTCAAATTTACTTTGAGATTTTTTGATATATAAAATTTAACTTCTGTCGACATCAATTATTAGACATCTGTGTGGTTCTACGCCAACACTATGAGTTGTTACGCCCTTAAAGTTTTGCAAGTAAGTATGAACAATTCGTCTATCGTAAGCATTCATTGGACTTAATTTTACTGATTTTTTGTATTTTAATACTTTTCGAGCCATACGGTCTGCTAGGTCTTTTAGGCTATCGTCACGCTTTTCTCTATAATCAGCAACATCAACGATAACTCTCTTTGCATATCTGTTTTGCTTTTGCTCAACAATGTTTGCAAGATATTGAATTGCAGAAAGTGCTTCGCCTTTATGACCGATTACAAGTCCTGCCTTTTCGGTTTGAACAAGTGCTTTTGTGTGTTCGTCTTCTTCTACTATCTCAACAGTCGCTTCTACGCCAAGTTTTTCAAACAAGCCTTTCAAAAATTCTTTTGTGCCTTTGTTTGCAGAATACACTCTTTGTTTTGCAGGTTTTGGTTGGTCTTGGTTATCGCTTTCAACAGTAATTGTTTCTTGAACAACTGTTTCGATAACAACTGGCTTTACTACATTATCATTTGAAATTGATTTGTCTTCAAGTTTTTCTGCTACTTTTTTTTCTGCCTTTTTTTCTGCCTTGGCTTCTACCTTTGCTTCCAATTCTTTTTCGGCTACTTTTGATTTTTCCTTGCTAGAATCTAGTTCGGCATTGATTTCGCTTTTAATTTGGCTAGCGAAATCGTCTTCGTCATTAACAATAATTTGAACTTTGGCTTTTTTGAAAAGTCCGCCACTTTCCAAAATCTTTATATCAACATCGTATTGACTTTTGTTGAGTTCCTTTAATCCCTGTGCGATTGCTTTTTCAACATTTTTTCCTTGGAATTCGTAAGTTTTCATATTTATTCTCCCTTTTTTGCATCATCTTTTTTTGATTTTTTGGATTCGCTTTTTGTATCGTTTGAGTAAATAATTCTACCCCTTTTTTCGATTCTATAATCTTCGTGAGCAGATTGTGTGGTGTTGATAGTTTTGTTAATTCTTTCTTCCTTACCCTTTAATGAAACCTTTACAAGTTCCTTATCTTTTTGTTTTGATTCGATTGCGTTAGAAATTAAGTTACACAAATAGCCAATTAAAATGCTCATTAAACTATTAACAACGATATATAACGCAAGCAATGCACTATAACTCCAAGAGAACCAAATCATAATTAGTGGCATAACAACAAGCATAATCTTGTTTGTTTGGGCTGGAATTTTGACTTCTTCGCCATTTTTTGCCTTTGTTTTTGCTCCTGCGTTGGCTAGTAATTGACCTAGCAATGTAGCAAGTCCTGCAAGCAAGATTAAAATAAAGTAACCGTTCCAAGAGCCATACTCTTGTCTAACACTGTTTGTAACATTATTAAAGTCATTTTCGGCTTGTTCTTGTGCTTTTTTTAATGTTTCTTTATTTACTTCAGCATCGTCAGTTACATAGTAGTAACCATCTGTACTTCCTTCTGCGTTTACATCAAAACTTTGATAGTAGTATTTTTGTTCAGTACCTTCAATAGTCTTTTCCGCAAATGTATTGCCCGTCATTGAAATATAGTCTTTGAAATTTGGGAATGGTGATGAATAGTTGTCTGGTCGATAAATATTTTTAATCCACAACCAACCTTCCTTAATGTCGTTGTACTTTGCTAAAACTTGGTCTTGCGCAATAGTTTTGAGTGATGTGTCGATAAATGCAGTTGCAAAATCGTTTTCATTTTCAAAAGTAACATTGCCAATAATATACTTGCCTTCACTATTTTTGTTTGTGTTAAATTCTTCTTTTGCTTTTTGTTCGAGTTCGTAATAGTTATATTCTACTCCTTCAATAGTGATTTTTACAGTGCCATCAATAGTTTTGTCCAATTCAAAATTAGACTTGTATTCAATGTAATTAGTAATATAAGTATTTCTTAATGTATCGTACTCATTTGCGATATTTACTCTGCTCATAGAGTTGATTGCTCCAAATAAAGTAAAGAATGTTACAAGCGTAACAGCCAAATAAATAACCATTGGTAAGCAACCAGATGCTGGACTAACCTTGTTTTTGCGGTATAGTTCCATAGTCTTTTGGTTGACTAATTCCTTGTTATTTCCATACTTGTCCTTAATTCTGTCAAGTTCTGGTTTAAGTAATGCCTGTTGTTTTTGAGTTTTACGCATTGAAAATTTTTGGTAAAAATCAAGTGGCGATAATACAAGTTTTAAGCAGATGCTAAACACGATAAATGTCCAGCCATAAGAGCCGATAAAACTGTTAAACCAGCCAATTATGCTTTGCCAAAAGCCTGTTGATGACTGTTGGGCTAAAATCATAAAATCCATTTTATATCTCCTTTAATGTTTTCGGGTACTGGGTCGAGCCCGCCCTTTGATAATCTGTGACAGCGAAAAATTCTTTTAACAGTTAAAAAAATCCCCATTATCACTCCAAACCTTTTTATAGCCGTAATTCCATAGGTGGAACAACTTGGCGTGTAAATACAAGATTTTGGAAGAATTGGGGATATTAAAATCTTATATAAGTAAATCAAGCCTAAAACCAAAAGTTTTATTGGATAAAATACTATATTTATAAATTTTTTCATTCTTGGAATAAATTTGCCTTTTTTAATAGGTATTCAACATTTTGTTTAAGTTCTTCAAAACTAGCGCTACTTGAATTTTGTTTTGCAACAAAAATATAGTTATAGCCACTAGCAAAGTTGTTCCTATAATAATAAGCACACTCTTTGAGCCTGCGCTTAACTTTGTTTCGTACAACAGCAATGCCGACCTTTTTTCCACAAGAAAAGCCAACCTTAAATGCACCTAGTTTGCTTTTGGTGTAAGTAAGTACCAAGGACCTAGAACTAACACTCTCGCCTTTGCGAAAAATATAGGCAAATTCCTTTCGTTTTTTTAATCTATTTTCTTTTTTCACTTTTAATCACTTTCTTACTTGTGTTTTACTGTTAAAACTTTTCTGCCTCTACGACGGCGTCTTGATAAAACTTTTCTACCGTTAAAAGTTTTCATTCTTTGTCTAAAACCGTGTACTTTGTTTCTTGACCTTTTCTTTGGTTGATATGTTCTTTTCATCTTCGTTTTGCTCCTTTTTTCTTGGTTTTGCACAATAAAAAAACAACAACTTGTTTTTATAAAGCGAATAAATTATATAAAAATTTAGACAAGTTGTCAACCAATATTAAAAAAATTTGTTATTATGGGCATTTGTTTGACATTGAAGACTAATTTCAATATCATTTTTGCCAATTTTTAACAAATTTTTTTGTAAGTTACAGTTAATTTTGAAATCAACATATTTGCTATTATGTAATAATATTTTAACAACCTGTCACATTATAATTTATTAAATTAGTTGTAAAACAAATATCTACTTTTTGGCGTTTTTCATTTGCTCTATTTGTCCCATAAATTTTTGCATTTTTTGGTCCAAAACCCTTTCCACATTATCATCGCCAACAAAATAACTCATTTGTTCAATGCACATTTTTACATCTGCAATTTCTTCAATCAAATTGTCTATTATTTTTTGATTGTCTTTGTACTCGCCGTAAATTACCTTTCGTTTATACTTGTTTATGGCAACAATGAGTTCGCCCATCTCTTCAATACATTGGTCGTATTGAGCCACTTTGCCCCACAATTCTTCTGCCTGCTTGTAAACTTCTAGTCTTTCGTCCTTTGTCATAATCTTTCTCCTTGTATAAGACCATTATAAAACTTTTTTTAAGTTTTTTCAAATGTATGATAAAAATTGTTTCAACAAAAAAACCTTATCTTGAAGTGAAGTTTTGATATTCACTACATAGAATAAGGTTTTTTGTTTTAGTCAAGACAGAACAAATCGTCAATTTCGCCCTTAACCATTTCGTTCATTTCGAAACAAATTTTGCCAAGTTGTTTTTCTGTTTCCATATAGTCATAGTTTGTTGCGTCAACTTGTTCAACTTTTTCTGCAAATTTTAGCAAATCGTTTTTATTAAAAAATTTGTCTTCCAAATCAGCACAAAGTGTAACTGGTTTTCTGTAACGATTGTTTTTGTGAGTTTTAAGAACGGTTAAAGCATAAGGCTTGTTGTTATCTGCTGTAATGTAACCGTTAATCTTTAATTTTTCAGTTGGAACAACCATAAATCTTTTACCCTTTACAACAAGTAAAACATAGAATGGTACTGCGTGAACAAGTTCGCTTGCTGTTCCACCAAAATCAAATGCTCCTGTTATTTTGTTTACATAAAGTTTTGCAATTCTCAAATTTTTTGCACTTACAAATTTCATATATATATTTCTCCTTTTTTTCTTTTATTTTTTTACTGGCATATTTTAATGTGAGTTTTATAAAATGTCAATACCAAAACAAAATTTTTTATGGGTTTTTTAGCGAAAATATTAGCAAAATCTAAATTAACATTATTAAATTTTATAATCATTTACTTACGACATTATTTTTTGTTATAGATTTTCAATTGTTTGTGCTTTTTGTGTTTTTATAAAGTTTTGAAACAACATAATTTTTGTTATTATATTTTTGCTCGTATATCGCCCCGTTAAAATAAAAACAATAAAATTAAAGTTATTTTGGCGGAATTAAAAATATAAGAAATTGCAATACAAATATAAAATAAAAAAACCAAATTTAGATTGTCTAAAAATGGTTTTTTTATTAAATCAATTTGATTTTTTTTCAAAAACTTTTACAAGGAAAATTATAGAGATTTTAACTTAAATAGCAACTTTCCTTCGTCAATAGCAACTTCCTTTTGAATATCTGGTTCAAAGTTTGAGTTGAAATCTGTTGCCAAAGTTTCCTGCATAATTTTTTGTTTATTTTGTTCCAAAATTTGAGCAAGTTTTGCGTTATCTGTTGTTATAGAAAGTTTTATTCTTGCATCAATATTAAAATCTGCTTCCTTACGCAATACTTGTGCGTTACGAATAATCTCTCTTAAAATTCCTTCGGCGATAAGGTTTTCATCAAGTTCTATATCAAGAACAACTGTGATGTCGCCTTCTTTTGAAAGCACAAACTCCTGTTTTGGTTTAGAGTTTTTAACAAACAAACTAGCATCTAGTTCGCCATAAGGGGTAATATTGACTTTGCCATTTTCGTAGCCTGCAACATATTCTTTCATTTGCTCTTGCGAGGCATTTTCAAGTATCGCCTTAACCTTTTGCACATCGCCTTTTAACACTGCTCCTGCACTCTTAAAATTAAGTTGCAAGAAGTATGTGTTGAAGTCTTCAACATTTGTTGTAACTTCCACATTCTTGACATTTATTTCTTCCTTAACAATGTTTTGATATTCGTTAAGGGCTAACAATGTGTTTTTGTTTTCACTCACGATAAACATTTTTGATAGTGGTTGCTTTACTTTAAGATTGTTTTCTGCTCTCAAATGGTTTGCTAAATTCATTACGGTTTGAGCAATTTGAGCATAACTGATATAATCCTTAAAATCATAAGAACCGATCTTTTGTGGATAGCCAGCAAGCATAACACATTCGACTTCGTTTGGCTCAATATCTCTAACCATTTTTTGCCAAATATATTCTGTCATAAATGGAATAATTGGTGCCATAGCAACTGTTATCGCTTTTAATGAATTGTACAAGCAGTAGTATGCAACTAACTTGTCGCCATCGTTTTCACTCTTCCAGAATCTTCTTCTGTTTGCTCTAATATAGAAGTTTGTTACATTATCTATCAATGTTTCAAATTCCTTTACAACATTGTAACTTTGATAATTTTTGTAGTAAGACTTTGCGTTTTCAACAAATTGATTTGTTGCTTCTATTAGCCACTTATCTGTGCTTGATAGTTGACTTGCGGTTGGAGTAAAGTCCTTTAATGATGGGTTATCAATACTTGCATAAGTATTGAAGAACGCATACGCATTCCAGTAGCCAAGCATTTTTCGTCTTGCTTCGTCTATCAAAGTAAAACCAAAACGCATATCGTTTGTTGGAATTGCCCCAGCATACAAATATCTTATTGCATCTGCGCCAACTTTCTTTGCAACATCAATACACTCCAAACTGTTTCCGCCACTCTTGTGGAACTCGTTGCCGTTTTCGTCCTTAACATATTGATAAGTTACAACTTTTTCAAACGGTGCTTTGCCTGTTAAAACAACACTCATAACTAATAGCGAATAGAACCACAATTTGATTTGTTCAATCATTTCGCAAACATATTCGTTAGGGAAGTTTTTATTAAAATATTCTCTGTCTGTAAAATATTTTTTGGTACTAAATGGTGTAATTCCTGCATCTAACCAGCAGTCGCCAACTTCGGTCACTCTTGATAAAATTTGACCACAGTCGCACTTGATTTTTATATCGTCAATCCAAGGTCTGTGAATATTTGGCAAACTGTCAACTTTTTCTGGGTTGACTGCCTTTTGCCTTAACTCGTCTATACTACCGATAACATGGAGTCTGCCACATTCAGTACATTGATAGAATGGAAGTGGCAAGCCATAAAAACGGCTTCGTGAAATATTCCAGTCGCCCATATTGTTGAGCCAATCAATCATACGCTTTTTTGCATATTCTGGTTGGAATTCCACTACATCAACCGCCTTCAAAAGTTGTGGTCTTAAAGACGACATATCAATATACCAAGTAGAAATCAATTTGTAAACTAGGTCGGTTTTACAACGCCAGCAATGTGGGTAACTATGCTTATATTGATGAGCATACAAAAGTTTATTATCTTGTTTTAGTCTATTTACCACCAAATCAACAACATCGGTAGTCTTTTTGCCTGCAACAAATCCAGTGTTATCTAATAGCACTCCTTGGTCGTTGATAGGGCATATTTGTGGAAGATTATGCTTTAAGCCTAATTCAAAGTCTTCTGCACCACAACCTGGGGCGATATGAACAACGCAACTTCCTTCGGTGTTGTCAACATCTTCCCAAGGCACGATTTTATGAACAAAGTTTTGTTCTTCTAATTCTGGAAAGCATGTTTCGTATGTTAAGCCTACTAACTTTTCGCCCAAAAATTCATCAATAATTTCGTAGTCTTTTTTGAGAACTCTTTGAATGGAGTCCTTGCCCATAACTAAAATTTCGCCATTATATTTTGCCTTAACATAAGTTAGTGTTGGATTAACAGCCAACGCAACATTTGCTGTTAATGTCCAAGGAGTTGTTGTCCAAGCCACCATTTTGAAATTTTGATTTTTAACTGGCAATTTTATGAATAACGCTGTATGAGTAATATCACTATATGAGCCTGCCATTTCGTGTTCACTCAAACTTGTACCACATCTAGGACACCAAGCCATAGGTCTATTTTTTTTGATTATATAGCCACGATTATCACACTCTTTCAAAAATGCCCAAATTGCAGTAATATTTTCGTCTGTGTTGGTAAAATAACTATGCTCCCAATCCATCCATTGTCCCATACGAATTGATTGTTTTGTGATTTCGTTAGCGTAATACTGCACTCTTTCCATACACTTGTTTGTAAATTTGTCAATGCCGTAATTTACAATTTCTGGCTTACCGTTGAGTCCAAGTTCCTTTTCCACATTGACTTCCACCCACATACCTTGTGCGTCAAACCCATTTTGGAATTGACAACTCTTGCCAAGTAATGAATTAAATCTAATAGCAATATCTTTTAAGGTTCTACCCCAAATATGATGTACGCCCAATTTGTTATTTGCTGTAACAGGTCCGTCCAAAAATCTAAATCTTTCGCCATCACGATTTTTTTCAACTAATTTTTCAAAACATTTATTTTCTTTCCAAAACGACAAAATATCTTCTTCCATTTGGACAAAGTTTGGATTTCCTACTTCCTTTTGCATAATTTCTCCTTATTAAAAAAGCACCACACAAAAAAAGTTTTTAAGACAATTTTGTGCGTGCAAATACTTTTATATATTACTATTTTTTTTTAGATTTTCCAACTATTTTGAGAACATTGAACTGAATAGCCACTTGATTAACTCCCAAAAGTTTTTGTTAAGTTCGTTAAACTTGTTGCCGATTTCCGTCCAGCCACCACAAATTAGGTATCTAATACCCAAAAATGCGAGTATTACAATTGCTATCCAAAGTAAAATTTTTAATATTAGTTTTATGAGTTTCATAACCCACCTTCTTTTGTTTATTAAATTTATTTATTAGTCTAATTATACAATATAAATTGAATTTGTAAAATCATTTCGTTAAGTGTTGTTTGATTATACAAAACGCATTATGCTTTTTAACAAATCATTTTTACAGCAACTTGCCGTCAACGAAAATTTGAAAAATCATAAATTGCTTTTTGTTATAAAAATAAATTTTAATGACATTTGTAATAACTGCAATACTTTTTCAGCCGATTATAAAAGAGTAATTACATAACATTTTCGTTTTGGTCGTCTTTATTATTTAATTGCTGTGCTTGTTTGCGTCTTTCAAGCGCTTTTTTGATTAACTCGTTACGAGCAATTTCGGCTGGCGATAAAGGTCTTTTGGACTTGTCAGTATTGGAACAGTTTTGTTCGTTTTGAATGGAAGGCAAATCAACCAAAACTTTTTGATTAAATGCTTCATTCAAAAAATTATTGTTTTTGAAATCAAAATTTCTATCAGCTTTATAGTTAACATTACCATTTCCATTGTTTAATTCTTCGTACAAATCATAACCATTCAAATATGCTCTAATTACACTGTTTTGCCACAATGTGCAATTATTATCTTTATTATTAGCGTAGAATGGAATGCCTGAAATAATTGCGTCATAAGTTTGAACATTCATTGTTTTTGCTGTGCCTGAGCCTTTTGGGTTGATTTCTTTTGGCATTTCGTCCCAATTTCTAATCATCCAAGAAATAGGCTCAACTTTTGCCCATAACGAAGTTCTGTTTTGCGGTGTCGTTCCGTCTAAAAACTCGCTATCATCATCGTTTATAACGCTACTTTCAACTCTAACATATTTTTGTCCCCTAAATATATATTCTTCGTTATAATTAAGACTTCCATCTTCATCAATATAACCAGTGTATTTTTTACCAGTTGGTATTAAAGTACCATTCGATAGTTCTCTTTCCAATTTTTCATTTAATTCATCACCAACATAAGTTTTTGGATATTCTCCAATTTCTATTGTATGATATATAATTTCGTTGTCAACTTTATATACACCCATTTTAATAACATTTGCTAGTTTTCTTTTTGCAGAGATAACTGCCGGAAGATTAAGTTGCATTGTGGGACGAATCGAAACGTTGTTATTGTCTACATAATCGCCACTGATTTCGCCTTTATAATTCACACACACAACATAATCGTTATAAACATAACGCAAGCGAAGCCAAGTCCAACAAGACTTTCTATCTTCGTATCCATCATCATAACTATCACTCATTATAGCACCATTCATAATAGCATAGTCAGTTGGATAGCAAACTCTATCTTCTCTATCCATTTCATCGGTATCAAACATAGCATCTAAATAAATTAGGTCTTGTGTTCTAAAACTTATGTCATCTTCATCTCCATCTTCATTGGTATTATCCAATGTCGTTGGCACAATCAATTTTTTTATTTCCATAAATAACTCCTTAATTAAGTCAATTATAGCATATTTCAAAAATTATTACAATACCTAATAAAAATAATTTATTAAAACTTATTTTATAATGTACTATATCGCATTATCACTTTGATACATACTCAACCTATGGCAATGTGCAAATTTTTCAAAAATAAATACTTTTTAATATACTTTGCCTATAAAAAACCACCTTCCATTACTGGTAAACGACCAAAATTTTTGTTTTGGTAGTCAAGGTGGTAATATTATTTTAGTTTTTTATAATTGATGATTATAAAACATTTTCGTTTTGGTCGTCATTGTTATTTAATTGCTGTGATTGTTTTTTCTTTTCGAGTGCTTTTTTGATTAACTCGTTATGCATTTTTTCGGCAGTTGACAACTCCTTTTTTTCAACTTGTGGAGTTTCTACCAAAGGTTGAACTTGTGGTGTGACTTTGGAAATTTCTTTATTAAAATTAACAAGTACTTTTTCTTCAAATGCCTCATTAACAAAGCCTTGATTTTGGCAATGGAAATTTTGTTTAACATAGCAATTTTTATTGCCATTACCATTTTTAATTTCACTTAAAATATCAAAGCCATTTAATGCTTGACGGATTATGCTATTTTGCCAAAGATAAACATTAGCGTTTTGATAGTAATCATAAATATAAATGCCAGAAAGTAGAGATTCACGAGAAACTAACTCTATGTATTTTGCTTTGCCTGTGCCATAAGGATTGATGTGTACTGGCATATCTTCCCAGTTTAATATCTCCCATTCAATTGGCTCAACTTTTATCCAGAATTCTGGATTTGGGATCGTAGGATAGAGACGTAATGTCGTTCCATCTTTTAACACATTGCCATTCGCAAAAACATTTGCTTTCATTAACACATATTTTTTGCCGTTATACTCGTATTCAGTGCTATAATCAAGATATTTTTTTTGATGATTATAAGACTGATTGCAAATATATTTTTTCCCTGTTGGCTTTAGTTTTTTTTCATACTTTAATAGAGAAAGAATATCATTTAGTTCATCGCCCACATAAGTTTGTGGAAAAGAGCCAAACCGCAATGTATGACGCATAACATTTTGAGAGTCTTTGCAGAGTTTAACATTAAACAAACCAAGTTGTTCTTTGGCTTTAATTACCTTGTCACAGTCAAGTCTAATGCAAGGAGCAACTGTATTGCTTGCCTCTGAATTACGGTACAAATTTAGTCTATCAGATAGTTCCATTGAGCCATTAGCGCCGATTACATATTGCTTGCCATAGCCCGAGTTTGTTTTGCAAGTACGGGTCATAACCGAGCAATATTTTCTGTTGTCCGTACTGACATCACCACTACGCACTCCTCTTAAAATTGCATAATCTGTTGGCACTGTCAAACGCTGTTGGTCGCTCAAATTTTTAAGGTCGTTAAATGATCTAATATAAACCCAGTCCTTTGTTTGATAATCTGTATTAATAATGCCTTGTTCATCAGTGTTATCTAAAACTGCTGGAACAAGAAAGTCTTTTAATTTTACTCCGAAAATTGCTTTTTTGATTGATTTTGGTATCATATTTTTTTCTCCTTTTTTATTAAAATTTTATCTACTATTTTAGTAGTTAATTTTTGATATATCACGCACACAATATTTGTGTTTGTTACAATGTGTTTTCGTCTTGATTAGTATCTTTTGAACTTTGTTTTTGCTTTTGTTTTTCGAGTGCTTTTTTTATGAGTTCATCACGCATAATTTCGGCTTTCGATTTTTGGTTTTGATTTACAACTTCGTCTTTTTCATCAAACGATATTTCAATTTCTTGATTAAAGGCTTCGTCAATAAATCCTTTATTTTCAAAATTATAATTTTGTGGGGCGACTGAAAGTGCATCGCCATTTTTTTGTTCTAGTTGCTTGTGTATATCGTAACCATTAAAGTACGCCCTTATCATACTGTTTTGCCACATTGAGCCAGTAGTTTCGCTCCATTCATTTTTTGATGAGTTATAAACACTTGAATTTTTTGCATACTCTTGTGATGGGTAGAAAAATAGTCCTGCCATAATGCCTTTTAATGATTGAAGTTCTATTTTGTCTGCTCGTCCTGTTCCATATTGGTTGATAGACTTTGGCAAATCTTTCCAGTTGCAAATTCGCCACACTATCGGTTCAACCTTGACCCAAACATATTCGTTTTTGAATGTCGAAAGGGGTTTTCCAGTTGATAATTCGCCGAGATTATCAAGGTATCTAGTAACAATTTTTGTTCTAACATATCTTTCATTTTCATACTCAAATTCGTCATTATAAATAACATCATTGGTTTTTTCGTTGTAGCAACCAACATATTTTTTGCCTGTTTTTTTCAAACAATTTTTTTTGTAAAGTTCTTCTAGCCTTTTTGTAAGATTGTCATCTACGATAGTTTGTGGAAAGTCGCCAAATGTAATAGTTTTGAATACTTCTTTGCCGTTTGCGTCTAACTGTTTGCCTATTTGAAATTTGGTAAAATCTGCTCTTTTGGTATTTATAACTTTTTTACAATTTAGATTTAGAACAGGTCTTAACACAATATGATTATAGTGCAACACCACAACTCCCACTTTGCCCAAATAGTCTATCGAATTTACAGTAAACATTGTGTGATGACTTCTTAAAAGCGAATAAGTAACACGCTCGTTTATATAACCATAAGGCTTATGCGAACACACCGCACCTTGCAATAAGGCATAGTCAGTGGGATAACAAAACTTTTCGTTAATGCCTTGCCTAAAAATTGCATTGTCATCATACAAATAGACATAATCGTTTGTGTCAAACTTTTTATCGCCAAGATTATCTCCATACATATCACAATTAGAAAGTAAGGTTGGTTCAATAAATTCTTTTAACTTCATTTATTCTCCTTTTTTAACTAAAATTTAATAAAATAATCTTTTACTGTAAACATTGTCCGCGATTTCTTTGACTTTGTACATTTTTACTTCTCCTTATTCTCAATTATATTATATCATAAACATTAAATATTGTAAAGATAAAAATTTTTTTAGTGATTTTGTTTTAGTAGTAAATATTAAAGTTATTTTTGATTTTGAAATTTTAATCTATTAAGCTTTGCTTTTTTAAGTTTTGCTGCAATTCAATTTGTGTGTAAGATTTTTTCTACATAACATTTTCGTTTTGGTCATCACTATTATTTAATTGCTGTTTTTTCCTTTCAAGTGCCTTTTTGATTAACTCGTTACGAGCAATCTCGGCTGATGATAAGGTTTTTGTTGTGTTAAATGAATTATTCTGTTCATCTTCTATAACAATCTTTTTATCAAAGTCAATATCCACTTTTTCCGTAAATGCTTGGTCTACAAAGCCTTGGTTGACGCAAGGAATATTTTGCTTTGCTTGAAAATTTGGGTTTCCGTTTTTATTTTTCATTTCTTCTCTAATATCATAGCCATTTAGTGCTTGTCTAACAATAGAGTTTTGCCACATCAAAGAATTATTATCGCTTGGTGATAATGTAATTGGAATTTTGGTAAGCAATGCCTCGGTTGATGCTATTTCTATATAATTCGTCTTACCTGTTCCGTTAGGGTTAATCTCTCTTGGCAAGTCATTCCAATTTAAGATTTTCCATTCTATTGGCTCTACACTAAACCACATCACATCGTTTTTGTTATGTAATACTTCTTTGCCGTTTTTTAGAATATTGTTTATTGCGTCACTATCAATTATTTCAAATACATATTTTTTTCCTTTATAGACATATTCATCTCTATAAAGAAATTTGGATACTTCTTTTCCACGCAAATATTTTTTACCAGTTGATTTTAACAAATCGTTATTTAATAAAAAAGTTAGTTTATCATTCAACTCATCGCCAACATAGGTTTGCGGAAAAAAGCCAAATTGCAAACAATGATTTTGAGAGTTATCACTAAAAGTTTGTACTGTAATGTTGAACATTCCAAGTTCTTTTTGCGCTTGAATAACCTTTTTGCAGTCTAGGTGTAAACAAGGTGCAATGCCATATTTTGTATACAAAGAATTTGTTACGCTACTATCAGCAACACTGCCAGATTGAGTAATGATTAGTTTTTTATCACTTGTATCAATATAGTTTGAACGAGTTAATACAAAACAAGATTGTCTTGTTATGCTATGAGTATTGCCAGTACTTACTCCATTAACAATGGCATAGTCTGTTGGAAAAGTCATTCTTTGCAAGTCTGTTAAATCTTTTAATTCTTCACTGGAAAACAAGTAAACTTTATCGGTAGTGTCAAATTCCTTTTTGCCATAGTCATTGCCACTTGCATCACAGTTTGGTAGCACCGCTGGTTGAATAAAATCTTTTAATGTTACTTTCGTTTTGTTTTTCTTTATTTTTGATATTAAATCTTTAATTCTCATAATATGTCCTTTATATAAATTGATTATTAAAAAGTGTTTTCGTTATCTTCACTATTACTATTTGACTGCTGTGCTTGTTTGCGTCTTTCAAGTGCCTTTTTGATTAACTCGTTACGAGCGATTTCGGCTGGCGATAAAGTTCTTTCAATTTTTTCAAATTGTTTATCTTCTCCTAAAAAATCTATATTTATACCTTCATTAAACACTTCGTTCAAAAAGCCATTATTTTTGAAATTAAAATTTTTTTCGGTTTTATAGTAAGCATTGCCATTTCTATTATTTAATTCTTCATAAATATCGTAGTCATTCAAAAATGCTCTTATTGGACTATTTTGCCACATTGTTTTTTCTGCACCGTTACACATTGGAAAGAAACAAAAACCAGTAATGATTACCTTTTCTGTTCTTACAAAAATTGTTTTAGCAGTACCATTACTATTTGGGTTAAGTTGCTGCGGAAGTTCGTCCCAATTTTTTATTACCCACTTTAATGGCTTCACTTCCACCCACATTATATAAGACTTATATTCAAGACTATCATCATCTAATTCTGCCACATTTACTCTGGCGTATTTTTTACCTTCAAATTCAAACTCTGGGCTTTGTTTATACTTTTCATCAACAGTACAAAATCTAAGATAACTTTTACCTGTTGGGGTTAATTTTTGGCTTTGAAACATTTTTTCAAGTTTTTGAGCCATATCTTCTTTTACTTTATCTTGTGGATAAGAACCAAATTCAATGGTGTGATATAACTCTTTTCCATTTCTATCCAAGACTGGTTCAATTTTGAAATTATTTCCTGCTTTTTGTGCCGAAAGTACAGCGGATATATTAAGATGTAGTGCAGGACAAATTCCAAAATCGTTTCTCAAATTCAGCACCATCCATTTATGTGGTTCACAACTTGGGGAATTTTCTCGTTCTTCAAATAAATGTCCACTGATAAAAACCTCTGCACCACTTTCAGCCGTACGGGTCCAGCGAGGAGCATATCTCCTTTTTCCTGTGCCTTGTGCCTTCTTATCAAGGGCTATATCATTCATTGCAACATAATCTGTAACATCGGTATATCTTTGTTTGAAGCTCAAGTTCTTCACATCGTCCAAAGTTTCAAGAAAAACATAATCTTGAGTATCGAAGGCCGAATTGCCCATTTTTTGATTTTCGTCCGTATTTTCTAAATTTGACTTAACAATAAAGTCTTTTAATAGTACCATATTTAACTCCTGTTGTATTTATTTCACTATTAAATTTCTAGTTTTTATGAAATTTTTTTTCAAATAATTTATTAAAAAGTGTTTTCGTTATCTTCACTATTACTATTTGATTGCTGTGCTTGTTTTTTCTTTTCAAGTGCTTTTTTGATTAACTCGTTACGAGCCTGCTCGGCTGGTGACAAAGTTTTGTTGCCGTTTTGTAAATTTATTTTCTCGCCTGCTATGGCAGATTCTGTGTTAAACTCTATAGGCACTTCTTCTTCAAACGCTTGGTCTACAAAACCTTGACCTTTGCAATGATAATCTTGCATAGCATGAAGATTTATATCGCCATTACCATTTGCTAGTTCTTGTCTAATATCGTAGCCGTTTAACGCCTGACGAATTATACTGTTTTGCCACATCCACGAAAACTTATCTTTTATGGTATAGTAATTGAAAATGCCTGCAAGCAAGCCTTCGCTTGAAGTTAAATCAATAAAACTTGCTTTGCCTGTTCCGTAAGGGTTAAGTTCTGTTGGCAAATCGTTCCAATTTGCGATTTCCCATTCGATTGGCTCAACCTTAATCCAAAAATAAACTTTTTCGTAACCCCTTTCAAACAAAATTTCTTTTCCACTTTTCAAAAATCCATTTTTTGCTTGAAGTGAAGAAAACATTAAAACATATTTGTCGCCTTTGTATTCGTACTCGGGACTTTGTTCAATAGTGTTTTTTAGTTGATATGTAAGGTATTGCTTGCCAGTGGCTTTAAGTTTTTTCTTGTTATACAAATTTGATAGCACTTTGTCGAGTTCATCGCCCACATAGGTTTGTGGAAAAGAACCAAATTGCAAGGTGTGACGAACAATTTTGTTACTATCTGTATAAGTTTTAACTTCAAACATTCCAAGTTCTTTTTTTGCTTGAAGTGTCTTTTTACAATCAAGATGAATACAAGGAGCAATCGCAACGCATTTGGTAACAACTTCTGCCACCTGATTTGATTTAATAGCAGTACCATTTGTGTCTATAATCATATTTTCCCTATCAAATGTAAAACTTCGTGCACTTGTACGGGTATATGTTTTGCAAGAATATCTATCACCCAAATTTTTTGAGTAACTTAATTCCGCACCCCTAAAAACTGCAAAGTCGGTTGCTGATTTCATTCGTTCAGCATTTGACATTTTTTCGATTTCTTTAAGCGATCTAACAAATACCAAATCTTTTGTTTGATATTGTGCTTGACCAAAAGTCGAACCGTTTTCGCTAGAATTATCTAACACTGCTGGAACTAAAAAGTCTTTTAGTTTTACACTTGGTTTGTTTTTTTTTGAAAATAATGATTTTAATGCCATTTTGTCCCTCCGCCAAAATTTAATTATCCACAAGTTTTTTGTAGCAATAAATAAAATAATAATATTATTTATTAGATTATACTTTAATAGTGGTTCGTTGTCAATACTCAAATTTTCAAAAAATCAGCGGAATTTTTAGCGATTTTTTACATTCTCTTGGTATGCAAAATAACGAGTGTGTTAGAAATCTTTAACTTTTTTGCCATTCTAAAAAATTGAGTTAATCAAAAAAAGACAAAATGTTAAGCAATCAAAATTATTACAAAAAAAATCTCAACTCATCAAATTTGTTGTCGAGATTTTTTTAATTTTTCAAAATGTAAGCGCTAAATATTTTTATTTAATCAATTTTTATCAAAAACTTTTTTCTTGTTTTTGAAAATTTTATTTACTGATTATTTATCAAAAATTGAGATTTTTTCAATTTTTTATCATTTTTTTGCTGATTTTTGCTGTTTTTTTGCGTTTTTTGTGTCAAAATTTGAAATTTTTTACACAATCACATTTGCAAGTCTACCTTTAATAACGATAACTTTTTTGATTGGTCTACCATTCAATGCCTTTGTAAAGGCTTCGTCTTGCATTAAAAGTTTTTCTACTTGGTCGTTATCAATATTAGTTGGAACAAATATTCTTGAAACAATTTTGTTATTGATTTGAACAGCAATTTCCACTTCGTCTTTAACTAATTTTGTTTTATCTGCTTGTGGATATGCTTCGTCAAAAACTGTTTTGTGCGATTTGTGACCGTCAAACATATCGTAATATTCTTCGGCGATATGTGGAATCATTGGAGCAACTAAAAGTGAAAGTTTGTATGCAACTTGTTTTGCCAATGCTTCGTTTTTATCGTCCAAAGTGTCGTACTTGTACATTTGATTTACAAGTTCCATTACTCTTGCAACGCAAGTGTTGAAAGAGAATTTTTCCATATCGGTATTGATTGATTGAATACTATTGTTTAGAACATATTCAAGTTCCTTTTCGTCCTTGCCTAATTTGTCTGCGTCAGCATTACCAAGTTTTGACCACTTTTCGACTATTCTAGTCATTCTGTCAATAAACTTGCTAATTGCGTTCATACCATCAAAACTCCAAGGTCCGCCTTCAAGATAATTAAAGCCAAACATTAAATACATTCTTAAAGTGTCCGAACCATATTCTTTAATGATTTCGTCAGCAGTAACAGTATTGCCACGACTCTTACTCATTTTAACACCGTCAGAACCTAATATTAGTCCTTGATGAACAAGACTCAAAAATGGTTCGTCAAAATTTATATAGCCACAATCATGCAAAAATTTTGTTATAAATCTTGAATAAAGCAAATGTCCGCAAGCATGTTCGATTCCGCCAACATATTTATCAACTGGCAAAATTTTGTTTGTCCATTCACTGTTAAATGGTTCGTCATCATTTTGTGCGTTTGGATACCTTAAATAATACCAACTTGAACACATAAATGTATCTAGTGTATCTGGGTCACGCCTTGCATTTTGATGACATTTTGGACAAATACAGTTCATATAATCTTCGTTGCCAGCAAGTGGGCTTGTACCTTTTGGTGTCCAATCAACATTGTATGGAAGTTTTACTGGCAAATCGCTATATGGTACTGGTACTGTTCCACAATTAGGACAATGTATCATAGGAATAGGACAACCCCAATAGCGCTGTCTTGAAACACTCCAATCACGCAAACGATAGTTGACTTTTTTGTTTCCCAAACCCAATTTTTCCAATTTTTCCACGATAGCCAAAATAGCCTTGTCGCTTTCCATTCCGCTAAACTCATCACTATTAACCAAAACGCCTTTTTCAATAAATGGCAAAACCGTTTTTTTGCCCGATTTATCTGCAATAACTTGTTTTATTGGTAAATTAAATCTCTTTGCAAAATCATAATCTCTTGAATCGTGAGCGCCAACTCCAATAACTGCACCTGTGCCGTAACTTGCAATAACATAATCGCCAACAAACACTGGAACTAACTCTTTTGTTAGTGGGTTGATTACATAAGAACCTGTAAACACACCCGTTTTTGCACTTGCTGTGCTTGTTCTATC
Organism: uncultured Clostridia bacterium; assembly: GCA_934747255.1. Classification (GTDB taxonomy): domain Bacteria; phylum Bacillota; class Clostridia; order Christensenellales; family UBA1242; genus CAKVNM01. The sequence goes on along the minus strand of CAKVGH010000001.1, from coordinate 231,621 downwards.
AATCTCGCTCTTTTTAAGTGACGCTTTGATATACTCGTCCACAACCTGTTTGTTTTCTGGTGTGATTAAGTCTTCAACTCCATTATACTCTGGTGCGACTACAACAAAAGTAACGCCAAATAGGGTGTCTAGTCTTGTAGTAAATGCTCTAATTTCGCCATTGCCACTTGCAAGTTTCAAGACGATTTCACAGCCGATAGACTTGTCAATCCAGTTTTTTTGCAAAGTGATTGTTTTTTCTGGCCAATCAAGTTTTGAATGGTCGAGTAATTTTTCGGCATAATCGGTAATTTTAATAAACCATTGAGTGAGTTTTTTATGTTCAATTACCGAGCCACAGCGTTCGCATTTTCCGTCAACAACTTGTTCGTTCGCCAAAACTGTATTGCAACTTGGACACCAATTTACTGGTGCATATTTTTGATATACCAAGCCTTTTTCGTACAACTTCAAAAATAGCCATTGAGTCCATTTGTAGTAATTTGGTTCGCAAGTTTTGACTTCGTAATCCCAATCAAAAGTAGCACCCATACCTTTTAGTTGTTGTTCCATAACTTCAATGTTTTTATGAGTGGAATCACTTGGATGAATACCTGTTTTTATGGCGTAATTTTCGGCAGGCAAGCCAAAAGCATCAAAGCCCATTGGTTGAAATACTTCGTAGCCCTGCATACGCTTAAATCTACCAAAACTATCACTCAAACCAAAATTCCACCAGTGACCCAAATGAAGTTTTGCACCACTTGGATAACTGAACATTTCGAGTAAGTAATACTTTTTATCTGCTCTATCTTTGTTAAATTTATATATCTTATTATCGTCCCAATATTTTTGCCATTTGGCTTCTATTTGTTTGCAATCCATAATTTCTCCTAAACTATTTTATTTTATCATTATGATAAAAAATTTGCAAACAATAATTTGTAAGTTGATGTTTGCCACAATAATTTGCTATAATAATCTAAATTGAATTGAATAGCAAAGGAGAAATGTATGGATTTAGATGAAATGCAACTGGCTATTTGGCAAAACAAACTTGATAAAAACTTTAACACAACAGATGTTGAACAAGAATTTGAATATCTTAAAGGCGAAGTAAAAGAAGCATACGATGCTTGGAAGGAAAACAAAGACGATTTTGGGCTAGAACTTGCCGATGTCGCAATATATTTGATGAGCATTGCTCAAATGAATGGCTACTCACTAAAAGAGCAAATAGAACAAAAAATCGCCATCAATAAAAAGCGAAAGTATGTGTTAGAGAATGGCGTTTGGGTTAAAAAAATAATAAAATAAAAAAAGGTTGAAGATGGTTTCTTCAACTTTTTAATTTTTTTACACGAGATTTTGTTTTAACAATTTAATGTGCAAGCGGTGATTTTTTGAAAGACTATTTTTCTTCCTTTTTATTTTCGTTTGTTGGCTGTGGTAAAGTTCTGCCTTGCTTTAACAAATCACGAATATCTTTTAAGATATCTTCTTGGGTTTCTGGTTTTGGTTTGTTTGCTTCTTCAAGCGCTTTTGCTTCGGCTTCCTGCTTTTGCTTTGCTTCTAATTCCAACTTTTTGGCTTGAATATGCTCTTTCCAGAGCTCTTCAAACTTTCTCTTTTCCTTCTTTGCTTGTTGCTTTACCATCTTACGCTCTTGTTTGTATTCTTTTGAAGAAATGGCGTTTGCGTATTCGCCAAGTTCCTTGAATTTTTCCCTTGACAAGTTTACAAGTTTTACCATTACAAAGATTGAGAATGCAATGATTAAAAAGTCTATAATGGTTTGAATAAAATTACCATAAGCCCACGACAAAGTCACATTACCTTCGGCGTCCCAACGAAGTGGAAGCGATAGGTCAGCCAAACTTGCTGCACCTGTTGCGAAAGTTACAAGTGGCATAATAATATCATTTACCAAACTGGAAACAATTTTGTTGAACGCAGTAGCAATAATCAAACCTACTGCCATATCAAAAACATTTCCACGAGAAATAAATGCCTTAAATTCTCTAAAAAATTTTTTCATAAATTACTCCTTTTTTACGCCAATATTTTACAACAAAAATTTTTATTTGACAACTTTTTTAATAAGTGCAAACTATGATTTTATTTTATGTTAAAAAAACCGATTTACTCTTTTTTGTCCACAGCAGTGTTTTGTGAATTTTTGACTGACAAATCAACTGTTTTGTCGTCCAAATTATCTTCGTTTGTCTGCAAACTTTTTTTTCTGGTTTTGTCAACAGCCGAATTGATTGAGTTGCGATAAACAACAAATCTTGTCCACAAAAATTCGGTTACAAAGTTTACTATCATTGTTAGCGCCAAAACCAAGTATTCATTCCAGCCAATATTGTTTAAGGCTTGTCCCCACCAAATAGAAAGTGGCGTAAATGCACAGTAGTATAACAAAACTAAAAGCATTGCAACTGTAATATTGTTGGCACTTTTGAAAGTGAATTTTCTGTTGAAAGTAAAATTCCAGAGTACTGATAATGCTAATGAGATAAAATACGACCACCCATATTGATTGTTTGCGTCATTGAAAATTAGTTCGCTAAATAGTGTGAAAGATAATATTTGAATAACGCCCGCACTGATAGAAAAAAGTACAAATTTTATCAAGTTCCATATCTCTTGTTTTTTTGTAAGTTTAGGCATATTTGCTTCGGTAGATTGTTTTAATTCTTCGTCCATATATAAATCCTTAAAGTAAATTAAATTGATAATAATCATATTTATTATATAAAAAAAATTGCAATAAAGCAATTTTTTGACGCAAAAAAACTATTCAAACAAATCTAGACACAAATTCTATTTGTGAGAAAGTCTGTTAATATAATCAATTAAGGTACTAATTCCGCCTTGCATTTGTGGGTAATCTTGCCTATGTGAAGACAAATATGTTTTAGCCGAATCTAGCGTGCCAAACATATCAAGCAATGTGGACTTAAAACCATTTTCTTCCAAGAGTTCTAGTTCTTGCATATAGCCTAATTCCCTATCTTTTACACTGATAAGAACTTCAACTAATGCTTCGATGTCTTCTTTGGAAACATTGTAACTGTCAAGCATAACACACTCCTTTTTTAATTGTGAGTAAGAAATATCTTGCCATTATATTTATATTATAATTTTTATTGTTTTGTGATGTCAATTCAAAAACGGGGTATTTTCAAATTTACATTTATTGCAATAAAAAAGTTGGAGAAAATTCTTCAACCTTTTTATATTATTATTTGTCTCTTGTCTACTCAGCAAGTATTACATATTTTTAATTTTTATTTACTAAAAACAGTTTTATTGAGTCGCTATTATGCAGTTAAACCGAGATATTGATTGATAACTGCGTTCCAGTCAACATTTTCCTTTCCGCCGTTATCATCAATGATTTGTTTAATATCACTCAAACTATCGTCATTATAAACATAGTCAAACATTGCATTATAAACATTACCCAAAACACCGTCATTTTTTGCGTTGTCTTGCAATTTGTCTAGAATTGACACAACTGTATCCTTAACTGATGACTTATCTGGGTCAGTTTGAACTTCTTTTAACACATCATCGAGAGTTTTTGTTCCATCAGTTACATCTTTTAATGTTGGAATTAAATCTTTTGCATCTGTAACGATTTCGACAATTTGTTTTACTTCTTCTTCGGTCAAATCAACTTCGTCAGGTACTAAATCTGGAATTGTTCCACCAATGTTGTCTTGAATTTGTTTGTTGATTGCATTTAGAATCATAACATTTGTTGGTTTGAATAGTTTACTGTTACCAAATGCAGTTAAAATTACTGATAAATCTTCATCGCTAATTTTGTCAATAACATCGCCAAGTTTGTCATTCAAGATTTTTTCAAACAAGGTTACCTTTATAATCTGTCCGTTACTCGAAGTTTCTTCAAAGTAAACAGTGAATAATTTTTCAATGGCAGGAGCAATGTTTTCAAATTCTACTTCCAAAATGTTTTTATATGGGTCGTTAGCAACTGCTGGATTTTGTGGATAAAGACAAGAAACATCTACATAATCTCTAACATTAAAGTAATCAGTTGTTCCATCTTCGTTTTGGCCCATATTGTATTTCAAATTGCCAAAGTTTGTAACAAATGCGGTGTAAGAAGTAATATTTTCAGCATTCTTAAATTCTGTCCACAAGCTCATATTTTTGAATGAATCAAGTGCTATTCCGTACTTTTTGATATTATCCTTAAAGTTTGGAGTTGCAATTAAAGTTAAGTCATTTTGAATTTTATCAAAACCGATAGTGCTATATTCGTTGTACATATCAAGAGATAGGTCCACCATATTTTTTACTGCGGTACTATCAATTCTGTTTTGAGCACTTGCAAGAGTAATTTTTGCAATTGTCAAAATTGGTTCTGTTGCACCATTTATAGAAGTGTCTTTTAACATTGACATAATTTCATCAATAGCATAATTTGTGCCAGTTAGTGTTGAAAGATTGACAAGTTCACTACTAAATATGTGGTCAATAATTTTGTTTACAAGTTCGTTGTTATTTTTGTTTAGAACAGCAATGACTTGGTCTGCGTCTACTTGGTCTACACCCACGATTAAATCAATTAAATCACTCTTTACAATTTCTTCTGCAATATTGATAACAACATTTATTTCGCTCTTGAAAAATTGTAATTGTTTTTGGTCATCGCCAAATATCTTTTTAATTTCTACCAAAAATTCTTTTAAGTTTGCGTCTTTATCAATTTCTGTTCGCAAATCTGCTACCATATCTTGAATTTCTTGTGGTAAGGTGGCAAGTTCGCTTTCGTCCATTGTTAACCAATCAAGATATTTATAGCCAAGTTCTGTGCCGATAGTGTCAAGTAATTTGCTATTGAACACGTTGTCGACTGCCTTTCTAATTCTATCAAAATCAATGCTCTTTACACTTTCAACTGAATTAAAGTCGATTTTGGAAATGTAATCAATGTCGTTATATGCACTGGCAAAAGTTTTAATTTCGTTTTTGAGTACAATTTTTTCGCCATTTACATTGCATTTTGCAATGGAGTTAAACCAAATATCACCTGCGTTAAATATGTTTGTAATATGACCTAAAATGCTATCGTTTACACCAGTAAGGATGTCCGAAGCTTCCTGTGGAACATTTGATTGAATAAGTTTTGCTGTGGCTGTATAGTCCTTGTCTTCATCGCTAGCCCCTTGGTCAGCACTTCCGCCTTCACTATTTACATTTAACAAGCCGATACTAACGGTTGTAGTTGTGGCTGGAACTTCGGTTTGAAAGGCGAGTTCGTTATACAAACTTGTAACTCCACACACTGGAATTAAAAGTGCAACAACAAATACAAGTGCGTGCAACGCACCAACTAAACCACCTAGAAGGCGGTGCTTTTTAACTTTGTTATCTCTCACATAAGTTACATTTCCTGTTGCAGAAACATAACTAGGTGCAGTTTTGCTAACTGTATTTTTTTGTTTTGGAGTTTTATCTTTTTTAAGCACAATAGATGCTGTGATAAGATAAGCAATCCAGAAAATAAATCCCACCACGATTACGAGTGCGACAAATGTGGCAAGATTACCAATCGCTTGTGGCAAGCCATTAAGCAAGGCTTCTACATTACTACCGCTAGAAGCAAGTTCCTTGATAATTCCGCTTTCACTTAAAACGCCTTTTAACCACTCTTGAATGGTAAGCATACTGCCGTCTACATTAACTTTTATTCCTAAAAGTGCCTTGCTGATTAGTGGTGTAATTAAAGTCGTAACAACTAGTGACACTATAAAAAATGCTAGACTGAGTCCCGATTTTTTCACACCCCTTAATCCAACTAAAAACCCAAACGCTAAAATCACAAGTAACGCAAGGTTTGCTATGAGCATAATTGTTCCCTTATCCATTTGATTCCTCCAAATGTGTTTGTATAATTATTATACAACTTTTTGAAAATATTACAACTTTTTTTGTATTATATTTTTTTTACTATAATTTTTTTAATACTATTATACAAATTTTTAATCGACTTTCTGTAACTCTTTTTACTATATTTCAGTAACTATTTTTGCTAGAAAAAAATATATACTTGTAAGTTAAAATTAAAGTTTTAAGGAGCAAAAATGGAAAAGGAGATTTTGGAAAAATTTTTAGCAATAAAAAAACTTATAGGAAAAACACCGCTTGTGGAAATTACATATTCATATCTTGGTTGTAAACAAAAGGCATACGCCAAACTTGAATGGTACAATCTAACCGGAAGCATTAAAGACAGAGTCGCCTATCAAATGCTTTTTGACGCCTTCAAAAAAGGTGTGCTTAACAAAAATAAAACTGTTGTAGAAGTAACAAGCGGAAATATGGGAATATCGCTGGCTAGTTTGTGTAATCTTCTTGGTATTAAATGTGAAATTGTTATGCCCGAAACTATGAGTGAAGAACGAAAAAAACTCATAAAACTCTATGGTGCAAAACTAACCGAAGTTAAGGACTTTTTGGCTGGGTTTGACTATGCAAATAATCTTGATAAAGAAAAATATTTTGTGACCAATCAATTTGAAAACAAAAGCAATTACTATGCTCATTACACCACCACAGGCAAGGAAATATTTGAAAAACTAAAACACAAAAAAGTTTACGGCTTTGTGGCTGGTGTGGGAACAAGCGGGACGCTAACAGGTGCTGGTAAATTTTTGAAACGCTGGAAAAACTGCAAAGTTATTGGAATAGAGCCTAAAATGGCAAAAATTTTAAGCGGTAAAAAGCCATTCGGTAAACACAAAATACAGGGACTATCCGACCAAAAATTGCCAAAACTTTACGAAAAAAATTTGGTTGATGAAATTATTGCCATAAGTGACAACGATGCTCTTTTGATGAGTCAAAAGTTATGCAAAGAACTTTCGCTTGGCGTTGGGATTTCTAGTGGGGCAAATTTTTTAGGGTGTGTGTTATCAAAAAAACCTTGTGCCACAGTTTTTGCTGACGACAACAAAAAATATCTTTCGACAGACTTAATAAGTAAGGCATCAGGCTCTATTGCTAGCAAAGTCAAACTGATTGGAGTTAGAGTATTGTAAATATCGCCTTTCAAAAATTTTTACCTAAATTGTGACAGCAATATACTGATAAAAATTTTTATGGCTAATTTTTTCAAACATTAAAATTTTTTCATATTGATAATTTGTATCATTAAGACAATTGCAGTGTTTTAGGAACTTTTTGATATTTTTTCTCATTTTTACACAAAATTTTGCTAAATTTTCAATATTTTTTGCATTTTTTATTTTATTTTTTAATTTTTTTATAATAAACGATTTGCTTTAATAAAAAGCTATATTTAATTTATCTCACAAATTTACGGAACAAAAAAAAATAGTTAATTGTAATGAATAACTATCTTTTTGATTTTTAATATCAATAATTTTATTTGTCTTTATCATTATTTGGTAATGATTTTTGGCTATTATTCGTATCTATGTTTATAGTTACATCTAAATAGTCTTGATTTTGCATTTCTGCTAATTCATTATTTGTACTTTCAATATTTATATTATCATTGTTTGATATGCTATTTTGTTTATCGTGACTATCTTGATTCTCTTGATTTTGTTGTGCCTTCTTTTGTGCAATATTTTTCTTTTTTTCCTGATGTTTTTTTCTAAATTCGTCCAATTTTTGTTTTATTGATAATTTTTTAACTTGATTGTCAGTTAGTACAATAAAGCCGTTGCCATACGCTTCCTTGATGCTTGCACAAAACATAAATGCTTTTGGGTCAATTTGCTTTACGATAGATTTTAACTGCCCAATTTGTATTCGTGTAACCATAACAAGAAGCATATCTTTTTGCTCGTGAGAATACATACCTTCGCATCTAATGTTTGTTGCAGTACGCTTTAATTGAGTAAAAATTTCATTGGATATTTCCTGTTTTTTGCTTGTTAAAATATAGTAAGCCCTAATTGATTTAACGCCGTCAAGGAACACATCAGCAAGTTTGCCTGTAATGAAAATTGTGATAAGCGCATATAGTGGAAGAATAAAACTTTGATATGCCAATACGCTGAGTAAAACAACGATTGCATCAACGATAATAACAAGTTGTCCGCTAGTTGCCGTTGGAATAAATTTGTTTACGACAAGAGCAAGCATATCGCAACCACCTGTTGAACCATTACCCCTAAATACAAGTCCCATACCTATGCCCAGTAGCACACCACCGAAGATTGCATATAAGATGTATGTTCCACCGCCAAGCAAAGCACTTTCGGCTGAGATTTTTTCTAGTAACGATTGAATAAATCCTGCGTTTGACAAAATTTCCACAAACACTGAATAACCTAAAATTCCAAAACCGGCTCTAATTCCAAAATTTATGCCCAAAGTTTTGACAGCAAACAAAAATAAAAATACATTAAGTAGCAAGTACCACAAACTGATACTTATGGCTGTAAAACCAATTTTTGAAAAGAGTTCGTATATTGTTTGAGCAAGTCCCATAAAACCGCCCGGAACAATGTTGTTTGGCTTCAAAAACAAGCAAAAGCCTATCGCCATAATAAATGTTCCCAACAAAACTAATAGAACATCTAAAAGCAATTTTTTGAAATTTACTTGTTTAATGTACTCACTAAATTTTTTCATATTTTTCCTTTGTAATATAATTAACTTTATTTTATTATAACAAACTATTTTTTTTATTCCAATTTTTTAAGTGGCAGTTTGTAACGATTTTCAAAAGTTTTTAAGTATATTATCTGCATTTAATATGTGTAACCTGTTTTAGAAAAATTTTTATACATTCAATAATTTCAATAAAAGCATATTGGCAAACTGATACTCACAAAACATTGATACTCACAAAAAGAGATTTTGTGAAATTACAAATATCTTTCTAATTGCTTAATAATGTCTTTTAATAGCACTTTTAATGATGTCTTAATAATGATGATTAAAGTAAAAACACTTTCCCTTGTGCAAATTATTTTTCTTGTATAAATTATTTTTCTTGTGCAAATAGTCATATTGGTAATCTCGATATGCTAATTTTTAACAAATAAGAAAGGTAATTTCATATATCTAGCAAAAGGGGGTATTATGGAAAAATACACAAAAATTTTAGATGCAAAACCAGAAAATCATACTATAAATATTTTGGCTGATTTATTATCAGGTAAAGACGGCGAACTATGTGCAATTATGCAATATTTTTATCAAATAGCAATGACTAGCGACAAGGAATTAAAAAGGCTACTAGAAGAAATCGACCGTGACGAGATGATGCACGCTAGGTTGCTTGCTGACGCAATAGTTCAATTTGGCGGAATACCTTACTTATGCAATCAATATAACAAATTTTTTACGACCGAATATTTGGATTATGCTATGAACGAAAGGGAATTTTTAATCACAGATATTCGCGACGAAGAAAAGGCTATAAAATCGTATGAAAAAGCCATTGAGATGGTAGATAACGAAAGCCTAAAAACCTTGTTTAGCGAAATTATGGAAGACGAAAAAATGCACTTAAAAAAATTGCGAGAACAGTTGGAACGATTTGATAAGTAATATACATATTTTGCCACCAAAAAGCGTAAGCAAATAGCCTTAAAATTGGCTAGCAACTGATATGAGTTAAATATATAAAATAATTGTAGAAACTTTTGAATTTGTGTTCGCAAAAAATGATTTGGCTAACAATTAAAAGCGATAGTTAGTGCTAACAAAAAGATGTCACTTGTTTCAAAGTTTTACGCCACATTAGATTGTTTATAATCACACTATTCATAATTACAGTATTTATAATCACACTATATACAAAAAAACAACTTTGCAAATTAGTTTTTAGTTTAATTTGTTAAGTTGTTTTTTATATGTAAAAGTTTGATTTTGTTTTATGTAAATAACGCTTATTAGTTTTTTATCTAATTTGTCTAATAGGCAAAATTAAATACAAAAATTCATCGCCGTTATGTGGAACAAGTACGCAAGGGTTAATTGGTCCGTTGAGTTGAATTTTTACAAAGTCATCTTTAATTGCACTCAAACTTTCTCTTACAAAGAAGTTATCAAAACTGATTGAGATTTCTTCTCCCACAACCGATACTGTAACTTTTTCGGTAACATTACCAATTTCGGCTTTTGCTTGCAATGTTAAAAGGTTTTCCTTAAAATCAAAGTTTGCACTGTTATCGTTGCTGGCTCTTGCCAAAATTGCAACTCTTTCAAGTGCTTGTTCTAGTTGATTTTTTTGAACAACAACTGTTGTTTTGAAATCTGTTGGAATAATTTGATTATAGTTAATGTAATCTGCACCTGTTCCAAGTAATCTTGTAATAATCTTTGTGCTACTAACTTCTGCCATAAGGTAGTTTTGTTGAACAAGTAATCTTAATGGAGCATCGCTATCTTCTAGCAACTTTGATAATTCACTCAAACTTCTGCCTGGAACAACAACGCTCATTTCGGTTGAACAATCAATGATAGGCTTTTTGGCAAGTGCCATTCTGTAACCATCTAGTGCTACACTTTTGATTTCGTTTTTCTTAACTTCGAGCAAGCAACCTTTTAAGATTGGTCTTGTATCATCTAGTGATACACAGAAAATTGTTTTTTCAATTAAGTCCTTAAAATCGTTTTGTTTAACCGTAAAGAATTGTGCATTTTTGATTTGTTGAATTATTGGAAATTCATTAACATTCAAACATTGCATGTATACTTCACTATCTGTGTATTTTAGTTTTAACTGATTTTTTTCGTTTAGCGATAACTCAATTTGTTCGCTTGTTAGTTTTTTTGAAAACTCCATAAACAATTTTCCCGGAACTACGGTTTGACCTTGCACATCTACATTTGCTTTAATTTTCTTTTCAATAGCAAGTTCTCCGTCAGTAGCAAGTAAAGTTAAGGTATCATCTTCTGCTACCAACTTTATGCCTTCCAAAATAGGATTTGTTGTTTTGTTGCTAACTGCCTTGATAACCTTCAAAACAGCATCGCTTAAATCTAATCCTTCACAAAATAATCTCATAATTTTCTCCCTTTGATTTATTATATTTTTCTTGATTAAATATTAACATTATTATTATGCACTGTGAATATGTGAATAAGTGGTATTTTTTGTCAAAATTATTATAGCATACATTAAATAAATGTGAAAATAATAGTTATAGTTTTTGCAAAATTTTTGTGAATAAGTATGTGGAATATTTTTGAAGGTTATCCACTTTTCCACATTATTTTTTTAGTATCATATTTTTTAGGTCGCCAACTTCCACTTTTAATTTTTGACTGGTCTTTAAGGCATTGCTGATTTTGTCTCTTGCGTAAATAATCGTAGTATGGTCCTTTTTGTCAAAAATCTTGCCTATGCTTGCTAGTGGTAAGTCGAGCAAGTCTGTTATTAAATACATACAAACTTGTCTTGGGTCAACAAACTCTTTGTTTTTCTTTTTGCCGAGCAAGTCCGTTTTTGAAATATTATAATATTTACAAACCGTGTCTATAATAGTGTTTGGCGAAAGGCTTTCTTTTTCGGTAACATCGTCTTTTAGGGCTTCGAGAGCATCGTCCATATTTGCAAACTTTTTACCAAGCAAATTTGCATAGAAGCAAACCTTTGATAGTGAGCCTTCAAGTTCCCTAATGTTTGTATCGATTTTTTCGGCAAGGTAGTCAATAACTTCGTCTTCAATGTTATAGCCTTCTTCCTGCGCTTTTTTCTTTAATATAGCCACTCTTGTTTCAAAGTCTGGCGATTGAACATCTTGTGTTAAACCACTCATTAAACGAGTAATAATTCTGTCTGTTAAGGTTGGAATTTCCTTTGGTGGTCTATCACTTGCGATAATTACTTGTTTTTCGTTTTGGTAAAGGTCGTTAAATGTATGGAAAAACTCTTCCTGCGTTTCCAACTTGTTTGCGATAAATTGAATGTCGTCAACCATCAAAACATCTACATTACGGTACTTTTCCCTAAACTGCGAAATGCTATTGTCTTTTGTTGTGCTACGAAGCGAATTTATATAGTCGTTGGTAAATTGTTCGCAGGTAACATAGCATACTTTGAGTTCTGGTCTTGTTTTTAGCAAATAATTGCCAATTGCGTGCATAAGGTGAGTTTTGCCTAGTCCAACACCGCCATATATAAATAGTGGATTAAATTTTTCACTTGGGTGTTCGGCAACATTACGGCTAGCCGCATAAACATATTGATTACTCTTTCCAACAACAAAACTATCAAAAGTATATTTTGGGTTAAACTTGGAACGACTTGTTTGTTGCTTAATGTCGTCAGTAATAACCGTTACAGGCACAACTTCCTGTTGTTTTTCGTATTCTTCGGCTTCGTCTGGGCTAAAAACTTCAAAACTATTGACTGAATCAAAAACTTCCGCTATCGCAAGCTTCAATTGTTCGGCGTGCAATTGCAAAATGCGTTGTTTTGCTGTTTCGCTACTTGCTTTTATAATTAAACAATCATTTTTTAGAGCCAATGGTTCGCACGATTTTATCCATAAGTCAAAACTAACTGCTGTGACTTCTCTTTCAAGTAAATCAAGAACCTTTAACCAATTTTCTTTCAAATTCTGCATAAAACATTTCCTTATAATATTAGTACAATATACTATATCACAAAAAAATAAAATCGTAAACAATTTTTGTTTTGATTTGTCAGTTTATTTTGATAAACTACTACTTGGTAGAAGCATATATGGAAATAACAAGTATCAAATTAACCAATTATCGTAACTACACCGATGAAAAGGTGTATTTTTCGCCAAAACTAAATGTTTTGCTGGGCAGGAATGCACAGGGCAAAACCAATCTTTTGGAAGCGATTTACTTTTGTGCAGTTGCAAAAAGTCCACGAACAAGCAAGGAAAGTGAACTAATCAACTGGCAAAGTGATTATGCAAATATTTTGGTGGATTACAAGACAAGGGCGGGCGACAAAAAAGTTGAAATTACCTTAAAAAAGCGTGGTAAAAAAATTGTTAGAGTAAACAAAGTCAATATTTTGAAAATCGCCGATTTGGTGGGGGCCGTAAAATGCGTATATTTTTCGCCAGACGAGTTAAAGCTTGTTAAAGAAACGCCACAAGACAGACGAAAATTTATGGACACAGATATTTCCCAACTATCAAAAAATTACTTTTATTTGCTAATAAAATACAACAAAATTTTGGAGAACCGTAACAAACTTTTGAAAGAGCAGTCTAATGTGGAAGTGTTAAAACAAACTTTGCCAATTTGGACGATGCAACTAGCGTCTTGCGGAGCAAAAATTATTTTTAGAAGAATAAAGTTTTTGGAAAAATTGAAAGTCTACGCAAAACAAAGTCACAACTTTTTAACCAGCAATTTGGAAGATTTAGAGTTGAAATATCAAGGCATTACAGGCGCTAGCGAAGAAGAAATTGAAAAACTACTTTTGAAAGGACTAAACGAAAGTGAAGAAAAAGACATAAGACTTGGCTACACCACCGTTGGACCACACAGGGACGACATAGAAATTTTATGCAATAATATTGATATTAGAGCATTTGGTAGTCAAGGACAGCATAGGACAGTTGCGTTATCATTAAAACTTGCAGAACTCGAAATTTTTAAGGACGAATGTGGTGAATATCCAATACTTTTGCTAGACGATGTTTTAAGCGAATTAGACATAGACAGACAGACAAAATTGCTTGAAAAAACTAGGGAAATTCAAACCATAATGACAACAACAAATGTCAATGAATATTTGCTTGATAATGCCACCATCATTAGAGTGGAAAATGGCAAGGTTACAAGGTAGTTAATGAGAAATATTATCAAATATATTAGTCGCTAAAAAGTGAAAATAATCATTTTTGGCGATTTTTTATTGATAATTATTATCATTTTTAATTTCCACTATTTTACATTTGCTTTTTTTTGTAGTTATGATATAATCATAAAAAGGAAATTTTACAAATGACAAAGCAAAAGTTAAAAGTTAATATAATTTTAGTGTTAAGTGCAATAGTGTGCTTGTTTTTTGGAAGTATGTTTTTTGCTTACAGAAACAATAACAAAGTTTTTGTGAGTGCGGCACAAAAAACGGATAGTTACTATTGTGTTAAGGACACTAATTTTTTGATAACCGACAATCAAGATAGGTTTGGTAATTGCTGGACTTTTGGTAGCACTAATGCTCTTGAATCGTACATAGCAAAAACAACAGGGCTAGTTTATGATTTTTCGGAGGCATGGATTTCGCTTTGCAGAAGTATTGAAAACTCGTCATTACAAATAGGCCAAGGTGGAGATTTTAATACATATTATCAACTAGCAACAAAGTACGGTTTGCTATTAGAAAGTGAATTCCCTTACGAAATGCTTTACAATATTGACTCATCAAACAAGCAAGAAATTTTTGATATGTTTAAGGACAAAACTCACAAGGAGTTTTTGCAAGACCTTAATATAAATGGGTTTTATAGTGGATTAAATTCGGGTAATTATGATAACGATTATATTTTGTCAATTAAGGATTATTTGATAAATTATGGAGCATTAAGCATTAGTTATGACGAATACAGTAGAGTTGACAAAAATATTTGTGAAACTATATCTAATGTTGTGTCCAATGGCGGTATTTCGGGACATCAAATTAGTTTGATAGGTTGGGACGATAATTATAGCTTTACAGACAAAAGTGGCAACACTCAAACAGGTGTGTTTATTTGTTTGAACAACTGGGGCACTGACGATACCAACGAGATATTTTATATATCCTACAATGATATTTGCTTAAATGGTTTTGAACTAGATAATTTTACAGCAAGTATTGCTGGATTATCAGCAGGTAGATATAGATTTTTATATGGCTTTGAAAAAAACAATTCTGTCAAAAAAGACTTTGATGTTTCGGTTTCATATAGCAATTCATCTATGATAAATTATGAAGTAAAAAAATGTGATAGCGATTCATCTAATGACACAACTGGCGTATACGAAAACAAAAACATTTATTATTACGGCGAAGATATAAACCAAACCTACTCTTACACCGCAAATTTTAGCGGAAACTATGACATTTCCGTAAGGGCTACAAAAAATCAAAAAGTGCTTGAAAATGGCACTGAATTATTACTTGCTTTGGACAAGACAAACAAAAGTTTGAATGTTATTGGACTTAATTGTGATAGTGGCGAATATGTGATTTACTTTGACATAGACAAAAACAATGACGGAATTGTTGATATTAGTTACCCAGTGGAAATTTTTGTTTTTTCGGGTGCGGAAATTGGTAGGGAGATGGCTTATGCTCCAACAATTGTAAACGCATCTGGTGCAACAATCAAAAAAAGTGATTATGCAAATGTTGTTTTTGCAAATTACAACAAAGTGTTGTCGTCAAAGGAAACAAATGTTGTCTACGGCTTTACGAGTGGCGAGAGTATTTGTTATTACCTTGAATGTGCTAGTGTAAATACAATGAAAAGTGTTAATTTGCTAGATAATGGAATGATACTTAAAACTGGCAGATTTACAAGTAAAAACAACTCTAATACAGAAGGCGAATTGGTTGTACAAATAAGCGGGCTTAACTCCTATAAAAAATACGAACATACCGCTCAAGTTAATACAGGAACAAGCACGGTTACAATTAAATTTGTGACCTATAAAATAAATAGTTCAGTGGTAAAGGGTTCTAATTACTCCTACCCTGATAAAAAGGTATTTGCTTTTTATGATTTAGACGGCGGAAGCGAAGGCGGAAATCAACCATTCTTTGCTTTGGGACAAAATTATGCTAGTTATTCACTAATAAATCCAACAAAAAAAGGATACAATTTTGACGGCTGGTATTTAGATAAAAATTACACTACTAAAGTCAATGACTCAATTTTAACCGAATCAAGCCTTAAACAAAGGGCTGGCGATAACAATGCTGACGATGGAATTAAGTCAATATTAAAAAGTGAAGGTATTGATGAAAAAATATATAAAAATCACTATGTAACACTATATGCAAAATGGACAAAGGAAGCATTGATATTTGAAAATGAAACTTTGTCACAAGCAACTTATGGCGACCAAGTTAATTTTGATATCACACCAGCAAAAAATGGCTCTAATAACTATACTTATGAATTGGTTGGCACTTTGCCACAAAATTTAAGTTTTGATAGTACAAACTTGACTGTGACTGGACAAATCAAACAAACTGGCAACTTATCGTTCCAAATAAAAGTAACTGATAACGACACAGGATTGAGTAAAACAGCGACTTTTACGGTAACAATAAACGCAAGAAAAGTTACATATAAAATTCACGACAAACAATCGTCTTGGGGACAAGATTTGGTAGCATTTACGGGAGAAATTATTTCTGGAACAGTTTTAAGTGGCGATGACCTTAATATTGAATATGAATGTGATGTAACAAAATTTGGTACAAATGGTTCTTATACTATTACGGCAACAAGTGGTAACTTGAATTACGATGTAACATTTATCAATGGAACATATCGTTTACAAATAAATGCTATTCAAATTACAGCAAAGTCTTATGTCGGCTACTATGACGGAAATTATCACGAAATAGAACTTGTTTACGATGCGAGTGCCTACCCTACTTTAACAATAGAATATAGTTTTGATAATGTTGATTACACAACAGAAAAACCTATTTTCAAAGATTTTACTGATGGACAAATTACTGTTTACATTAAAGTCAGTGCAACTGGCTATTCAACAAGCAATCTAACAAGTATTGTTGATATTAAGAAAAAGCGAATAGAAGTTGTTTGGACAACTGGAAATTATACCTATACAGGTTGGGAACAATATCCAATAGCAACTGTCAGTGGCGGTGTTTTATCCGGCGACCAAGTGGAAGTAGAAATTACGGGTGCACAAATAAATGCAGGTGTAAATTATGAAGCAGTTTGTTCAAGTAAAAATATCAATTATGAAATTATAAACAACTCTCAAATTTTCTCAATCGGTAAAGCAATGCCATATATTGATAGTGACCAAATAAATAACGAGATTCAAATTTCAAAAGAAGCAATAATCAATGCGGTAACTTGGGGAGATTTAGTCTTACCTGCAAATTATAGGTGGAAAGACCCAGATAAAAAACTTGTAAATGGTAAAAATGAAAATATATTGATTTATATTCCAGAAGATACTCAAAACTATAATAATGTTGAAATCAATTATACCGTAACAAGAACATCATCAAGTATAGATATGTTTCCTATAATTGCTATTGCGGTTGGTGTTTTGTTACTTTTGACTGTTATTGCCTTAATTGTTAGCAAATCAAGAGAGAGAGCGGAATACAAGGAAATTTACGGCAAAAAAGAAAAGAAGAAAAAAGTTAAGCCACAAGAAAACCAAGTGTTAATTAAGTTTGTGACAAACAGTCCTATTGCATTAGAACCAATGGTTGGTAATAAGAGAGAAATCTCTGCTCTACCACAATTACAACGAAACTACTACGAATTTTGTGGCTGGTATACCGATAAACTCTTTTTAGAACCATACAAATCAAATGGCGTTGAACCAAACTTGACGCTATATGCAAAATGGAAAATCAAAATGTAATGGCTTTGAAATTTTAATTTCGGGTTTACAAAAATGAAAATTTTTGATTAAAAAATATAACAAAATAAAAATTAACTATTAGCGAAAAACTAGAAAAAAATTAAAAAAATTGCAAAATTTAATAAAAAACAGCAAAAAATGCAATTTGTTAACGAAAAATTATAAAAAATCTGCAAAATGGTTGCAGATTTTTTTATGATTGCAAATAGATATTACACTTTATTAAGTGTGAATTTGAGATATTGCTTAAAAGTATATTTTTACAAACTATCACTCACGCAACAAATACTATCACACGGCTGTGAATTTGATTTAATTGATAAGTTAATCAAAAATATTACAAAAAGCCTTGTGATAGGCAAATTTCGGGCTTAAAAATAAAAGTCGTCAAAAACAGTTTACTTTCGCACGCGTGCGTGTTATAATACTAATAATTACTAATATAATACTATAATAATATTGGAGAGTAAAAATGGCAGAAAACGAAGTAAAACAAACTTTAATGCAAAATAAGGAAACTTTGCAAGATAAAGAAAATGAAGGCAGATACGATAATATCAATATGGAGCATACCGAAGAACTTGTTAAAAGCGAACATTACAACGAACAAGATATTCAGGTTTTGGAAGGTCTTGACCCAGTTAGAAAAAGACCGGGTATGTATATTGGCTCAACAGACGAGCGTGGTCTTCACCACCTTATAACCGAAGTTGTAGACAACAGTATTGACGAAGCACTTGCTGGTTATTGTACAGACATTCAAGTTATATTTTTAGGCGATGGCTCTTGTAGAGTTATTGATAATGGTCGTGGTATTCCAACAGGTATTCACCCAACCGAACACAAAAGTGCGGTAGAAGTTGTTTTGACAAAACTTCACGCAGGTGGAAAGTTTGGTGGCGAAGGTTATAAAATTTCGGGCGGACTACACGGAGTTGGTTTGTCGTGTGTTAATGCGTTATCCGCTTGGTTAACAGTTGATGTTTATCAAAATGGCAATCATTACTTTCAACTTTATAAAAGGGGTATTCCACAAGCACCGCTAGAAATTATCGGCAAGGCTGACCATACTGGCACAACTGTAACATTTATGCCTGACGACCAAATTTTTGAGACAGTGCATTTTAATTACGAAACGGTAAAGGCTCGTTTTAGAGAAATTGCCTTTCTAAATCGTGGAATTAAAATAAGCCTAGAAGATTTGCGTGGCGAAGAACCTAAAAAGGAAACTTTTCACTTTAAGGGCGGTATTATCGAATTTGTTGATTACCTTAATACCAACAAACAAACATTGTTTGAAAAACCAGTTTATGTTAATGTTGTCAACCCAAAAAACGAAGTGGAAATTGCCCTTCAATATAACGATAGCTACAACGAAACCGTCTACTCTTACGCAAACAATATTAACACTGAAGAAGGCGGAACACACCTTGTAGGATTTAGAAATAGTTTAACAAAAATTATCAACGATTATGGTCATAAATTTGGACTATTAAAAGAAAATGAAAAACTTTCTGGCGATGATGTAAGAGAAGGATTGACCGCTATTATTAGCGTAAAATTAACAGACCCACAATTTGAAGGACAAACAAAGACCAAACTTGGTAATAGCGAAATGCGTGGACTTGTGGAAAAGGCTATGCAACAAGGCTTTGGCGAATATTTGGAAGAAAACCCAAAAGACGGCAAGGAATTGATTTTTAGAAGCATAACTGCTCAAAGAGCAAGAGAAGCTGCAAGACTTGCAAGAGAAACAGCAAGGCGAAAAGGCGCTCTCGAAAACACAACCTTACCTGGTAAACTTGCAGATTGTAGCGAACAAAACCCTGCGCTATGTGAAATTTATCTTGTCGAAGGAGATTCTGCGGGCGGTAGTGCAAAAACAGGCAGAGATAGAAGATTTCAAGCCATATTGCCACTTCGTGGAAAAATCTTGAATGTAGAAAAAGCAAGACTTGCAAGAATATTGGGCAATGAAGAAATTAAATCAATGATTACAGCATTTGGTTGCGGTATTAGTGAAGATTTTGACGAAAGCAAACTTCGTTATGATAAAATTATTGTTATGACCGATGCCGATGTTGATGGTGCACATATTCAAATTTTGATGCTTACTTTCTTTTTTAGATTTATGAAACAACTCATTGAACACGGACACATTTATATTGCTCAACCACCACTTTACAAAGTAAATCAAGGACAAGAAGAACATTACTTCTATGACGATGACTCGTTAAACGAATTTTTGGCAAAGACCGAAAAGAGAGTTACGGGTCAACAGCGTTACAAAGGTCTTGGTGAAATGGACCCGGAACAACTTTGGGAAACAACTATGGACCCACAACGCAGAACTTTGCTTCAAGTTACAATGGAAGATGCCATTGAAGCCGACAAAGTGTTCAATGACCTAATGGGCGATGACCCAGAAGTTAGACGAGCATTTATTGAAGCAAATGCAACCCTAGTAAAAGATTTGGATATTTAGGAGAAGATATGAAAAAAGTAGATTATAGCGAAGAAGTAGGCAAGTTGCTTGAAGGCACAAAAGTTGTTCAAGTTGATGTTAATCATCAAATGAAGACCAACTTTATTGCTTACGCAATGGCAGTAAATGTAAGTCGTGCTATTCCTGATGTTAGAGACGGCTTAAAACCTGTTCATAGAAGAATAATTTATGGTATGGGCGATGCTGGTTATACTAGCGACAAACCTTACAGAAAATGTGCTCGTATTGTCGGTGATGTTATGGGTAAATATCACCCACACGGCGACAGTTCGATTTATGACGCATTAGTTCGTTTAGCACAAGACTTTTCTATCAACTGTCCACTTGTTGACGGACACGGTAACTTTGGTTCGGTTGATGGCGACTCTGCGGCTGCTATGCGTTACACAGAAGCAAGACTTTCTAAAATTTCAAGCGAATTGTTAAGAGATATTGACAAGGACACTGTTGATTTTATTCCAAACTATGATGGACAGGAAAAAGAGCCAACAGTATTGCCAAGTAGATTTCCAAACTTGCTTGTAAATGGTAGTGATGGTATTGCAGTTGGTATGGCAACAAATATTCCACCACACAACTTAAAAGAAGTAATAAATGGTGTTTTGGCACTTGCTGACAAACCAGATATTGAAATTGACGATTTAATTAAAATTATTCCAGCACCTGACTTCCCTACAAAAGCAATTATTATGGGCGGAAGTGGTATTCAAAATGCCTACAAGACAGGTAAAGGCTCGATTATTGTTAGAGCAAGAACAGAGATTGAAGAAAATCAATCAACAGGCAAAAGCAAGATTATCGTAACGGAATTACCTTATCAAGTAAACAAAGCAAAACTTATTATGAATATCGCTGATCTTGTTAAAGACAAGCGAGTTGAAGGAATTTCCAACATTCGTGATGAGAGTGATCGAAAAGGTATGCGTATTGTAATTGATATTAAAAAGGACTTTAACCCACAAATCGTCCTTAATTTCCTTTATAAGCACACAGAATTACAAATGAGTGACGGAATTATTTTACTAGCACTTGTTGACGGCACACCACGAATATTGAATCTAAAACAAATACTTGAAGAATACTTGAAGTATCAACAAGTGATTGTTACTAGAAGAACAAGATTTGACCTTAAAAAAGCCGAAGAACGAGCTCATATTTTGGAAGGACTTGTAATAGCACTTCATAATATTGACGAAGTTATTAAAACAATTAAGAGTTCGACAGATAAACAAGATGCATTAAACAAGTTAATGACAAAATTTGCGTTGACCGAAATTCAAGCATCAGCAATTTTGGATATGAAATTGCAAAGACTCACAAATCTTGAAGTTGAAAAGATAGAAAATGAGTTAAAAGACCTTGAAATTTTAATTGCAGATCTAAAAGATATTTTGGCAAAGCCAGAAAGAGTGCTTGAAATTGTTAAAAACGAACTTATTGAAATTCGTGACAAGTACGGAGTTGACAGAAAGAGTGAAATTTCTCTTGATATGAGTGATATTAACATTGCTGACCTTATTGAAAAGGAAGATGTTGTTATTTCTCGCAGTCACTTTGGCTATGTAAAACGATTGCCAGTAGACGAATATCGTAGCCAAAATCGTGGCGGAAAGGGTATGGTTGGTATGAAAACAAAGGAAGAAGACTTTGTTGAAGATATTATTGTAACCAATACTCATAATCCACTACTTTGCTTTACAAACAAGGGTAAAGTTTACTCGATGATGGGCTATGAAATTCCAGAAGCAAGCAAGCAGGCAAAAGGCAGAGCAATGATTAACCTTCTTCAACTTGATGATGGCGAAAAAGTCAATGCTATTATTCCAATGAATGAAGACGAAAAAGGCTTTATGCTAATGAGTACCAAAAACGGCTTGATTAAAAAGACAAGTCTAACCGAATTTGAAAATATTAGAAAGACAGGTAAAATTGCAATTAAACTTGTTGATGATGACCAACTAATCAGTGTTCAATTTACCAGTGGCGATGATGAAATAATCGTGGCAACACACAACGGAAAGTGTATTAGATTTAGTGAAAAAGATGTAAGACCAATGGGTAGAGATACACAAGGTGTTAAGTGTATGGATTTGGCTAGTGATGACTATCTAGTTGATCTGGTTGTATTAAAACCAGACTCAAAGGTTGTAACTATCAGTGAATTTGGTTATGGCAAGCGTTCTAGTCAAGATGAATACAGATTGCAATTAAGAGCAGGAAAAGGCGTTAAGGCTGGTGTATTTAATGAAAAGACAGGAAAGCTTGCTGGATTAAAACAAGTTACAGACGATAACGATTTGATGCTAATTTCAAATAACGGCACGATTATTAGAATGCACGCAAACACCATTAGCGAATTTGGTAGAGATACTTTGGGTGTTAGAGTAATGCGTATGCAGGAAAATGAAAAAGTTGTATCTGTTGCAATTAGTCCAAAGGAAGAAGAAACTGATGAAAATGCTGTAACTATGGAAGAAAATGCTGATTTAGAACAAAATCAAGATACTGTAAACAATGAAAATATAAGCGACAACGAATAATAAAGGTTATAAAATAATAACTACACAAAAATGTTTCTTGTGAAACAATTATATGCGTTAGACTATCTAGCGCATATTTTTTTATAAATTAAATAGTTGACAAAACATATAGTGCGTATTAAAATATAAATATGAGAGAATTAAAATCTTACGAAAAGTGTTTGCAAGATGCGTGTGACTATGCTGGAATAACTCTAAATGAGCAAATGCTTGATATGTTTGAAAAATATTACACGGAACTAATCGACTGGAATGAAAGGATAAATTTGACAGCAATAACCGACAAACAAGATGTTTACTTAAAGCACTTTGCTGACTCCATTTATGGTACAAAATTTATGCCACAAAACTGCTCTCTTTGTGATATTGGAACAGGGGCTGGCTTTCCAGCGGTAGTTGTTAAAATTGTTAGGCCAGACATTGTCATTACGCTTGTAGATGCCCTTGAAAAACGAATTAAATTCTTGAATGAACTAATTACTAAACTAGGATTGACAAATATTACTGCATTGCATTTTAGGGCGGAAGATGTAAAATTCAAGCAATCATATCTCAATAGGTTTGATATTGTTACAGCAAGAGCAGTGGCAAAAATGAACACTTTAACGGAATATTGCTTACCATTTGTTAAACCAAACGGAAAATTTGTGGCTTACAAATCAAATAAAATAGAACAAGAAGTCTTGGACTGTAAAAAGGTAGTTCAGGTGCTAGGTGGCGGAAATATCGACTTAAAAGAATATCAACTTGATGCTGAAACATCTAGGCTAATCGTTGTTGTTGATAAAATTAAGGGTACTGATAATAAATATCCAAGAGACAAAAATCGACCAAAATTGAAACCTATAATGTAATTACAATCGTGACATATTGAAAAAAATGAGTTTTAATAATAGGTTGCAAAAGTATACAAATAAAATAGTTAATAATTGCAAGATAATGAAACACTAGATGAATTTACGGAAGAAAAATTGTTATTACATTTGCAAAAATACGATATGAAGTTATAAAAAAATAACAAAAAAGGAGAGAAATATGGGAAAAATTATTGCTTGTGCCAACCAAAAAGGTGGCGTTGGTAAAACAACGACTTGTGTTAATGTTAGTGCATATATCGCAGCAATGGGCAAAAAAGTTTTAATTGTCGACCTTGACCCACAAGGTAATGCAACTAGTGCAGTCGGTATTGATAAGTCAAAAGGGCTAAAAAGCATTTACAACATTATTAGTGGCGAAAATTATGCAGAAGAAGTCGTTGTAAAAACGCAAATTGAAGGGCTTGACATTTTGCCAAGTGATATCAATTTGGCAGGAGCAGAAATTGAACTTGTCCAAATGGACAACAGGGAGACGGTTCTGCGTAACATTCTAAACAGATTGCGTAATTTTTACGATTTTATCTGCATAGATTGTCCACCATCACTTGGACTTCTTACTGTTAATGCTTTGGTTGCTAGTGACAGTGTCTTAATTCCTATGCAATGTGGATTTTTTGAAAGTGAAGGTTTGACTCAACTTATGAACACAATCAAGTTGATTAAAAAACACGGACTTAATCCATCGCTTGATATTGAAGGTATTGTACTAACAATGAAAGATAACCGTTCGAACTTAACAAATCAAGTGTCGCAAGAAATTAGAGCATTCTTTAGAGATAGGGTATTCAATACTGTAATTCCTAGAAATATTAGACTTGCCGAAGCACCAAGTTATGGCGAATCTATTGTTACATATGACCCAAAGAGCAAAGGTGGATTTGCTTATATGCTTCTTGCGGAAGAACTACTAGATAGGAACAAAATTAGTTATAATAAAATAACTAAATTTAATAAAATTAACAAAGGAGAATAATAAAAAATGGCAAAAAAAGGTTTAGGAAGAGGATTGGAATCGCTATTCAGTGTATACAGAAGTGAAGATGCGGTTAACCAAGAAGTAAATGATAAAATAGAAGATGTTCAAACACAAGTAAAGGTTGTAAAAATGCCTGCTGTGGAAGAAAAAATTGATGGGGAAGCAGTAGCTCAAATCGAGATAGGCTTAATTGACCCAAATAAAGACCAGCCAAGAAAAGTTTTTGACCAAACTGCATTGAATGAATTAGCGAGCAGTATTAAAACTCACGGAATTATTCAACCTATCGTTTTGAATAAGGTTGGCAACAGATATATGATAATTGCTGGTGAAAGAAGATGGAGAGCGGCGCAGGTTGCTGGACTCAAAACTGTTCCTGCTATCATAAAAAACTATGACTCAAAGCAAATTAGAGAAATTGCCATTATCGAAAACTTGCAAAGAGAAGATTTGAACCCAATGGAAGCCGCTAGGGCAATCAAGCAACTTATGGACGAATATGGTTGGACGCAAGAAGTTGTTGCTGACAGATTGGGCAAAAGTAGACCAGTCATTGCCAATACTATAAGACTTCTTAATCTAGAACCAGAAGTAATACAAATGATAGAAGCGGGCAAACTTTCTGCTGGTCACGCAAGAAGTTTGGTTGCGGTAACTAATCGAGATGCTCAAATTAAACTTGCAAAACAAGTTTGTGAAAAGAAATTAACAGTTAGAGATTTAGAAAAAGCAGTTAAACATGGTAAATCAGGTAAATCAGGTACTCAAAACCAAAGTATAGAGTTGAAAGAGTTGATTCACGATATGCAAAAGGTGTTTGGAACAAAAGTAACGGCTCTTGGCTCTGACCAAAGAGGCAGAATTTATATAGATTACTATAATGTTGACGATTTACAAAGAATTTATGATGTAATTGCAAAACTAAAAAAATAAATATTTAAGAATTAAAGCTTTTATAATAATTCCTAAATAAAATCAATTTTCAATAAAAAAATAGCATAGCGCTGGGTAATTATTTACTCAATTCTATGCTTTTTTATTATTATTGATGTTGTAAATGTGAGTCTAAATCAAGAATAAATATACTATTTGTTACTAGGCGTTGCTTGTATTTTAAGGTTAATTTATAATTTTATTGTTTGGTAAATAACCAATGTTGTAAACCTTTGTTCTTAAAACATTTTAGGTTACTCCATTAAATAAAAAGAACGCAAACTGTTTAAGTTTATTAAACCTACGATTTTGTTCTAATTTGAAAATGTTTCACGTGAAACATTTGACTATCTTATCTAATACTTTCAAATCTAGTAAATAAATGTTGTATGCTGTAAGAGTGTATTTGTGAAAACGGTATAATGGGAAAAAAAAGACTATTTAATTGAAAGCAAACTATTTAGATAAAAAGCAGATATACAACTATTACTATGTATAAAACTATAAATTGTTTCACGTGAAACATTTAGGGCAATCTATGTGATAATTGAATACCTGTGTCTTTTTGTTACTCTTGACAATATGCTTCTACTTATACAAGAATTATTGAATGCTATGTGTTTTCTATGAACATTTGATTGGGGATATAATTCTATTCACTCAATCCAATTGTCATTTTAGCGGTTTATGTTTTTTGTTTCACGTGAAACAAAATAAGAGATTAAAGCTTACTGAATATTTATCGATATTTGTAGTCTTATATTATTTACTTATGTATATAGCTATTTTTTATTATTCTATTTATAAAGCATCTGTCTGCGCATAAATTATTTGTGCATTAGTTAATATAAATAAAAATAGTACGCTTGTTTTAATTATTTATCAAGAAAGTGTTGCAAGTGATAGTTTAGCGAATTACTTATATTTAGTATGTTTCACGTGAAACGTACTGTATATATTTGTTTAGGTATCTTTATTGGTAATATGTTTATTATTAAATTGGTACTATTTAGTTTTACAACTAGGCACTTGTAGAACAATTTTTATTATTCTCTAATAATTCAATGGCATCTTATCTGGTAATATTTGTTTTATTATTTGACATATACATATAGCAAATTGCTAATTTTAATATTTGTCCTTAATTTTTTGCTTATTAAAACTGCTTCTGGTCGACTATGTTATTTGACTTTTTTTGCCGGTACTTATCTTGTGTATAATATAATTTTCCTGAAATTATAAATTATTGTTAGATGTTTCACGTGAAACATTTGTATAATTGTAAACATAATTACATATATATTTAATTTAACTTGTATTTGTATATTTGCAAATTGTAGCATAAATAAAGTGGCATTAAATTAGCAGTATAATAAACAAGTTCATTAGATTGTTCTTAATAGTGCAGTGTTGGGAATGATTAAAACTTATTACTTATGCACAACTTGATAAATATAATTTATAAACTAGTTCGGACCTTATACTAACAAATACTTTTCATTAAATATAGTTTATTCTCATTTATGGTTATCTTTTTAAGTTAATACTAGGAAAGTATATTTTTTCAATTATTTTATTTACCTACCTAACTAAGAGTGTGATAGTAATTTTATTAAAGGGTTTGTTTTTGAAAAATATGTTTATTACTTAATTTGTATACATTTGATATATTCAATAGGTATGAGTAATGGCAAATATTAGGTTTTTGTAGTTATTTGGTCGTAGAGTGTTAAAAGCAATGTGAATGGGTCGGCGTAGGTAAGTTGATTCGTTGATTTATTGGATGGCGTGGAGTTATCCGTTACATTTATTATTCTGTTTAATATAAGCATAACAAAAAATATACAAATGACTTATCTATTTGCTTAATTGTTGTTTCAACTATCTGCTACAAAATTGTTTCCATAGTTTTATTAAACCTGGTATACCTATCAATAACTCGTTTAATATTTTAGTAAAAAAACAAGTGCTCTATACATTTCTACTCAAAACAGTTTAATGCTTAATTTATACCTTGCTTTTGTTAATATCCACATTGCTAGTATGATTACTTTTATTAGTTCAAATAGAAACGGTATTTTTTATTAGGCTAACATTGAATGAATAAAATATATCGACTATTAAACTTGAAACACATAAAGCAAATAATATAATGGCTATGTGGTATGAATAAATTGCTAATAAAAAAGAATTCGCATAAGGATAATTAGATTTCAATAACAAAGCAATGTGTACAAATGTATAAAAAGCCGCTATTCATTTCGGTTAAGATTGCATTAAATATACTTTATATAATAAATAATAGTTATAAAAATATAACAATAATAAACTGAAAATTCTTAATAGTTTAATATTTACAAATTTTTCAATAAAATTTGTTTAATGCTTGACAAATTCATTTATGATTGATATAATAATTTCGTCAATATCGTGGAGAGTTACCCAAGTGGTTAAGGGGGCACCCTGCTAAGGTGTTAGGTCGGGGAACTGGCGCGAGGGTTCAAATCCCTCACTCTCCGCCAATCAATAGTCGTTTGAACTCATCAGAGTTTGGACGACTTTTTTCTTGCTTATTTTCAAGATTTAGTTCGGTTTTATAAATTGTAGTGCCACCATTGTTATCGTTGTTGTTTGAGTCATTATTATATTTATAGCATTTTTTGTCACAGTTTACAAGTAATTTAACTTTTTATTGATTCATATATTAGGCTATTGAAATTAAATACATTTAACAAGATTTTTCAAATACTATTGTATTTTGTTGATTATTGTTTTACAATGTAGATATGGAAAAAATGCAGAGAGCAAACAGGAACATTTTTTTGGACTTGTTTAGGTATGTTTTAGTGTTTTTTGTTATCTCTATTCACTACAATGGGTCTACATTTTTTACGCCTATATACAGATTAGCCGTGCCAATGTTTTTTATGATTAGCGGGTTTTTTAACTATGCAAAGGACAGTGAAAGACAACTGCAAAAAAGTT
The DNA here is from genome assembly GCA_934747255.1 of uncultured Clostridia bacterium. Lineage (GTDB taxonomy): Bacteria > Bacillota > Clostridia > Christensenellales > UBA1242 > CAKVNM01. The sequence continues at coordinate 203,235 of CAKVGH010000001.1, read as the reverse complement.
ACGGGTTTATTAAAGGTTCGCTAAAATATCTAGTTATCGGGTTCGCTATTTATATTGTCTACGATTTGATTAAATGTATGATTGCTGACGGAAAAATTCTCAAAGTGATTTCTAGAATTTTTTATAAAAACTACATAGTCGATTTTTTGTTTTTCAATAGTCCTAATAATTCTGGCTATCACCTATGGTTTTTAATAGCACTATTTGTCTGCTCTTTAATTCACTATATTTTTGTCAAACTAGATAAATGCAAATTTTACTATGTGCTTGCTCCACTATTTTTAATTTCTTCTTTGTGTATAGGTGGATATTTTCACTCAATTTTTGACTACTCTTTGCCACTTTCCTTTACAAGAAACGCTGTCTTTATGGGAATGCCTATTTTTAGTATTGGTTATCTTTTGGGTAAATTAAAATACAAAAAATTTAATTATAAACATAGTTTGATTTTTGCAATTTTAGGAGCAGGACTACTCTTTTTATCTGTATTAGAAAGTCAAATAATGAGTTTGGAATTTTATATTTGCTCAATTTTGTCATCTGTATTTTTAATACTATTTTTTAATTCTTTACCTATTGTTAATGTCAAAATATCAAATTTCTATTACAAGTGGATTGGCAAAAATTCTGCCTTTTATATTTATATACTCCACATTTTAATATATAATGTTTTAGTTTATAAAATCAATGAAACAAGGTTTGTTAAGTGCATTATTGATTTTTTAATATGTTTTGTGGTGTACTTGCTGTTTCATTTGCTAACAATTTTGTTTAGACATATCAAACTAAAAACCAAGAATAAAAAACAATCACTCAAAACGACTGATAAAACTTAATTATTTTTATGAAACAAAAAAATTTCAAATACTTAAATAACAAAAAAATTAACGCAAAATTTTTTTACTAATGCTAAATAAAGGTTGGTAAAAAACCATATTGCTCACCAACTGTGTTGCATAAAAAGTTTTAACAAAAGCGAATTGCAATAAAAATTATTTATTATCATCACTTTTCAAACAAATATTCGATAAATCTAGATAAAACAGGTCATTTTTGAAAGCATTTTGTAAAATAAGAGATATACACTTGCTGATTTGTCGAAAAATGTATAAAATAAAAATAGATTATGTACTTTTAGAAAAAATACAAAATGGAGATGTGGCATTGAAAACGCGTAAATCAAGAATAATAAAAACTACGATTACTGTTGTTTTAGGCGTTATTATATGTCTTTTTTTGTGTTTATTCTTACCAAAAATTATCTCACAAAACTCTGTTGATACAGAACAATTAAATAGCGAATGCAACATAACTTCAACTCTCAAAACGCTTACAAAAAATGTTGGCGACAAGTTTAATCTTGTGAATGCGTATGGAGTAAAAATAGAAGCAAGCGATAACTGCTATAACCCAGTATTTGCTTGTGACAATGTAAATTTAGCAAGCGTTGATTTTGCTACTAGCGATGTTGAATGTTTGCAAGAAGGTAAAGTAACACTCTATGTAAAAGTTACAGTTAAAAACAGCAACGAACCAGTAAAAAGAGCCTTAACATTAAACATCGAAAAGGAAAAGACTTACCCAACTAACATTAGTTTTGAGCACCAAAGCGTAACACTATCTAGTCAAAATTCAACTTGCGACAATAAATTATCTTTAAGTAAAACTACCGAAGAACCAGAAATATCATATCAAAACAATTTGGTTGAATATGACTGGCGAAACGGAGTGGTAAAACTAAAAAACAATGTTACAATCACTCAAAATATGACGGACAAGGTAACACTCAAAATGCCAAAAAGTTCCACCGAATATTTTGAAATATCGTTTAATGTGAATATTGTAAGTAACGAAATTATTATAAACTTAAATGATGAAACTATTACTAAAAACAGTACTGCTATAATTCGATATAGTAGTGCTTTGGAAAGTTATGACTCACTATCTTCTTTCAATATTATCTCTATTGAAAATGAGTCAATTGCAAAAGTTGAAGATATAGATTTGGGCTATTTGATTGTTAAAGGGCTACAAAAGGGCTCAACAAAATTAACTATTTCTAATGGTCATAAAACCATTTGCGTCAATATTATTGTTGAGTAAAATCAAGTTAAATATTCGTAATCAATAACAATAGAAAATAAAACAACCAAGTATATAAAAATAAAATTTATAAAACAAAAAAAAACGGCAATTATCTTGTCGCTTTTTTATATCATAATTATATTTAATTAACACTTTTTATCTGCAATAATTATTTTCTTAAATAATAACTTTTTTCTTTTTAGTTGACATTTACAATAAAATAAACCAGTTTAATACTATTGCTAATTTCGATTTTTGTTGTACCAGTGGATAAGCCTTTTATAACAATGTATCCAAGGTCTGTATAAGTTAGTTGAGCGATATCGGTATTCAAGATTGTTATATTTGTAAATGTGCTTAAAGCATCGGTTGTTTCAAGGAACTCATCAAAACGAACTCTAATTGATTGATTTATTGTGATATTAACTATTCCGCCATTTATTTCGCCAACCGTTTTGCAAATAATATTCACATTAAATGATATTTCAAAAAACTCGGTGGAACTTTCTGGCATTTTGAGTGTTACCTTGTCCGTCATATTTTGAGTGATTGTAACATTGTTTTTTAGTTTTACCACTCCGTTTTGCCAGTCATATTCCACTAAATTGTTTTGATATGATATTTCTGGTTCTTCGGTTGTTTCACTTAATATCAATGCATTTGTATAAGTTGGTTTTTCGTTAGATAGTGTTACGCTTTGATGTTCAAACTTGACACTTGTTGGGTATGTTTTCTCTTTTTGAATATTGAGTGTAAAGCCCCTTTTAACTGGCTCGGTGCTGTTTTTAACTGTAACTTTTACATAAAGCGTCACTTTTCCTTCTTGCAAACATTCAACATCGCTAGTGGCAAAATCTACGCTTGCTAAATTTACATTGTCACAAGCAAATACTGGGTTATAACAGTTATCGCTTGCTTCTATTTTTACTCCATACGCATTCACAAGATTAAACTTGTCGCCAACATTTTTTGTAAGTGTTTTTAGTGTTGAAGTTATGTTGCATTCGCTATTTAATTGTTCTGTATCAACAGAGTTTTGTGAGATAATTTTTGGTAAGAATAAACACAAAAAAAGACATATAATAACGCCTAAAACAACAGTAATCGTAGTTTTTATTATTCTTGATTTACGCGTTTTCAATGCCACATCTCCATTTTGTATTTTTTCTAAAAGTACATAATCTATTTTTATTTTATACATTTTTCGACAAATCAGCAAGTGTATATTTCCTATTTTACAAAATGCTTTCAAAAATGACCTGTTTTATCTGGGTTTATCGAATATTTGTTTGAAGAATAATGGCGCGAAAGCAAAATTAAAGAATTTGCATTTTACTTTACTTATTAAACTATATGAGCAAAAAGCAAAGTATCACAAATTTATCTTCCAAAATATTATGTAATAGATTTCTTTAAGGAGTATATATGTTTTTTAGAAGATGCTATGGAAATTTTTATCTAACTCAAAATGGTACGCCGTATGAAAGTGTTGGCTATAAATTATTTCAAAAAGTGGAAGGCCCTATTGGTCCAACTGGTCCTATGGGACCTATGGGCCCAACCGGTCTAAACGGAATTGGAATAACTGGTCCAAAAGGAGATAAGGGCGATGTGGGGTTAATAGGTCCACAAGGCGAAAAGGGAGAAACAGGTCCAATTGGTCCAGCGGGACTTAAAGGAGATAAAGGCGACACTGGACCTGCTGGTGAAAAAGGTAACAAAGGTGATACTGGTGCGGTTGGCGAGAAAGGCGATAAGGGAGAAAAGGGTGACAAAGGCGAAAAAGGAGATGTTGGAACAACCTATAATCAAAATGCCACCATTCTAAATATGGCAAGTCAGCAACTAACTCTTGGCACACCTTTAACTCTTTCGACCATACTCACAAATAATGGACTAATAGTCAGTGGGACGGCTATTACTGTTCCAGCGACTGGAACTTACATTGTTACATTTTATATAAACAGGTCCAATGGCGCTGCGGGAACTGATGGCGTTGCTATTGCGATTGATGACAAAGTTGATTCATACACATCTAGACCGCTTAGTGACGACTCAACTTCGAGTGGGTATTTTGTTATGAACCTTGATGAAGGAAATGCAATTTCCATTGTACCAGTTATTATAAATGCAACAAGAATAAATGCTAGTGGCGGACCAAGTGCCACTCTCACCGTAATAAGAATTGCTTAATTTTTTTAATATGATAAACAACAAAAGTTAGTGCATTAAAACTTTGTTTTAATGGTTGTAAAGGCCAGTCAATAAAAATGTATTTTGCTAATTAAATTTTTATGATACCCACATTGTAGAATTGTATTTAACATATATCCAAAGATAATTGAATATTAAAATTTACTAAAATAATGCGTCAAGTGTTTGACAAAGCACTGCAAAAGTTGTAAAGTGTAAATATCCATAAAGAGTGTGCGAGGGACAGCCCCGTTGACCACACAGCAACCTGCAAAAGTAAGGTGCTAATGGCTGACCGATGGGCAACATTTATAGTTTTAATCCTATCGGTTTCGATGGGATTTTTTAATCCCTTTATGGAAATTAAAATAAAGGAAGAAAAAAATTATGAAAAAAAACACACAAAACAATAATCAAAATTTTGTCGCAACAGATAAAGTGCAAAACTTTGATTGTCAAACTCACTCAATTATTACAAGTGAGAGTGTAAACATAGGTCACCCTGATAAAACTTGTGACACAATCGCAGATGCCTTTTTGGACGAGGCACTTTCGCAAGACCCAAATTCTCAAATGGCGGTCGAATGTGCAATCAAAAACGACAAACTTTTTATTTACGGCGAAGCAACTACAAAAGCAAAAATCGACTATAAAAACATCGCAAAACGGATTTTGAAAGATATAGGCTACACAAATGATTTTAAGGTAATTAAAGAGATTGGTGAACAAAGTCCTGATATCAATCAAGCCGTTGTCAAGGAACAAATTGGAGCAAACGACCAAGGGGTAATTTATGGCTACGCTACTAACGAAACAAGCGAGTTTATGCCACTACCGATTGTTATCGCACACAAAATAATGCGTCAGTACGAACTATTTAGAAAAACAAGAACCGATTTTTTTGCTGATGCAAAAAGTCAAGTTTCGGTGGAGTATACAAACAATACACCAAGCAAAATTCTCGATGTTCTTATATCAGTATCTCACGGTAAAAATTTAGAACTGGAAGAAATCAAAAAACTCATCAAGACTAATGTTTTAGACAAGGTGTTGAGGGAGTATAAAGATTTAACAAAAGATGTTCGTTATATTATCAATCCAAGTGGCAAGTTTACCATTTGGGGTTCTTTTGGAGATTCTGGCTGTGTTGGTCGAAAAATTGTAGTCGATACTTATGGCGGAGTGGGTAAAGTCGGTGGTGGCTGTTTTTCAAGTAAAAACGCAACCAAAGTGGACAGGTCAGCAGCCTACTATGCTAGATTTGTAGCAAAAAACATTGTTGCACATAATTTAGCCGATAAATGCGAAATCCAGGTCGCTTATGGCATCGGGTTAAGCACGCCAATAGCAATCAATATTGACACTTTTAATACCGAAAAAAAGCCACTTAAAGAAATATATAAATATGTTGAAAACAACTTTGATTTTAGTCCTTCAAATATAATAAAAGAACTTGATTTGTTAAAGCCAATTTACAAGAAGACCGCTTGCTATGGCCATTTTGGTAGAAGCGAATTTAGTTGGGAGAAAATTAAACAATAAATTTTACTAAAATAAAAAAGTGGGAGAAAAACTCTCCCACTTAATATTTTACGATAACACTTTAATTTTGAAAATTACAACGCCATATTTATCTTCATCTTCTCTTGTATAAATAGTTCTATATACTTTGACCATTTCTTCTTTTGTGGAACTGTCAAATCCCAAATCTTTTTTGTCTAAATCATCAGCCATTTCATCAAAACTTTTATACATAAATTTGTTCAAAATGATTGCATTTATCGTTTCGGTTTTTTTAGGTAATTTGTAAAAAGTAATAATGTCGCCAATTTGAAAAGTTTTTCTTTTTTCATCGTTTAATCTGCCTTCAAGAATTTTTTCTTTGTCTTTGACAAGGTCAAAATAGATAGGGTTTAGATTTAATGTATGATTTTTGAACGATGTTTTTCGAATTGTCCAATTTCTCCAAATTTCATCATCTTCGTATGAAGAATTTTCAAATTGTAGAGCAAATTTGCCCCAAAATTTTATTGCTCTTGGGTTTGTAAAGCGAGTGGAAAAAACAAACTGTCCGTCAAAGAGATTTGTAATTTCATTCGCAAACCAAAGTGCGTTGTTGTCTTTTCTAAATTTAGGGCAAACATAAAATTCTGCAAAGTTATATAGCATATTTCCAAGTTCCCTAATCATCGCTAGCCCCGCAATTTCATTTTCTACTAGGAAATAAATAGGAAATCTATTTTTATCGTCCCAATAGCAGTCAAACCAATTATAGACAGGAATTCCTTTTTCATTAAATTCTATGTCTGGGTCGAATTGTGATAACTCCGTCAAGTATTAATTAAAATATTTTCTCATTTCTTCTGTTTTTGACAATGGCACTATTTTTATTCTTCTCATTAAATTTTTCTCCCATCTTAATCTTTATCTTCTATTGAATATACTTTCTAGGTTCTTTTAGAAATGTGAAACAATAATTTATTAAAGGTTTCAACCTTTTACTAAACACAATTATATTACACCTTATAGTCTAAATATGCAAGTGTAAACAATAGATTACGATTTGATACAAAGTATCATTAACCCTTTGCTATAAAATTTCATTAAATATATCAAAATTCATCTAAAAATGCAAAATTATTTGATTTTTATTAGAATTTTTAGAAAAAATTTGTCTTTTTTTTCAAGAAATCAATATTATTGAAACTCGGTATCAAACTTAATTTACATTTAGTTTATTCACTATTTTGTTTGAGATTGTCTATCTTAAAATCTTAATGAAGGGGGAATTTAATAAATTCCTAGCAATAAATATAATTTTAGATAATAAGTATCTATATTAGTTTTAGGTTTTCGTCTTTATCCCAATAAGTGCTTTTGGTATAAAGTAAATGTTTAATATCATTTTCTGAATACAGCCTAAAATGATTCAAATCACAACCAATATTAAATCCAAAACTTTTATATAACCCCATACCACGATGACAATGCCCAAACAAGTTTAATGAGTTCTTGTCGCAATCTATTGGTTTGTGCGTCAAGAAAAACTCTTTGTTGTCAACCACCACTTTATCATTTTGTTTAATATCATAAAATCCATTTTTTATACAATAATTTCTAAAATCTTCATAATTATTATTAAAAAAATATTTGACTATTCTTTGCTCATTGTTACCCATAATCAAAATCACTTTCGCCTTCAATTTTGATATAAAATGAAAACATTTTTTCCAATCTTCGTTGGTGTCGCTATGGCAATCAAAAAAATCACCAATAATATAAATAATGTCATTCCTTTGAGTTTGCTTATTCCATAAGTGTAAAATAAATTTACCAAAACTCCGCTCTAACATACAAGAGTTTCGCTCTATCTCCTAAATTGCCCATAAAATAAGCGAATTTGAGATATAAAAAATCAATTAGTGTAGTAAGATTTTAGTTTACTACACTTTTTTACACTTAAATTAACAATTTTAGTGAAATTAAGTGTTCTAAAACTATATAGAACTGCCTAAAACTTTTGTGAACTTTACAGAAAAAGTTTATATATTTATTGACTTTTTTTCTATAAACACTTATAATTTTAGAAAAAAAGTGCATAAGGATTATGAAATGAGAGATTATAGTAAGCTATTAAAACTTGCAAAAGACAATAATGGAATTATTCAAACAAAGATGGCTGTGGAAAATAATATTTCAAAACACTATCTTCGTTTTGCTGTGCAAGACAAGGTTTTAGAAAAAGTTAGAAATGGAATTTATATCACTCCAGAAACAATGGAAGATGAATTATATTTTCTTCAATTGAAATCAAAGAATTTAATTTATTCTTATGAAACATCAGCTTATTACAATGGACTAACAACAAGAAATCCCTTAACTCTTTCCATTACAACAATTCAAGGAAATAATACTTATCAATTAAAATCTCAATACAAATTGGAATTTCATTTTGTTCCTAAATGCAAATTTGATTTGGGATTAACCACAGTAAAAACGATGTATGGAAATACTATCCAAATTTATGACAAAGAAAGAACAATTTGTGATTTGTTTTCCAAAAATTATGTTGGAGATAGATATGTTGTAAATGAAAGTTTGAAAACATATTTAAAGATGGAAGATAAAAATTTAACAAAGTTATTGAAATATGCAAAAGAGTTAGGCGTTGAAAAAGAATTAAAGGACAAATTGGAGATTTTGTTATGAATACATCAAGACAATTAACGGATTTGATTAAGAATAAAGCAAGGAGTTTAGGGATAGATGCACAATTGCTTTTGAAAAGATATTTTATGGAGCAAATGCTGGCAAGAATTGCAGTTTCAAAATATAAAACCAATTTTATTTTAAAAGGTGGACTTTTGATTTCTTCAATGGTTGGTTTATCTTCAAGAACAACTCAAGATATTGATGTTTCTATTATCAATAAACCTTTAACCAAAGATGAAATTGAAAAAATTATTACGGAAATCTGCAATATCGACATTGGAGATAATATTCGTTTTGAACTTACATCAATTCAAGATATTAGAGAAGAATTTGACTATCCCGGCATTAGATTATCGTTTAAGGTCTATATGGATAAAATTGTGGATTCTCTTAAAATGGATATAACAACTGGAGATACAATAACTCCAAAAGAAATTGTTTACGGATACAAACTTTTATTGGAAGACAAAACAATAAAATTGTGCTCTTATTCAATAGAAACTATTATTGCAGAAAAAATAGAAAGTATTTTATCTAAAAATATTTTAGGAACTAGAATGAGAGATTATTACGATTTGTATCTGCTTGACAAATTGTTCAAAGATAGAATTGATAAAAATCTTCAAAAACAAGCACTTGAAAATACTTGTGCAAAAAGAAAAACGACTGATATTTTAACAAATGCAAAAGAGATAGTTGCAGATATTGAAAATGATTGGGGTCAACAAAACCTATGGAAAAATTATTCAAATAAAAATACTTATGTAGAAAATGTTAGATTTGAAGATACAATAAAAAGCATTAAATCTATTTTACATTTTATTGAAATTATTTAAGGAGAAAGAATGAAATATTTTGTTTCAAGCGATATACACGGATTTTTTGATGAGTGGCAAAATGCTTTGAAAGATAAAGGATTTGACTTGAATAACCCTGAACACAAAATAATTCTTTGTGGCGATTTGTTCGATAGAGGAAGCCAGCCAAAAGAAATTATAGATTTTGTTCTAAAACACAAAGATAAAGTAATTCTTATTCGTGGCAATCACGAAGACTTGATGGAACAAATGATTGAAAGAAATTCAAGTGATTATGGCGACGTATGTAATGGCACCGCACAAACAATTGTTGATTTGTATCCAGAGTGGCAAATAAGTGAATTTGACCTTAAAAAGATAGCAAAAGAAACTAGACTCCAAGAAGTTCTAGATATGTGTGTTGATTACTATGAAACAAAGCATTACATATTCGTTCATGGCTGGATACCAATCATTGAAAATTGCTATTTGTATGATAGTGATTGGCGAACAGCAAGAAAAGAACGTTGGGAAAAGGCTCGTTGGACAAACCCCGTAGAAATGTATAGATATGAAATCTATGAACCAAACAAGACAATAGTTTGTGGACATTGGCATTGTTCTGCATTATGGCACGAACAAAATCCAGACGAATACGAAGAATTTGGAGATAAAGCCAATTTTGAACCTTTCATAACAAAAAATATGATAGCCATAGATGCTTGCACTGCCTATTCACATAAAGTGAATGTTGTTGTTTTGGAAGATTGAAATAAATAAAGGAGAAAATAATGTGGAGCAAAAGATAACTGAAACATTTGTTGTTGAAAAGATAAAAGAATTTTTAATCGCCAAACGAAATGGAAACTGGCATGAAGAAAAATCTAAGATTTCCGACCTGCATTCACATGGTGCAGATATTGTTATGACTGGTGGAAGTAAAAATGGAGAAAGATTCATAATCGAATGTAAAGGCAAATCATATTCAAAATCTGCTAATTCAGCAAATAAAGAAGGTTGGTTAAATGCTCTTGGTCAAATTATTACAAGAATGAACACAAGTAGAACAATAAAATCTGGTACTCGCAAAGGAGAACCTAACAGAGCTTATAAATATGGGTTAGGTCTTTGTGAAATGTCCGCAAAGGTGGCATTAAGAAGAATACCAAAAGAAATTGCAAAAACATTAAACCTTTATATCTTTTCATGTAACGATGAAGGGAAAATTGAAATGTTTACACCATCGCAATTTGGAGGAAAAATATGATAAAAAAACTCATCATAAAAAATGTAGCAACATATAAATCTTTAGAAATTGAACCTAAAAAAATTAACTATATTTATGGCGGTAATGGAACCGGAAAAACAACTCTTAGCAGATTTTTAAACAATCCGGATAATTTAACAAATGGCAATATAATAAAAGATTCTACTGATTTGGAAATTTTAACTTATAATAAAGATTTTGTTGATAAAAACTTTGATGACAATAGTGCTATAAAAGGCATTTTTACTATTGGACAAGAATCCAAAGAAATTGAATTGCAAATACAAGAAAAAACAAAAGAAAAAATTCAAATTGATGAACAAATTATACAGAAAAATAATACAATTGACAAACTAACTCAAGATGCATTAGTCGAGAGAAACTCCTTTTATGAAGAATGTTGGTTAATTAAGAAACAGTATGATAAGTATCAGCAATGTTTTACTGGGTTTAGAGACAGTAAAGAAAAATTTGCTGAAAAATGTAAAGAAATACAATCAGTCAAAATAATAGATACATTCGAAAATATTGATGAAGAATATAAATTATTATACGAAACGGAACTTAAAATTTTCGATAGATATGATTTGATAGATACAACTCAGTTTGATATTTTGGAAAGCGATAGCATTTTGGGAACTTCAATTGTATGCATTCAAAATAGTGAATACTCAGAATTGATAAATAAACTAAAAAATAGCGATTGGGTAAAAGACGGCTTAAAATATCTTGGTGATGATTTAACCTGTCCCTTCTGCCAGCAAAAACTATCGACAGAAATAAAGAATGGATTATTTGAAATATTCGATGAGACTTATAATAATCAACTTAAGCTATTATCAAAATTCAATGAATCATATATACAAGCAACTAACAAAATATTGGAATATATAGACAATATTATTAATTCAAATATTACATTTTTGGAAAAAAATAAATTAATAAACTTACATTCTGAATTAAAAATCGTTATTAATAACAATAAACAAATTATAAATAAAAAGATAAGTACTCCATCGGAAGTAATTAAATTAGAATCTGTTCAAAAAATTTTAGCATTAATTAATGAAGAAATAAATCAATATAATCAAAAGATTGATAAAAATAATGATTTGGCCAATAATCAAGCAAATTCAAGAAATAACCTTTCAAACAGAGCATGGCAAATAGTTGCTAATAATATACTTTTTGATAGAATAAAACAGCACAAAGAAAAAATTTCCGGAATAAACAATGGTGTTTTTAAAATTAAGAATGAAATAAAATTAAAGAAAGATAAATGTAATGAATTAGAAGTTGAAATAAATAAACTACAAGCTACAACGTCGTCAATTGATAATGCAATAAATGAAATAAACAAAGCACTGAAAGCTTTTGCTTTTACTGGTTTTAGTCTCTTAAAAGCGGAAGATGGAAGAAACTACAAAATAATACGTGAAGATGGCAGCGATGTCCGAGAAACTTTAAGTGAAGGTGAACAAAGATTTATTACTTTTTTGTATTTTTATCAATTAATAAAAGGGAATATAGAAGCAAAACTGTCTACAAAACAAAAAATTATTGTAATTGATGACCCTATATCAAGTTTGGACAGCAATATTCTATTTATTGTAAGCACATTGGTTAAAAATATTATTTCAGATTGTTTGGCTGGAAATAATCTTATTGAACAAGTTTTTATAATGACACATAATATATATTTCCATCAAGAGATAGCATTTAAAGGAGCTAGGCAAAACAGGAGTTCCAAAACAGAATGTTTTTGGACCATAAGGAAAAAGAATAATGTTTCAAATATTGAGCTGTCTGAAGATAATTTAATTCAAACATCCTATGAACTTTTATGGCAAGAAATAAAAGACACATCAAAATCTTCTTCTGTGACAATATTTAATACATTGCGAAGAATACTTGAGTATTATTTTAATATTATAGGAAAAATTGATTATGAGAAGTGCATAAACAATATGGACGGAGAAGATAAAATTTTATGTAAATCATTACTTGCCTTTATAAACGTTAATTCGCATATAGTAAATGATGATTTTGTCATTATTTATGATGAAGATACAATTTCTAGATATATAAAAGTATTTGAAAAAATTTTTGAAATTACAGGACACAAAGCTCATTATGATATGATGATGGGAAACAAAAAAGAAGACTAATTTTAGTCTTCTTTTTTGCTAAATATAAATTATTGGTTTGTTTTGTTTTTGAGCGTATTTTAGAGTGCGATAGGCTCCGCTTTTGTAGGTTTCTTCTATGTGGCAAACGAGAATGTCGCAGTGGTCTATTATCCACTCGTTTCTTTTTGTAATTTTTTGCTTGTAATGCAATTCTTCTATCTCTGGAAGTATTGAACCATCATAGCACGATGGCAAATCATATTTTTCTTTGTCGTGATGATAATATGTTAAAAAGCGAATTAGTTTGATGTGTGGATATTTATGTTTTAATTGTAAGACTGCGTGTGCGCATTTCTCATCAAAAGCACCATAGTGTCCGTCATAAAAAATTGTATAGCCTTTATTGATTAAATCTTCTAGAACTTCGGGCAATTTGTTTTCTACGCCAATGCAATGCCACTCATATCTATGCCCAGCAAAAGCTACAACTTTATCGTCTTTAAATTCGTTCAATATTTGCTCCTTTTAAGTAAAAAAGAACAAATAATTGATGGCTAAATTTCAAACATTACTAAACATCAATTCTAACGATAGGAGTAATCAAAAGATAAATGAAATTAAATAAAAAATCGCAAATTTATAGTAAAATGGCTAAAAATTTGCGAAAATATCATAAAAATTTAATAAAATTTAGTAAAAAAGACCATCTATCGTTAGAATAGGTGGTCTTTATTCCATTCATAAATGAAATACCCGCTATCTTCTTTAATAAAAGAAAAATAATCTAATGTTGAAATTAATGCTTTATTAATAGGATAAGTTGCATTTGGATTTAGAAAAATTTTAAAATTACTTTTTTCTACTCCTTCAAATATTTGGTTACAAACAAGAATAACGGCAGATATACTTTTATATTCATTCTTATAAAAATAATCAAATTCAAGAATAACATCTTCTGATTTTTTGCCTGAATTATCATAAGCCCTGTATTGATTATTTTCAGTTTCAATAAATTGTTTATTTTTTACATCGTACAATAAATATTCATTTCCTATAGAATATAGTATTTGCATAACATCTTCAATACAAGAAATACTTTGAAACTCGTTTGCAAAAATTGAGGTTCCAACGACTATAATTCTTGGTACATTTTTTACTATAATATTATCTCTATCATATTTATTAAATTTATCTTTTTTCTCTTTTATTGCTGCCGATATTCTGGGAATTTCACTTTTATGACGATTTACACATCCAGATAATTGCTTATCAACGAATTCTCTGCCAGTTGTTTCTTTATCTCCTTTGGTGACAGATATGCATTCAAGATATCTAAAATCACATTCGAAGTCAGGTCCGATTTTTTTATCATCAGCCACTTTAAGTGTAAACCCATTATCTGATAAATATTTGTAGACATTCAATTCTAATACAATAGAGTAAAACTGCTGTAATTCGCAATCTTCATATTCACAAAGTTTTTTATATGCCCAATCTAATTTATTTTGTTTTTCTTTAATATTGTCATCACTTGATTTGTTTATAATATTACAACAATTAAGATACAATTTTTCAAAACAAGGTTTATTTATACTCATATATACTCCTAATTAAATTATAGTATAATTTAAAATATAGTATATATTTATTTTCCAGATTTTCTTCTATTACATTCTTTGCAAAGCATTTGACAATTTTCAGTTGAAGTTTGTCCGCCTGCGTGCCAAGGAGTAATATGGTCAGCTTCCATTTCTTTTATATCGAAGTGTTTATGACAGCTTGAACAAATGCCTTGTTGTTTTTCATAAGCACTTCGTTTTTGTTGTTCACTAAAAGCACGAATATTTAGATATTTTTCATTTCTTGTAAGTACATAAGAATAAATACCTTTCTTATTTGTAACATCGTCATCAATCATAAGTTTTTTAATTTCTTCTTCTAGTTTATCTGTATCGTAAGTCTTATCCTTAAATTGATTATACAATGAACCCCAATTAATGCCTTTCATTTCTTTTCTATAAGTTGTAAAAGTAAGTTTTACCCATTCAATAACATTTCTAAAATATGTCCAAAGTTCATTAGCATTAGGGTCATGTTGATGAATAGACATATAATCTTCAACATTATCATTGTTTATCCATTTCAAAGCTGTTTCAAGATAGTCTTGTCTAATAGGTGTTCCATTGACATAATCCTTTCCTAAAAGATATGCAGCACAATTATTTTTACTAAAATGAGATTTAGCACTTGTAAGCCAAGGACCTGTGTAGACAGCATTACGAAGTTCTTGGTCAGTAAGTTTTTCTCCTGCAATATTAATAATTTGAAACCAATCAAGTTTTTCTTTATCGTTGCCTTCACAAAAATAAATCATAAGTTTATAGTTGTCTATTTTATCTCTTTCCGTTTGAGTAAGATTGTGGTAGTACTTGTTGTTTATGGAGAAGTCTCCGTTTATGTATTGACAAAAACTGATTGTTCTTTGTTGACCATCAAGAACTTCAAAAGTTCCATCTTCATTTTTAACCCAATACATAACATTTAAAGGAAATCCTTTGAAAATTGTTTCAATTACAGCATTTCTCTTTTTCTCATCATAAACAAATTCTCTTTGGTATTTCGGTCTAATATTCAATTTACCATCAAACCCTACAACACCTTCTTCAGCGCTATCAATATAATTTTTAGCAACATCTTTAATCAATATCTCTTTTAATTCAATTTTCATTTGTTGTTCTCCTTTTGATTATAATCCTTGCATAGATACTTGAATATAACTCACCAGTTTCTGCATCTTTAAATGCAGGAGGAACTTTATCTTTTTCGGAATTGTATTTCCTATACAACGTTCCTTTTGCGTTTAGAGTAAACTTTCCAGTAGGCTTTCCATCTTTTAGAATTTCCATCTTTCTTTCAGAAGAAAAATTAATACTTCCAACTATTCCTAAAGCAATGATTTCAAATTGGTCTGGATTATATTTGTCAAGAAAAGTTATAGGTACACCTATTTCTCCAAAATAATCATATGGAATATCTGTGGTTTTATCTACATTGATAGCTTTATAGTTGCAATAAAAAGGATATTCATCTGATGTATAGTTCTTATATAAAATTAAATTTTCATGTCTTTCTTTATAATCAAGATTTGTAAACCATCTTACACCTTTTACACGTATATATTTTATACCTTTTTCGTCAACACGAAAACCAGCCGCTTTTAATGGATATGTGTCTGGAACTCGAAACTCTCTATCTCCACTATGAATGCTTTGTCCTAACCATAATTTATTATCTTTAATTAACTTAAAGGTTTCTTTATAAGAGATTGCATTGACATTTCCTATAATTATAAATTTTTTATTATAAGTTATAAGCTGTTCAACATATTCTCTGAAAAGTGAAAATGGTGGATTTGTTACAACTATATCAGATTTTTTTAATAATTTAACACATTCATCTGAACGAAAATCGCCATTTTCTTTTAACAGGGTCATCGTATTTGATTTATTTTTTAATAGATAATCAACATCTGACAAATCAAAAGCACCATCATTATTACAGTCTTCAACTTTGGTTATTTCAATTTTATAAGGGTGATGATTTTTATTAGCAACAGACTTATTTTCTCCAAAAAAGTTCATTTGAGTATATGCCACAGGAGAGTTGTCATAACAAGTTGCAATTAATTTTTTTAAGCCTAAATGATTAAAGTTTATTGCAAAATATTTAAAGAAATTACTTTCGTATGGGTCATCACAATTACAAAACACTACTTTGTCTTTAAATTGTTCTTTGTAGTGTTTTAATTCAAGTTCTATATCATTTAGTTGAGTATAAAATTCATCTGCTTTGTTTCTTTTAGCATTATCCATCAATTTTGTTGCCATAAGACTCCTTTAAGCACTTATGACAATCATTTTAGGTGGTTTAATATAAACTAAAACAGACCTTCTATTCTTATGATAGTTATGTTAATTTTTGCCATTTAACCAAATAAAAGACATCGATTTTTACGAAAATGATAAATTTTAATACAATTTTCAATAAAGTATGTTATAATGAACTTGTTAAATAATCAAAATAAGCCACTTATCATAAGAATAGGTGGCTTTTAATTATGTTTTTCAAAAATAATTTTAAGAAATTTTTAAAATATGAATTTACTCCCTTAATTTTTTAACTTTAGATGTCTTTATAAAGATAGAAGGGCAACCTTTACAAGTTAAAATAAATAAGGAGGAATTTTATATGAAACTTAAAGAATGGCTAAGTGTATGGCTAGAAAAATACACGAAACACACTGTAAAACTGCGAACCTATGACCGATACAAATACATCATAGAAAAGCACATTAATCCTAAACTTGGAGATTATGATTTAGATGACCTAAATGGTGAGATTTTTCAAGACTTTGTTTTAAGTGAACTTGAAAACGGGAACTTAAACACTAATGGAAAACTTGCGAACAACTCGGTTATTGGGATTGTGAATGTTTTGAAAGGTAGTATGGCGCTTGCAAAATCTTTGGATAAAGTGCAAAGAGATGAAATAAAGAAAATAAAGTTGCCAAGTCCAACCGAAAAACCTGTTACGGCTTTTGAAAAACACGAGCAAGAAAAAATTGAAAAATATTGCCTTTCTTCAAACAAAAGTAATTACATTGGAATTGTGATTTGCCTTTATACAGGAATTAGACTTGGAGAACTATTGGCACTTACTTGGGAAGATATAGATTTTCAAACTGGAATTATGAGCATTACAAAAACGAGCTACAGAATTAAAGAGAGTGGCGTGCCTAGAATAGTGATAGATAATCCAAAAACAAAAAATTCAAGCAGAGTTATTCCACTGCCAAAAGCATTGTTGGATATTTTGAAGAAGATTAAGAAAACATCTAATTCAAAATATGTTATTTCAACTCGCACTGGTGGAATTGTTGGAACAAGGGCATATCAAAGAACTTATGAAAGAATTTTAAGCAAAATTGGTATTAGTTATAAAAACTTTCACTCACTTCGTCATACTTTCGCAACTCGTGCTATTGAAATTGGTATGGACGTTAAAACCCTGTCAGAAATTCTTGGACATAAAAATCCAGTTGTAACTCTTACAAGATATACACACTCAATGATGTCTTACAAAACAGATATGATGAACAAAATGGGCAAAATGCTTGCTGTCTAGTTTTGTCGAATGGGATAAATTACTAAAATTCTATGTTAAAATGATAAAAATGAAAATTTGAAATCCCTAATTTTCCCTTTCAGCTACCTTGGGCTAAAAATAGGACACAGAAACCTTGCATAAATCAAACATTTGTTCTAAAATATATAAAAGAATAAAGGAGCGAATTTTGATTGAGAGTCATTGAGTATTTTGACAGAATTCATAGGCAAAAGATTGAACTTGAAGTAACCGATGAAGTTGCTTTGTTTTTGCAGTCTAGTTCTAAGAAATGGCAAAGAAGTCAAAATGAATATAACTATCGCACAATTTCTCTTGATACAGTGGTTTACTCTGGCGAAAGTGAAGATGTTACATTTGAAGAAACTATCCCTGCACCTGAAGAAGATGAAATTATGAATTGTAAGATTTGCAAACAAAAATTAAAGTTTTACAACATTGTTTGGAAAGTGGTTAGCAATCTAGATAAGGATAAATATGACTTAGTTTGGGACTTATTTGTTTTGAAAAAATCTCAAAAGCAACTTGCTTGCGAAAAAGGAATAACCGAAAGTGCATTATCTCAATTGTTAAGCACCATTCGAGATGATTTGGTTTATCACTTTAATTGTGATAAAGAATTTACACAAACTGATTATTATAAAGAGTATTTCAAAAGAGAAATGCAAGATGTGAAGAGAATAGCACAATCTTTGACATCAGAAGAAATCAGTGGATATATAATGAATGGGAATGTATTGGGAATATCAAAATTATTAACTCAAGTTTTCAAAAAATCCACAATTCTAAATAAAGATATTGAATATAAAGATAAATTTTCAAAAGCAAATAGAGTTGTAAAACAAACTCTTGAACAACTAAACCCTGATAATAGCACTAATAAAACATTCACTATTCCAGATGACTTAATCAATAAAGAAAATATAGAAAGTATAATTAGAAACATAAATAAATTTTTTAAATAGAAAAACAGCTTTTAACCTGGGCTGTTTTTTTGTTGCCCTTTAAATTCAAAAACTAGGAGAATTTATGCAAATATTAAACAATGAAACAATGCTACGAATTAGAGATAAAAACTTGTTAGACAAATTACAAGAAATGTTTAACGAATCCAAATTTACATCTTACAATGCTTTCTTAAACAACTTATTAAGACAAGTTGTATTTAGAGAAAATAAAGAAGATGAAATTATAGATAAATTATACAATATTGAAGATAAGACAAATTCAATTTATGAAAAGGTAAATAAATATGGCAGTTAAGGACAATGTGGATTTTAAATGCTTTTACTATAAACCCAAAGAGAAATACAATGCCACCACACAAGCTGATAAAATTAAAAAACGAGATTTTTTGAGTTGCAATTCTTCATATAACTATGTGAGTTATGTTGATACTGGTGCTAACAATAAACTTCCAAAAGATTTTACTGAATATGTTGGAAACAACGAAAAATCTTGTGGTGCTTTTAATCAAAATGGATTGCTAAATGATAAACAAAAGAAAGAATTAAAAGAAATGTTAAGAACAACACAAAGTTGTATTTGGGATTGTGTTATATCTTTTAGAGAAGATTTTGGAGAAAAATATTGTAGAGATTATGAGCAAGCTTTTAGCTTTGTAAAGTCCGAACTTCCTAAATTTTTTACTCGTGATGGACTAAATAAAGATAACATTATTTGGTATGCAGGACTGCACGAAAATACGGATAACAAACATATCCATATTTCATTTTTTGAGAAACAACCCGAATATTATAAAAATGGTGGAAAACTAAGTTATCACAATGGCACTATACCAAAACAAGTTTTAATAGATAGTAAGCGAATTTTCGAGCAGAAATTAACCAATGCAACAGCAGAAATAGTTAAAGCAAGAAAAGACTTAATTGAAAGATATAACATTGATTTAAGCCCGTTTAAATTAACTAAAAAAGCAAAACATACTATGTTAAATCTATATGACCAAATGCCAAAATTTGGACGCATTTCCTATGATAGTGAAAACATGCTAGAACTGAAAAAGCAAGTGGATAATATAACCGAATTTTTGCTTTGTGGGAATAATCAAACTTACAAAAGTTATTGTAATTTTCAGGATAAACTATGTGAACTTAATGAGTGGCAAAGTGAACGAGATTATGCAATTTCAAACAAATATAATGAAGATATGTTTAGAAGACTTGGAAATAAAAATATTGAAATTGCCATGCAAATTGGAAGGCTTAGAGATAGAACTAGAAACCAAGAAGAATTTAATTCAAGGCAAAGATATTTTGAAAAGAAAATGCGTGCAAAACAATTGGATTATTTACTTGATTGTTTGGAATATTATGCCAAAGTTGAACAGCAAGAAATGGATAATTTCAAAGCTTACTGTGACCACCTTGAATATTTGAGAAAGAAAAGCGAATATGAAAATTCTAGACATGATGACTATGAAATGTAGTGCGTCAGTAGTATTGATTTTTAAATACAGGATAAACGGAGAAACATTTGAGTATAGCAAATACACCTAAAAGCCTTTTATTTACAAGACTTTTTTAGTGTTACATTTGCTGACTCAAACTATTCTCCTATTTTTACGAGAAGTGGGATACCCACTTTCGTTTTTATATATAGAAATATTAAATTTAGTTTAGAAAGGAGTGAAAAAAATTAACTATGAAAGGAATATTTAACTATGAATTTAAACAATACAAATCTAAATTTAAACAACTTAATACAATCGGAAGTTGACCGAATTTCAACTAAATATAATAAGGATTTTTTGGATTGCGAAGACCTTATAAAAATCACTGGACTTGGCAGAGATAATGTTAGAAATTTACTTAGAAGCAAATCTTTTCCTACAACAAAAGTTGGCAAACGACAAGTTGTAAGTGTTCTTAATTTTGTTACTTGGCTGACATTAAATAACAATCAAAGCGAGATGCAAAATGGCTAGAAAGAAAGTTCAAAAACATACTCGTAGAGCGAATGGCGAAGGAAGTATTTTTCAGAGAAAAGATGGATTATGGTGCGGATATATTACTATCGGTTTTGAAGAAAATGGCGGACAGAAAAAGAAATATGTTTATGGAAAAAGTAAAGCCGATGTCTCTGCGAAACTGACCGAAATAAGTGGAAGAATTAAAAACACAGCATATCAAGAAATTGAGAACAAAAGACTTTGTGAACTTATGAGTGAATGGTTACTTGTTTTCAAAAAGTCGTCAGTCACATCAAGAACTTTTGAAGGCATTTTTAGAAACTATAAATTACACATTGAACCCATTGTTGGAAATATGAAAATCTATGAACTAGACACAATGACAATTCAAAAAGTTGTAAATCGAATGTTGGAGAATGGATATTCAGTTGCAGTCGCAAAAAAGATAAAATTTATCTTTAATCAGTTTTGCGAATATGCGATTGATAGCAAATGGATTTTAGTTAATCCAACACATAAAATAAAAATTAGAACAAGAGATAAAAGTAATTACGAAAAGCGAAATCCATACAAGGCAATTCCGCCAGAAGAAAGAGATAGATTTTTAAATGCACTAGAAAAAGACCCAGCGAACTTTATTAAACCTATGTGTTATTTGATGATGTTTGCTGGACTTCGTAGTGGCGAAACTATTGCTCTTGAATGAAAACATATTGATTTTGCAAAAAGAATTATTAAAGTCGCACAAGCCGAAACGCAAGACACAAAGTTTGATAGCAAGGGAAACATAGTTGAAAGAACAACAATAGTAAGTGGCACCAAAACAGCTTGCTCTGTTAGAGAAGTGCCGATGACTGACGTTGTTTATAATGAACTCATTGCTTGGAAAGAAAAACAACATAAGCATTCCATTGATGTGGGGATAGATTTAATAAATCCCAATGTTTATGTGTTTGCAAATGATGATGGCACAATTCGCACATATTCGGGTTGTAGAGTGATATTTAATAGATTTATTAGACGAATCATTTGGGAGATTTAAACATACATTTTCATGGTCTGCAACACACATTTTCAAATATGTTGTTTGAACTTAACGAAAATCCAAAAGTTATCCAACAACTTTTAGGTCACAAAGATGTGAAAACCACAGTGCATACGAACAATAGGTTGCACGAAATTAAATTTTTAAGTGGCGAAAATCAAGACACGAAAGTAAATACAAATATTTATAAAAAATAAATACAAAAAGATGATGTTTATGATATAATCAAAACATAGGAGAAAAGATATGAATAAAAATAGAGAAATTCAAGTTTTAGATAAAGAAATTCATATAAACGAAAGTGATTATTTTTCATTGACAGATATTGCAAGATACAAAAATCCGTTAGAGCCAAAAGAAGCAGTCAGAAACTGGTTAAGAAGAAAAGATACAATAGAATATTTAGGATTGTGGGAGCAACTTAATAATCCTAATTTTAAAGGGGTCGAATTCGACGCCTTTAAAAATCAAGCGGGCACGAATGCTTTTACATTATCTCCTGAAAGATGGATAGAAAAGACAAGTGCAATAGGACTTACGACAAAACGCGGAAAGTATAATAGTGGAACTTATGCTCACAAAGATATTGCTCTGCAATTTGCTTCATGGATTTCTCCAGAGATAAATTTATATATTATAAAAGAATTCCAAAGACTAAAAACTGATGAACAAGCTCAACTTGGTTGGAATGTAAAACGAGAATTATCTAAAATAAATTATAGGATACATACAGATGCAATAAAAGAAAATATTGTGCCGACTCTTAGTGAGAAACAAGCAAATTTTATATATGCTAGTGAAGCTGACCTTCTTAATGTCGCATTATTTGGAAAAACAGCAAGCGAATGGAGAAAAGGAAATCCAACACTAAAAGGCAATATTCGAGATTATGCAACAATGGAACAACTTATTTGTTTATCCAATATGGAAAATATAAATGCTTACTTGATTGAACAAAAGAAATCTCAAAGCGAAAGAATTGTTGAATTGAATAGGATTGCGATTAAGCAAATGCAAGTTCTTATGAATAACAACGATAGACTATTGATAGATAAAAATGATTAGGAGAAAGTATAATTATGGGTTTTAAAAGTTTTATGAATAAAGTCGGTGAAGGTATTAAATCTGGGGTGACATTTGTTAGCGATAAGTGTAAGCAAGGTTACAATGGGATAAAAGAAAAAATTAATATCAATAAATTAGAAAAAGAAAAAAGAGAATTCTTGATAAGCCAATTTGAAAAAAGTGGCAAAGAATTTACTTTATATTTTAAAGATGGTAAATTTAAAAAATTAAAATGTTTATATAATTATGATGAAAAGACATTAAAATTAAATATGGAAGTAGATAAAGAAAAGATAGATTATTTCGAAGACGCTAAACATCAAAAATATTACATACAAGATATAGATTTAGATGGAGATATATTTAGTTGTCAATATAATGATGAAGAGTTGTCTTTGCCACTAGAAAAAATTATTTTTACGACACAGAAACCAGTAACTCCTACCATAAATAATTATAAAATAATAGATAATTCAGTTCATGATAATCACTCAATAAAAACAAAGAATAGCGTTATCAATAGCGACAATTCAAAAGTTGAAACTGAATCAAAGATGGGTATAAATATTAATTTACCTAAACCATAAGATATATTATAACTTATTGTATATAAATAAAGGCATCGAATTCGATACCTTTAAAAATAGCACTAGGAACAAAGCCTAATGCTATTTTTTATTATTTCAACTTTTTCATTAAATCTAATATTGTTTGTTTATTATCATCTGTTAAATGATTATATAAATCTAAAACATTTTTATCTTCTTTGTTATAGTGTTCTCCCATATAGAAAAAATCTTGTGGAGTAATATCTACTAGGTCACAAAACTCCAAAAGAGTTTTCACCTTTAATTCTATTGTTTTATTCTCAATTGTGGACATAAATTGTGGGTTGTATCCTAGTTGCAAACTGGTTTCTCTCATAGACAAATTTGCTTTATTTCTAAAATAACCCATTCTAGTTATAACATCGTCATAAGTGATTTTTTCCATAATGATTGCTCCTTACATATATTTTAAAACGAGTATGTAAAATAACTGATTGAGCTATTATTATAAAATTTGTAAATTTTTGATAAAATGATACAATTATTCAATCATTTATGGTATAATGTTTGTGTGATTAGTATAATTTAAGTTAATTATTCTCTCAAATTATGCGGTTTATACTAACTATTCAAACATTACAAATTGTAATGTTAAAAATTTTTGATTAGGAGGTGTTATCGAAAAAATAAAAATTGATTATCGTTGTCCGATTTTTAGTACATCCATTTTGGTATAATGCAACTGTAAACCAAAGGAGGTATTATATGAATGGTTTTGATAAGGTCATCGGATACGATGCTATTAAGTTAGAAATTGCAAGATTATGTGATGTAATAAAAAATAGCGATAAGTATCAAAAATTGGATGTCAAAATTCCAAAAGGTTTATTACTTTATGGAGAACCCGGTGTAGGCAAAACATTGATTGCTAATTCATTTATTGAAAAATGTGGCAAAAAATGTTATGTTTGCAGAAAAAATTTGCCTGATGATGAATTTATTAAATACATCAAAAAGACTTTTGAAGATGCGAAGAACAATGCTCCGTCATTGGTTTTGTTAGATGATTTTGATAAGTTTGCAAACGAAGACAAAGACCATAAGAATGCAGAAGAATATGTAACTATTCAATCATGTATTGACGATGTTAAATCTTCTGAAGTATTTGTAATTGCAACCGCAAATGATTTGCGTTTAGTTCCTGATTCTTTGCTAAGAGCTGGAAGATTTGATACTAGTATTGAAATCAAAGCACCAAAAGGGATAGATGCTGAAATGATAATTAAGCATTACCTCAGTGGGAAAAATACAGTTGCTAATCTAGATGTTAAGCAATTGGCACGAATTTTAAATGGTAGGTCTTGTGCAGAACTTGAAACAATAATAAACCAAGCTGGAATTTATGCGGGATTTGAGAATAAAGATAAAATTGAGTTTGATGATATTATAAGAGCTTGTATTAGAACTATTTACAATGCTCCTGAAACAATAAAAAATGGAACTTGTGAGGACAATGAACAAACTGCTTATCATGAAGCTGGACATGCTTTGATTGCCGAAATTTTGGAACCAGAAAGTGTAACAATAATTTCTATTGGTGGGCATGAAGGTTCATCAATTGGTGGCTTTACAGCATATTACAGAGATGAAAGCTATTGGCAGTCTGTTAAATCTATGAAAAATAGAGTATTATGTTTGCTTGGTGGAAAATGTGCCACTGAAATAAAATACGGCATACTTGATGCTGGCTGTTCATCAGATATTGAAAGAGCTGTCGATGTGGTAAAAAGAATTATCATTGAATATGTGGGAAATGGATTTGATAATTGCTCGCCTAGATATGATTTTGATTTGTCAGAAATGCAAAAGTATAATCAAGAAAAGGCGATAAACGATGAGTTGGAGAAATGTTATACACAAGCAAGACAAATACTAATTGAAAATCGTGACACATTAGACAAATTAGCAAGTGAATTAAACAAGAAAAAGTTGCTAATTTCAGAAGATATTAAAAAAATTATAAAAAAATAAAACAAAATAAAAAGAAATATGTTATTATAAAGGAGAAATAAAATGAAATATTCAAAAGCAGATTTTAAAATGTTAAAAGGACAAACAGTAAAATTACAAATTGTAGACTATGGCGAAGAGGTAAAAGCAAAATTAGTAGATTATGGTGAAGATGTTAGTTATCAAAAAGTTAACTATGGTTCTGCAACAAAAACAATAAAAGTTAAAATTGTTTCCTACGGCGAAGATGTAAAATTAAAAGAAAAAAGTTATGGTGCAGATTTTAAAGCCATAATATGTTAATTATTGTAAGGAGAATATATGCCATCATCATCAAATAAAAAACTTTCTATTCTTTACACATTACAAGTGTTAAGAGATTATAGTGATGAAAATCATTTACTATCTCAAAATGATATAGTTATTAAAATAAACAATATTTATGGAATGACTTGCGAAAGAAAGTCTATTGCTACAAATATTGATAGTTTGATAGATTTTGGTTATGACATTGTCAAAACTAATGCTGGCTCATATCTGGCTAGTAGAGAGTTTGAACCAAGTGAAATTAGGTTTTTGGTTGATGCTGTATTTTCTAGTAAAAGCATAAACAGTAAGCACTCTAGAGAACTTGCTAAAAAACTATCAGAGTTTTTAAGCGTTTATCAGCGAAAACAATATAAATATGTGTATAAAGCAGATGAACTTAATAGAACTGATAGTAAAGAACTATTCTATAATATTGATATAATTAACGAAGCTATTGAAAATAACAAACAGATTGAGTTTGATTATATTAGGAATGGATATAAAAGCAATAATACAAAAAAGTACCCCTACATAGTTAACCCATATTGTCTAATAAATAATCAAGGGAAATATTTTTTAGTTTGCAATTATGATTATTTTGATGAAATAGGAAACTACAAACTTGAAAGAATACATAATATTAAAATTTTAGACACACCAATAAAACCAGTAACGCAAGTTAAAGGTTTTGAAAATGGATTAGATATTGCAAAATATGCAAATGAGAACATTTATATGTTTGCAACAAAAACGATATATGCGACAGTAAAAATATATAGTGAGTGGGCAACAGCTTATGTCGAAGAATGGTTTTGTAAAAATGCTAATCTTTATGAAAAAGGAAACTCGATATTTGCAGATATAACAGCAAACGAAACTTCGCTAATCTATTGGTGCTTACAATATGGTGAAGATATAGAACTTTTATCTCCCAAAGACACAAGGGATAAGATAAAAGAAATAGTCAAACAAATAAACAAAAGATATAAATAGGAGAAGATTATGGCAAAAAACATAGAACCAAAATTAAGAAAAATTGGAGAATATTTAAAGTTAGATGATGATGCAGTATTCGTAATACCAGAATATCAAAGACCATATTCTTGGGGAATTGAAAATTGTGATAAACTTTGGCAAGATATTGTCGATTTTTCAGAGAAAGAGAACAAAGGTAAGGATAATTATTTCTTTGGAACAATTATTATTAGCTGTAATGATAAAGATACATTATATGAACTAATAGATGGACAACAAAGAACGACTACATTTTTACTATTACTGAAAGCATTACTGATAAATATTAATAATCTACTTAGCCGAATTAGTGAAAATGATGAAGAGTCTAGTAGTTTGTTAAGAGGTTTAAAAGACCGTAGAAAAACCATTTTAAATATTTTATATAATGCTGAAGTTGAAGATGTTTCTGAAAAACCAAATGTAGAAGAAGATAAAAAACTTTATAGTCAATTAAATATTCTTATCAATAAATCAAATAATGAAAATGATGAATATAAAAAAGAGTTAAATAGGATACTGCAGGCTGTAGATTACGATGATGCACAACGCGAAGTATTTAAAATAAAATATAAACAAAAAGATAATATATATACTAATTTTTTCAAAAATTTTAAGTTTTTTTATGGTAAATTACAAGAATTAGATAGTAGTCAAGTAAATAATATAGCAAAAACTATAATTGAAAAATGTGAAGTCATTGAAATTAAAAGTTGGAATATTGAACAAGCTATAACAATGTTTAATTCTCTTAACTCAGATGGTATGCCATTAAGTGATGCGGATATAATTTCGGCAAAATTGTTCGCTACTTCTAAAGGATTAAATAAAGATGGTGAATTTTCTAACATTTGGAAAGAATTATTGGATTTTGTGAACGCTTTATCAGCAAAAAATATATTAGATATAGATTCTATTTTAATGCAATATATGTATCTTACTAGAGCTAAAAATAATGAAGTAGTTACATCAACAGGGTCTATTGATGTTACAGTGCCGGGAGTAAGAAGATATTTTACAGCAATAAATAAAGAATTGATAGATAACCCTATTAAGACTTGTACCGAGATGCTCGCACTTGCAAAAATTTGGAGCCAAGTTAGTGAAATGCCAATTGTAAACATTCTATTAAAATTCAATGAAAACGCAAAATTATTTTTAGGGTGTTATTTTAATAGATTTATAAACAATATTTTGGATAAAGATAATGTTGAATTACTTTCAGAAACTATGTTGAGATTATTTGTAATTCTAGAATTGGTTGATGCCGGCTATTCAAGTAAAAATTTTAAAACTTTTTTATTTGGCGAATCTGTTAAGTTCTTAAACAATAGTATCGCAATTTCTGAAATAGTAGAAGATTTTAATAGTCATATTTGTTCTAACTGGAAAGAAGAAGATATAAAATTAAATATAACTGATTATGATAAAAATTTATTGGTATATTTAAATGAATTTATTTTTGCTAAGGAAAAACATTTAGAATTTAGTTTAAATGGTAAATATGATATAGAGCACATAATGCCTGCTAGTGGACATAATATTTATGCGATACAAATTGATGCCAATATAAAAGATAAAGACGAGTTTGATGAAATAGTAAATAAAATCGGAAATAAAATATTACTAGAACAAAAAATAAATAGGTCTATAAGTAACGATTGGTTTAGAACTAAAGTTCACCATTCAATAGATGGAAAGTTTTGTTATGCAGACAGCCATTACCCAATGGCGTCTTACTTGGCGATAAAATATAAAAATATTGAAAAACCAATATGGGATAAATCAAATATAGAAAATGAGACAAATAATGTGGCAGAAAGAATAACAAAGTTTATATTTAAAAAGTAATGGATGTATATTAAAAGGAGTTAAAAAATGAATTCAACACCAGTAAGTCAAAAATGTTGTTGTACTTGTCAACATTTTGGAGGAAATTCGCAGCGACAAGGAAATTCTGTGAAATGGGAAGGTTCCACACACGTTTGCAAAATTAAATCAAGAGGAAATGGAAATCAAGGTTGCATGAATGGAGCCTGTTCTAAATGGGAAGAAAAGAAATAATTATTTATTGATTTTCAATTTCCTGTCTTAATTTTTTGAATGAAAATATCCTTAAATATATGAGGATATATTAAATTTAATAACTTACATAGAAAATAACTCAATTTGTGTTGGGTTATTTTTTCTTTGTGGAAATTTTTTGAAGAGTTCAAATGCTGAACTCTTGGGATTGATAAAATTTTTACATAAAAATATTTCCCGCGTGTTCAAATGGTGAACACACGGGAGTGATATATTTGAAATGGCAACAAGAAAATTAAAAAATTTTTCTCGTTGCACACAATGGGTGTGTAACGGAAATTATATAATTTTCTTGTAAAAATCTTTTTCGTTTGACCAAATGGTGGTAAAGCGAGATTGATAAAATAAAACTACAAAATAATTTTCCGATATATCACCCATTGATAAATCGACTATGTGAAAATATTTTTGTCGGTGTAAAGAATGTGTTTACAGCGGGATTGTTAAAATCAAGTTGAAAAAAATTTTAACATCACATAATGTGTGTGATAAAGGAGTTATAAATTGTTTTTGTAAAAAGTTTTCTCGTGGTATCACCCCTTGATACTACGGCAGTGATAAATTAACAAAAAAAATATCTCGATAGGTCACCCATTGAACTATCGCCCCTGATAAATTAAGAAAACTAAATTTTTCGATGGGTCAAATGGTGGACCAACGACAAATGTAAAATTGTAAAAAATAAATACCGTATTATCAAATGGTGATAATGCGAGAATGTTAAAATTTTCTAAAATAGATTTTCCGCATGGACAAATGGTGTCCACACGAGAATTGTAAAATATTTGTGTAAAAACTTTTACCGCATAGAACAATCTGGTGAATGCGAGAAAAATATAATGGTTATGTAAAAAACATTCTCGAACGGACAAACGGTGTCCGAACGACTATGTAAGAATAAAAATAAGGAGGTGTGAAATGTAAAAAGTCGAAAGTAAATTCAAGCAAAAGGAGGATTAAGAAATGTAAAAGCAAGCAAAAACAATCACCCCTTTAATCAGAAATAGAAAGAGATGTAAAGAATGACTAAAAAATTATTGGAGGAAAAAATGAAAGAAATTAAATCAGACAAGGTATTCGAAAAGAAGATACGAATTTATCAAAGAAATCGATTGGAAGAACTAAACGATTTTTATCAAAAGCACAAACGAGAATACAAAAATATGAACGAGTTTTTAGTGAGTTTAATATTTGCAGGGCTTGATAGTGAAATCAATTTTGAAAAAGATGCTAGAACATATTTCACAAAGGCACAAGGAATATCCGACAACATCACAGATATGACAAAAGTTTTGAGTAATATAAAACAATCTCAAACAGACGAATACAAAGATATGGTAAAACTTGCTTATGAACTCAGATTATTGCTTTATAGAATTTATAACGGAATGTTCTATCTGTCAGATAGA
This sequence comes from uncultured Clostridia bacterium, assembly GCA_934747255.1. Lineage (GTDB taxonomy): Bacteria > Bacillota > Clostridia > Christensenellales > UBA1242 > CAKVNM01. Next base: position 172,951 of record CAKVGH010000001.1, on the reverse strand, counting down.
GATGATGTTAAAGGACTTTTTGATGCTGGTTTTAAAGATGACGAGCCGGAAGGTTTTGCCGATGATAGAAGCCTAATTTCAAAGCAAGTCGATGCCGAATTTGGTAAAGATATCAAGATAGTTTAGTCATTTTAAAAAACTTGCTTACAAGAATTTTTGGGAAATAATCAGAATTTGAAGAAACGCAAAAATGGTAAAAAATTTTGCTATTTTTGATGTAATTCCGTGATTATTTTAACAAGCAGGATAAGGCTTGGGCTATTTTGATTAAAAATATCTATAAAACGCTCGAAAAACCGTGCTTTTATTGGGATATTTTACAAATCAAAAGATTCAAAATTGCCTCGCCCCCAATTTACGACAATTTGGAAACCAAATTTCGTTTTTATGGTGGTAAACCACCACTTCTATCTCGCTCGATGCGGATAGATTTTAATAAATTTAGAAAAGGAGATTTTAAACCATGAGGATATTTAATGAAAAAACAACTACAAGAATTAAAACAAGAATTTTTAAACTTCTCAACAAGTCAAAACGAATATGTTGTTAATGATAAAAAATATATTGTTGTTAGTCATTTTGTTGGGAACAAAAATATAAATGAAATATTGATAAAACTTGCTCAAAAACAAGCATATAGCGAAATGTTTTAAGTTGTGAGAAAAAACACTGTCAGTTTAATATTTTTTGTGATATAATACAAAATGTATTTACTTTCAGTGTTTTGATTTCGCTAAAAAGGAGGATAAATGAAATCAAAACAAGAAATTAAAGTAGGTATATATGCAAGATTATCGAGAGATGATGAAAGGAATGGCGAGTCTTTATCAATAGAAAATCAAAAACTAATACTTGAAAAATATGTGTTAGAACAAGGTTGGAGTTTGATTGAAACTTATATTGATGATGGATATTCAGGAACAACATTTGATAGACCCGGAGTTCAAAGACTGCTAGAAGATGCAAAGTGTGGAAAGATTAACACAATCATTTGCAAAGACTTGTCTAGGTTCGGCAGAAACTATATTCAAGTTGGACAATATACAGACTATATCTTTCCAATGTATAACATTAGATTTATTGCATTAAATGATAATGTGGATACATCTAATAACTCTGCTGGAATGGATATGATGCCCATAATGAACATATTTAACGAATGGCACTCAGCAAACACCAGCAAAAAATTCGAGCAGTGATTGAAGCTAATGCTAAAGCCGGAAAGTATAGGACAACCTATGCACCATATGGATATGTTAAAGGCACAGACGAAAAGAAATTGCCAGTTATTGATGAACCTGCTGCAAGCAATGTAAAAAGAATATTTGAAATGCGAGCAAGCGGAATTAGTCCAAAACATATAGCAATGAAGTTTAATGATGAAAACATACCAATTCCGTCAGACTATAGAACTCAAAAATTTGGAATAACAGCATATAGGTTTAGTCATCATCTTTGGACTTGTGATGTTGTAAAACAAATTCTTCGCAACCCAACATATTTAGGTCATTTGGTGCAACTTAGAACAACAAATATTTCATACAAAAACAAAAAGCAAATAAAACGACCAGACGAAGAAATAGTAATAGTTTACAATACGCACGAACCGATAATCTCACAAGAACTTTGGGATAAAGTTAAAGAAATTGAAAGGTCAGTAAGCCAAGGCAAATCACAAGGTAATCAAATAATTCACCCACTTTCTGGACTAATGTATTGCGAAGATTGTGGCAACAAAATGCACATAGGTTGGAACAATACAAGACATTCACGAAAAGGTCCAAGAATTTATCGCCAAGCAAATTACAATTGTGGCGGATTTAAAGTTTTTGGCACAAGGGTTTGCACAAGCCATATGATTAAGTTTGAAGATATAGAAGGCATTGTATTGCAAGATATTAAAGCCAAAGCAAACTTTGTTAATTTTAACGAAGAACAAGCAAGAAAAGAGTTTTTACAAAGACAAGAAAGTCAGCAAAAAGAAAATCTTATGCTTGATAACAAAACATTGCAAGACAAAACAAAAAGACTTGATGAAGTAACAAAACTTATCCGTTCGACTTATGAAGATAAAGTCCTAAACAAAATCCCAGAAGATATTTGCATATCTCTACTTAATAATTACCAAAAAGAAAAAGAGGTTTTAGAAAATGAAATTTCACAAATAACTGAAAGAACCGAAAAAGTAAAACAAAACACAAAAAATGTTGATGAGTTTATAGAGAGAGTTAAAAAATACATAAATTCACCCGTTTTAACCCGAGAAATGGCACTAGAACTGATTGAATTTATAACTATAGACAAATTTATCAAGGGAAGTAAAGAGCCCCGAAAAATCCATATTTACTATAAACTCATAGACAATATAAACGGCATAGATTTTAAGCACAATAAACAAAAACGTGACCGCCTATAATTCGTATGAACCACAATCACTGTCTATAACAATGTGAATAGTGATTATGTGAAAGAAAGCACAAATCGTTTAAACGACAGACTAAATGAAAATGAGATTTTAAGAAAGCAAAACAATCAAAATACAGCAGAACAAGAAGAAAAGAAATCTAATTTGGAAAATTTGTCTGATGAAGATTTTGATTTAATGTTAGAAGAAATGCTTAAAGAACGAAAAGAAAGAAAACGCAAACGAGAAAAAGATTTTGAAATGTAAAATTTACTACACTAGTTTACACCTATTACACTAGTTTTAGGGAGATTTAGAAAGAACTAGACCGAGAGTTTGAAAATTGAACTCTCGGTCTTTTTTATGCAATTTTACTACACTTTTTGGAGCAGTTTACTACACCTATTGTATTTTTAGCCTAAAATTAAGCAAAATTTTTTGCAAAAGAAAAACCCTTGAAAGTGCCTATTTTACTAGGGTTTCAAGGGTTTTTGATAATGGAGCTGGTGACGGGAATCGGACCCGTGACCCCTGCCTTACCAAGGCAGTGCTCTACCGCTGAGCCACAGTAGCATATCTATAAAAATAGGCTAATTTATTAAGTTTTTAAGTTAGTAATTTTAGGCATTTCAAATCTTACCAAGTTTATATCAAAAATAATTTATTATAATGACAGATTGATAATTATTTATAATACAAAATCAAACGATAGCGAAGAAATAGTAATTAACAGCAAAGAAGATATAGAGAAAATTGAGAATACAATAAAAGATTTAGAAGAAAAAAAGTCGTTCAGCGATGTTTACGCCGAACGACAGGTTATTGGCGGAGAGTTAGGGATTCGAACCCCAGGACCCTTTCAGGTCAACGGTTTTCAAGACCGCCGCTTTCGACCGCTCAGCCAACTCTCCATAAATAAATATCGGGCTTTTTTGTAAGGCATAATTTCAACTGCCCGAGTAGTCATTGAAATTAGCCGTATCGCATAAAACATATCAACTTAAAAAACTATAAATCTTAAATAACAAAGGGGGTTAAGAAAAATGTGAGTTCCTATGTTTTTTTCAAGCGACTTTTTTATTATATACTATTTTTTTTTATTTTGCAACCATTTTTTGAAAATAAATTTGTTATCTAAAATAAATTTTTGTGCTAAATTATTGACTCGTTTTTTCATTATTTATTTAGAAATTAAGATGATAAAAGTAAGTGATAATGGCGAAAGATTTTTAACGAAGATTATGAAATGAAATCCGAGTTAGAGATTGATAAAGTTACTATTTTTTAACTTATAATAGAAATAAATCATATAAAAAAAAGTTGAATTTTTAGAAAATTCTCAAAAAAACACAAAAAATTCTAAAAAAACAATAAAAAAGATGAAAAAATGATAAAAAATTACCTATTTTTATAAAAAATAAAAAAGTGCTTGATTTTTTAACAAATTAGTGTATAATGTAAAACTAAAAATATTTAAGGAGGGCAAATGATATATGTAATGTTTTTTTTATGCCAATTAGTAAATGTCATATTATCGACAATTAAAAGTGTTGTTACAATAAAAGGAACAAAAACAGTGGCGAGCATATTTAGTGCAGTGAACTATGGCGTAAATACAATAATTATAAAAACCATTGCAGATGTTGAACTTTGGGTGGCAGTATTAGCGTCCGTTGTGTGCAACTTGATTGGTGTTTACATAGGAATGTGGATAACAGAAAAAATGCGAAAGGAACAACTTTGGAAAATTACTGTGACAATACCAACCGAAAATTTGCAACAGTTTAAGGAAGAGTTATTGAAAAATGATATTGACTTTATCGCATACGAAACATCTTGGAAAGATTATAAAGTTGTTGATGTTTTTTCTAAACATAAAACCACAAGCAAGGTGATAAAACAGATTTTTGCAAATTATAAAGTGCAATATACAATCAGTGCAAATTCATGTGTACTATAAAAAATCTCTGGCATAATAATTGCAGAGATTTTTTTATGGCTAAATGAGATTGCTAAAATATCGTTAAGTTGTTTAATGAATATTAAAAAATAATCTTATGAAAATATCAAGTGATTAAAATGCTTTGCTAAAATAGTGAAACAGAAAAACCATAAAACACTATATAAAAATGTTGTTATGCTAAAAAGTATAATTTGAAAAAATTAAAATTTTTTGTTAAATAATTTCGTAACAAGATGACAATTCCTGCTTGATTCTTTCGCCTTGTTCAGTAGTCTGGCAGTATATGTCAAATAGCGTGTCGCCATTTTTAACTATCTTTTTGTTTTTACATTTTGTAATAATGCCAACAAAGTTGCGTTTAGAATATTCTGCTCCGCACTCGTGAGTTAAATCGGCTACAATTTGTCCTATTTTCTTTGTGTTAGTGAAATTAAACTTTCCATTTTCTTGTGTATAGATAACAAATTCTGCGGTTGGAATTTTTTGTTCAAATAGTTCGTTTGAACCACCTTGTGCTGTGACCATTTGCTTGAATTTTTCCAACGCCGAATTAGATTTCAACACTCTTTTTACTTGCATTTTTGCTATCAAATAAGGCAACTTTTTGTAAAGTGCGACGCAGTGACTCGCTAATCTAATAGACTCTTTTTGAAGTGAGTTTTTCGCTCCACTTAACACTTCCAATGCTTCTTTTGCTTCTAGTCGTGGACCAACATTATAACCGAGTGGCTCTTCCATTTTTCCGTATACAATTTTGATGTTTTTGCCTGCAAGTTTGCCAATTGCTTTCATCTTTTTTGCTAGCAATTTTGCGCCTTTTTTGGTTTGCATAAATGCACCTTTGCCGTACTTCACATCAAGAACTATATCGTTTGCTCCGCTGGCAAGTTTTTTGCTCATTATTGATGAAGCGATTAGTGGAATACTATCCACAAGTCCTGTTTTATCTCGCAAAGCATAAATTTTTTTGTCGGCAGGGGCAATATTTAATGATGAAGTGATTACGCAAGCACCATTTTGTTTTACGAGTTCGAGTGCATGGTTTAGTTCCAAATCGGTTTTATAACCCGTAAAACACTCCAACTTGTCGCAAGTTCCACCCGTAAACCCTAATGCTCTGCCACTCATTTTTAGCATTTTAACACCTAAACACGCACAAATAGGTGCGATAATTAGGGTAGTGGTATCACTTACTCCGCCAGTAGAGTGTTTGTCAACAACTTTGCCAAGACTAGATAAATCTAAAACTTGACCACTGTTTTTCATTGCGTCAGTAAGGTAAAAAAGGTCTTCATCGCAAATATCATAGTCATAAATCGCCTTAACTACTGGCAAAAATTCTTCATCGGTTAAGATATTATTGCAATAGTCGTATATAATTTTTTCTATGGGTTCTTTGCCTATTTTTTGATGAGATAAAATTCTTTTTACAACAAATTCAACTTCCGTTTTCATATTCTTCTCCAAAATTATTATACCTTATTTTAATGTATATCAAAAAATCTTTTGGGTGAAAGTTTGTAATTTTGGACTTTTATAATATAGGTTTTACTTTGCTATGTTTTGATAATTATTTTGCCATATCACATTTTGCTTAAATCAAAGTCAAATTTGCAATATTAAATTTACTAAAATTTATGACTAAAAACTAGACAAATTGAGATAAATAAATTAAATAGTGACATAATTAAAACTTATGACAAACATAAATTTCTTGTTATTTACATTATGGCGAATCGGGTCTATAATGACAGCGTAAATAAAAAAGGAGATAAATTATGAGATTTTTAACAACAACAGAAAACAAAAATTTTTACTTGCAACAAGATTGCGTTTTTAATCAAAACTTGCAAGTGTGCATTGGAAAGGTAAGAAAGAGTATTAACTTTTATCTTTTTGAAGATGACGGGGTGGAGTTTTATTCATCAGGTGCGTTGCTTATAAGCAAACACAATCATAGTATCAATCTAATGTTCGTAAAAAACAATGGTGAAACATTATTTTCGGTTCAAGAAAAAGAACTTGACGACTTGGGTTGCGATTTATACGATGTAAATGCATTGGTTTGTGGGACTGGCGTTTTGGTTTATTATGATTATGGAAATGAGCCTAAACACGAATACTTTTACTACACATACAATGGTGCTTACATTCGAGATACAAATTTGGAAAGATTGGTGGAAAAGGTAAACAAATACGAACGCGCTTTGGGAGTGTATTACGATAACAGCCCAATTCAAAAAGATGTAAAACCTAACACACAATATATTTTAGATTGCTTAAATAATCAAGATGGAAGTGAAAAAACAAGCGAAATTGAAATGTAATTTTAATAAAAAAGCGAGCCTTTATATGACTCGTTTTTTTTACAACCATATTTAGTTACATAAAAATTTTTACTGAATTTTTTGAAAAAAACTTAAAAATCTATCATTTTTTGCATAGATTTGTGTTTTTTTTACAATTTTTTATGAATTTTAATGTTTACAAAGCAATTTTCAATTTTGATATTTTAACACTAAATTTGTTTTTTAATTATATCAACTAATTTTGTTAAAGCGGGGTTTGTTATTTCGTCATTTATTAAACAAACGACTTCTCTTGCGCAAATAGAAAAGTTAGGGTAGATAACATAGACTTCCTTTTCTTCCACCATTTTTTTGTAGTATTCAATATTTACGAATGCAATACCAAAGCCTTTTTTTACAAATTCATAAAGTAAAATGTAATTATCAAGTTCGTATTTTGGAGATAATTTTATTTGATGTTTTTCAAAAAAATTATCGATGGTAATTCTAGAATTGTTGTTCACGCTAGGGAGCATTAAATCTTGCACTGGGAAGTTTTCAATATCAATATCTTGACTAGAATACTTGTCCTTAAAAGTTTTGTCGCCAATAAGTTGATATACAACATTGAATTGCTTTATCGTCTTAAAATTATTTATACCATCTGTCTTGTCAATAAAAATCATATCAAGATTATTCGATTTTAACCTTTCAATAAGATTTTCTTTGCTTCCTCTTTCCATTATGATTTGTATTTTTGGGTATTTTTTTGCAAATGCGGAAAGGTATTCAAGCACCACTTGATTGACATTGGAAGTGCAAGCACCAATTCTAATAACGCCTTCTTCCAGTTTGCTAAATCTACTAGCAAGTGCCTGTGCTTCATCAAATTTATCAACCAAGTCCTTTACTTGATTGTATAAAATTTTGCCAAATGTTGTGAGTTCTACACCTTTGCTTTTTCTAATGAAAAGTTGTTGACCAAGTTCGTTTTCAAGTTCCTTTATCGAAAACGAAACCGCTGGTTGCGATACATATAGTTTATCACTTGCTTTGGAAATGTTTTTTTCTTCTGCAACCGCACAGAAAAATTTGTATAGATTCAAGTTTGTCATAATTAAATATTATATCTCCATATTTTGTTATCAATAAACAATATACCGCTTTTGCTGTGTTTTGGCAAATTATATTTAAGTAAAACTGGGTAATTTTTTTATTTAGAATAGATAAAACGGCGACCATTATGTTTTCAAATTGTTATAATATTGTTTTTTTGTTACTTGATACTAGTTGGAGTTGGTTGACAAATTTGCAATAATGTGATAAATTATCTTTCGATATTGGGGTATCGCCAAGCGGTAAGGCTTCGGATTCTGATTCCGACATACGGGAGTTCAAATCTCTCTACCCCAACCATTAAAACCCCCGAAAAATCGTGCGAAAATCGATAAGATTCAAGGGTAAATGTTTTTTTGTATTCATATATGTACAAAAAAAATCAGTAAATATGCTTAACAAAAAACACATTAAGGAAACTATACTTAATGCGTTTTTTTATTTGTTTTGAGTAATTTTTTAGTTTTTTACGAGTGCGTTTTACTTAACGGTAACTTTGAAAGTGACTGTTATGCTACCATTTATATCAAGCTCAGGTAGTTCAAATGAGTTTTCTGGATTGAACCCTTCTTTTGCTTCTCCGTTAATTGTCACGCTATTTGCGACAAACTCTGTGCCATCTGGAATTTTATCTGTAAACACAATATTGGTGTTTTTGAAGTTGCCAGAGTTAGTTATTTCGATTGTGTAAGTTAAGGTGTCGCCTGTTTTAACGGCTGTACGGCTAGCGGTTTTGAGTAAGGAAACATCATTATTGATAATTTGAATATTTAGAGTAGAAGAAGATAGTTCAAAGGTGTTATTATCAATTTCGAAACTGATTGTCGATTGGTTGTCGAAACTTTCTTCTATTGCATAATCATCCGCGACTATATCGTAACTTAAAGTAAGTTCGCCACCAGAACCACCCAATGTTACCGGCATAACAAATCCCGTTTCGATGTTATAATCTGGGTGTTCTACCGAACCGATTTTTACGCTTCCTGACAAAAAACTAGCCCCAGCCGAGATTGTGTCCTTAATATTTATGTCTGAGATATTAACATCGGTATTGTTTGTTATTGTGTTAGTAATAGTTACTTTGCCAGATGGCAAAATCCAACTTTTGCTGGAAGTCTTTGCGATGATAATATCAGTATTCAAATTGTTTACAACACTTTTATTGCTATTGGTCTGTAATTCAACTTGCTCACCAGATGGAGCAGTGATATATGATGATAATTTTGCTCTATTTTGAATGGCCATAATTTTCTCCTATTGCAGTTTATTCAAAACCTTATCAAATGGTTAAACATATTTTTAACTTTACTATATTGATTAAATTATAATTCATTTGCGTTTTGCAATTTAGAATAATGATATTTTTCATAAATATTGTAATAAAATTCTATTGACTTATGGAGGGCAAGTAGTGTAATCTATAAATGTAAACAAAAACAAAGCAATTTAGCAAAGTTTACATTAAATAGGTGAGTAGCTCAACTGGTAGAGTCACGGTCTCCAAAACCGTTTGTTGCGGGTTCGAGTCCTGTCTCACCTGCCAAAAAAAGTCTTTTTAGTAAGACTTTTTTGTTTTTATATTAGCATTTGCTATTTAATGAGCAAAATATGGCATAAGAAAAAAGCCTAGAAAAAATTTTATTTGATATCCAAAAATTTAACTATATAAATAAGTTTGCAAAAAGAATAAAAAACTATTAGAATAAAATTAAGTATGGAAAATCAAGTTTGTCAAAAAAATAGTTTTTTTGATACATTAAAAAAGGTTAAGTGGTGGGGTTGGCTTGCTGGGGCGTGTTCGCTAGGTATTCAGTCGCTTTACTATTACCTGTCGAATATCATTGTAAACGCACTAAACATTACTCCTATTTGCACAAAGATTGATGTAATAGACAATTTTATTCCAATCGTTCCTGCGTTTGCGGTTGTGTATGTTTTATCGTATATCTTTTGGTTTTTAGCACCTGTTATGGCTTCGACTTGCGGAAAAGAACATTTCAAAAAGTTTGTTATTGGTCAACTGATTGCGTACACTATTGGTTTTGTAATTTATATTGTTATGCCAACCTATATGGATAGAGTGGCGGAAGGTTTGCTTGAATATGCCGAAAATGGTCATTGGTTACTTAAAATAATTTACAATGTAGATGGTGGTGCTCATGCTTTTAATTTACTGCCGTCATACCATTGTTTGACAAGTGTTTACAGTTATCTTGCAGTTAGAAAGCAAAATGACATACCATATTGGTATAGGATTGTATCGCTTGTTATGGCTATTCTAATTTGCCTAGCAACAGTGTTTATTAAACAACATTACTTTTTAGATTTGGTTGTAGGTGTTGGCATTGCTATAATTTGCTATGTCACGGTCAATTTGATTTATAAGTTAAAAGTAAAAAAATTACATAAAAGCAGTACTGAAAATATAGCAGAAAAAGAAAAGCCAAAAACCGAGTAGTGATAAAAAATTATAAAAAAACTCTCAAAATCGAGAGTTTTTTTGCGTTTTTATATCATTTTTTTGAAAAATTTGCAAAAATTTGCTTAAAAATTTGTTTTGTAATAATGTATAAATATTTTCAAAAATGCGTTGTCTTGCAATTTTTTTTATTAAAAATTATGCATAAAAAGTATTTTGCAAATGCGATTTAGACAAGTTTTTTATAGTTCTATATCTACAATTATAGTTCATTAACTAAATTTTCATCAGCCCAAATATCGCCATTTACAAATTGTGTTAATGCCATATTAAAAGCCTGTGTGTTTAAGTCAATTCTAGTTACAGCATCGTGGGTCAAAAGACCAATTCCGCCGGTTGAGCTTCTTAAATCGTGCTTGCTAAAAATTTCGTCCATAACTGTTCCAAGTGTGTTTTTAATAATGCTCTCAACATACTTTTCTGGAACAGGGAAACTAGCACTTGTTCCAACACTTTCGTAACCATTTTTATCGCAGATAACAGCCACATTTGTTATAAACCACTTGCCAAAATGTTTGACAATTCCAGATTCCACAGCCATAAAAAAGTCGGCAGAAATATTATTTTCTTTTGCGTATTTAATCAAATTTTGTACTCTGTTGTGCGCTCCCAAATAGGTGTCATCATTAACAGGTTGGTCAGCCACCAAAGATGGTGCGTTTACGCTTACCATTTCATAGTCAGTAAAGTAGTTGTCTAGTGCTTGTGTTGCTCCCTTGATTTTTCCGGGATTTTTTGTTCCAATTAAAATTTTCATATTTTTCTCCTTTTTGGCTGTGTAATAAAAAAATCTACCTACAAACAACAATAAAACACAGCCTAATTTATTGCTATATTTATTGCCATTCATAAGAAGATTCCTTAAAAAAAATTCCCAATTAACACAATCTGGAATGACACGAGATTGTATTCTTATATTATCATATTTTGCTTAAAATGTCAATACTAGATTTGAAAATTTTGTAAAGGAAAAATTTTTTTGCATATTGCAATCTATAATAAAGTATGATATTATTTAAGTGGAGAAATACTGATGAAAAAATATAAAGCCGTTTTGCAAATATTAGAAAATAACAATTTATTTGGAAGTGATTTCAAATCAATTTGCAGGTTACTTTCTAGCGAACTTGATTTAACTCTTGCAGAAATTAAAACCATATTTTTGCAACTGGAAAACAAGAAACAAATATTATTATCAGGCAACAAAGTTTGCAAAGGCGAGTTGTTTTCGGCAAATCTAATTGAAAATATGGACATTTTGTGTGGACAAAGTGACAGCCGAAAATTAGCGGGAAGCATAGTCAAAAAGAATGGTAAATATCTCTTTTTGCCAATTGATTACAAGTTTGGCGTTATGCCAATAGATGTCAATGACGATGTTTTGAAAAATGTCGGCAAAAGATGTTGTTGTAATATTGTGACTGATGAAAATGGTAAGTCAAAAGCCGTTTTTGAAAAGGTTTTTGGTTATGTTGCTGACCCTATCACAGAAAACGAAGCAATCGCTTTTAGCAAGGGGTTTAGTGCGGAATTTTCACCAGAAATTTTGAGGGAAGTAGAAAATATACCGCAAAGCGTACTACCTAGTGAAAGACAGGGAAGATTAGATTTAACAGACAAATTTTTAATCACTTGTGACCCAGCATCTTGCAAAGACAAAGATGATGCTGTTTATGCCGAAAAACAAGATTTTGGTTATAGAGTATATGTGGCTATTGCCGATGTTTCGCACTATGTAAAATCAGGCTCACTTGTTGACAAGGAAGCCTTAAAACGTGGCACGAGTTGTTATCTTGGCTCGGGTGTTTATCCAATGCTACCACAAAACTTATCAAACGGAATCTGTTCTCTCAATGAGCACGAAGATAGATTGAGTTTGGTGTCCATTATTGATATTGATTATCGTGGCAATGTTTTAGATTATAAATTTGCAAAAGCCGTGATAAATGTTCATCAATCTTTTTGTTATGAAGAAATGGAAAAACTCTATTTATTAAAAAACAACATTGATAGCAAATATAAGGAAGCAAAGCCAGTTGTTAATACTTTGTATCACATTACTGACATTTTGGAAAACAAACTCGACCAAAGGGGTGCATTAAAGTTCATCAGCAACGAACCTGAGTATAAATTTAATGAAGATTTCGACAAGGTTTTGGAAATAAAAAATCAAGGGAATGAGCGTTCACATACTGTCATTGAACAACTGATGATTTTGGCAAATGAAGTAACTGCACAATTTTTTAAGGACAACAATTTATACGGAATTTATAGAACTCACTCCATTATTGATGAGAGCAAATTGGCAAAATTCAACAGTATTTTAACCGAACTAAAAATAAAATATAAATTAGGTAACTCATCACAACAAGTAAACAAATTTTTGAAGTATATTAAGGGCAATCTTATGGAAGAATTTTTGCAAGCGGAACTTCAAAAAACACTTTCAAAAGCAAGATATAATTTTGAACAGGGTAATCACTTTGGATTGGCTTCCAAAGGCTATACTCACTTTACAAGTCCTATTCGAAGATATGCCGATACAACCGCACATAGAATTATTAGCGAAGTACTTTCAAAACAGGCAACTTTGAAATCTGGCGAGCCAGTAGAGCAATCGCTTGACTATAAAGATATTAAAATTATTTGTGACCACTTGAACGAGAGAGAAAAAGCAGAAAATGACGCCGAAAGATTGAGTGATAAGTTCCTTGCAAGTTTGTGGGCAGAGGACTATATCGGTCAAACATTTGAAGGTATGATTTACAAGTTTGCAAGAGATGCTCTTGTTATCAAAAAAGATGCTATCTTTATCGAAATCCCTTACTTTATTTTGAATGATAATGGCAAACATAAGTTTGTTATGACTCAAGATAAGTTGGGTATGGTAGACTGCAATACTTATAAAAAGATTACTATTGGCGACAAATTTGCTTTCCAAATTGGCAAAGTTGACAAAGTTAATTACACAATTTTTGGTTACCCACAAGAAGAAAAAACTTTGACCGAATAACAATACTTTTATAAAGACACTACTTAATTTTGTAGTGTTTTTTTGTGCTAAATTTTAGTGGCAGAAATTTAGCGGAGCATTAACTTATGGACTATAGGTTTGTAAAGTCACTATTAAAAATATGAGTGGCTTTTTTTATTCTATTTTTTATTATATTTCAAAAAAAGCTTCTTTTAATGATGGTAGAATTAAAAAAATTGTAAAAAAAAGACCACTTATATCTTTTAGTAAAACACAGGCGATTTATATGCTTTTTTGTCAGTAAAATCAGCCAATTCCACTGTAAGTAGAATTGCTTAAAAAGTCGGTAGAGTGCGGTGATAATTCGTGTAGAGTTTAATTTTTATTATATAGAGCAAAAAAAGTAATGGTAGTTAGACTTTTTGGCGTGACGACCATAGAATAATTGCATAAGGAGAACAAAATGAAAACTCTCGCAAAAATCATTAGAATAATAACAATCGCTCCCATTATGGCTTTACTTTTAATTACACTACTGCTTATTTTAAGACCTGAGGCATACAATGGACTTTATATGTATTTTGTGTGCTTTGCTTGTTTATGTGTTATTCCATCATTATCATACCCAATTGAAAAAAAGTGGCATTGGTGTGGAAAATTTCACCCAGACTTTGATGGACGAAAATCATCTCGTAGACTAGCGATTTACTTTTCATTGTTTGGCTATGCTGTTTTGACATTGATTTCGTTTTTGACTCATCAACCAAGACTACTTAATGTATTGTGCTTAACTTATCTGTTTTCTGGCTTTTTGATTTTCTTGTTTTCGGTTGTAATCAAATATGATGCCAGTGGCCACGCTTGTGGGTTTATAGGTCCAGTTGCGTTTTTATCTTACAATGTTAATTGGTACTTTTTGTTTTTGCTTCCATTGTTTTTGGTAATCTTTTGGAGTAGCCTAAAACTTAATCGCCATAGCGTAGAACAAGTTTTGTTGGGCGGAATATTCCCAGTAGTTAGTATGATTATTGCTTTGCTGATTCTATAAATCAAGCAATAAAAAAGGCTGAATAATCAGCCGTAGTTAGTTTTGAAAGGAAACGAAGGCGGTAAAACAGTGTTTGCCGTTTGGAAATTTTCCCAAAGTCAAAGTGTTACCATTTTCTGTTTTAGTAAAAACTTCAATAGTGTCGCCAAGCAGGGCTTCGCCTAAAAAGTTTATTTGAAAAATGTCTATTTGATTAAAGTTATTTGATAGTGCACTCATAATAAGTTTTGAGTAAATCGTGTTGTTCATGTGACCGTTACTATCAATATCGCTTTCTTCAACTTGATAATTCAAAACAGGTTTTTCTGTTGGTTCAAAACTTTCAGTCTTCAAAAATTTGCCTTCAAATACGGGACTGTTGTTAAACTCAAACGGATAGTCAATGTTGGTCATTTTGGAGAGCCTTCTGGTAGTTTTATCAATCAAACACCATTTGCTTGTGCCGATTATGAGCCTTTTGCCATTTATTTTATCCACTATCACAAAGTCACGGTCAAACTCTAACACATTTTTTTGTTGTGGATAGGTGTAAATAGTTAAAGTAGTGTTTGGAACTATCTTGTCTAAAACCTTAAATTTTATTCGCATAGTTATCCAAAGCAAATTTTTTTGGCTCATTGCATCAAAGCCAATCCCTAATTTTTCGGCGTGGCTTGTTGCTATATCTTGAAATTTTTTTAGTACAGCAAATGGCATAAGCCTATCATTACAAAAATCGCTGTCACTAAAACTAATTTCTTGACTAAAATTTTTCAAATCTTCCATAGGGGTATTTTACAATACGAAAAAAATAATTCAAAATCATTGGTATGATTTTTGAAATTATTAACAAATTTTTTTGGAAATTAACTCGTTTTTAACTGCTTATTACCGCTACAAATTATTCTAAAAATTTACACATATTTTACGGCAAAAAAAGGGGAATAAAAAGTTATTGCAGAAATGTTATTATATATGATATAATAAAAATGCTGTGCGTTTATAAATTTTTATAAAAATATATAATTTTACTTTAATATTGTACACTTAACATTAAAACAAAAAGGAGAATTTACCTTTAATGAGTGCAAATACAAACGAAATGACAGACGAAAGTCTTGTTGATACAATGCCAGTCAAACATAAAAGTTTGATTGCTTCAATTATTAAATTTTCTGTGTTATCAATTTTTATGGTAATAGCAGTTTTTGGTGGGTTACTTGTCGGCAAAATTATTGTGGGCAAACTTGATACTTTTGATCCAACCAAATATTCGGCGGAAAACTATATCGAAAGTCAGTCAAACATTGCTTTGTGGAGTACAAAACAAATTGGCGATTTAACACCAACACAAATTTTTGTAGTAGCACAAGCAAGATTGAGTAACTGCTCTTACTACGGCGTATACACAAAGGGCTATAACGGAGAAGACAAAGGCGTTGTTACGACTCTTGGAATGAAGCAAGACCTCTATGGATATAGGTATGTTGTAGATGGCAACGGCTATTTTGATTATTATAGTACTGGACTTGCAACCGTTGTAAAAAAGGTTGAATACAAAGTTGGCGAAGACAAGTTCTATTGCTACGAAGGTGTGATTAAAAATGGCACTACCACTTGGACACTTAAAATGGCCGAAGACGGAAAAGACTACCGTAACGCAGTAGAATACAAGCAAATGGTTGGCTGTGATGCGGACAACCCTATTGACTACATTATATCTACCAAAACAGTTAAGGAAGAAAAATCAAACGGAGTAAAAGACGGTTTACATAGTTTTACATTAAAACTCGACCCTTCCACATCAGTTCTATATTATGTTAAAAAAATGAAGTATATGAGTGGGTTCGATTATCCAAAATTTAAGGACATCGAAATTAAATTTGAAGTAGATGACCAAATGAATTTGCAAAATATGTATATCAACGAAAACTATTTAGTTTTGGGTATGGACGCAAATTCAAAATACAAAATGGAATTTCATTATGAAAGTGTGGAAGTTAGGTAATTATTATGGTAAATTTTAAGAAAATATTAAAAAAGGTTATTTTTTACATTGGTGCTTTTTTGGCAGTAATGACTTTGTCTGCTGGAATAAAAGTATGCTTATTTTTGATTACTCGTCAGCCACAAAATCCTGATGACACAGTGCCAGATGTAACGATAAATAACAATTTAACAAAAATATTAAACAATGTGCTTTCTACCGACAATGCAGATTTTACCTTTGATGCGGTTGTATCGCCAAATGAACAGTCGCAACCAATAAAGGTTACAACAACTATTTCTTTAACAATGTCGGGAAACACCCCAAACGCACAAAGTCCATTCGATGACCTAAAACTTGAAATGCTTGGCAATGTGGAGTTTAATTCCCAACTTGTACCATACAAAATTCAATATCTTAACGGCTATGTGTTTGCAGATATTGGGGAGTTTAAGGTTAAACTCGAAACCAACAATGTTGGTAGTGATATTAACAAAATATTAAACTTTGCAATGCTAAAAAAATTTGGCGTAAACATTGAACTTCCAGACTTATCTCAAATATCACTTGACCCATCAATTTTAACAACACTTGCTGGACAAATGACGGAAGAAGAAATCGAAAATGGCAAAAAACTAACAATGAACATTTTAAGTTACGGCAGTGCAGTTATTACAACCGATAACGACTACTCCTTAAAGACCATTGATTTATCAAATATGGACTTTAACGGAACAAAACTTTCTGCTAGTGTTAAGGCAAACTTAAAAGCGGAACCAACTACAATTGCCGAACCAACCAACAAGGAAGAAATCACAGATTTTTCATCACTCACAAAGTTTTTGGAATCTACCGATAGACTAATGGACAAGGGCTATATTTCGGGGAAACTCAATCTCAACATTATGGGTGAAAATGTTAGTGCAGATTACTACTTTAATTTTGATGATTTTAACGACTTAAAGGTTTACATAAAAACAGTAGTAAAAGGCGAAGATATGATTTTGTCATATCAAAACAACAAATACTTATTCTCTTACGGCGAGTCTAAATATTATCATTCAAGCGAGATAGATTTAGATGGACTAAAACAAAGTTTATCGTTTTACGCAAGCAAGTTTGGAATCACTCTTCCAGACATTGACATTCAAGAAATTATGGATTCGCTAAATGTTCAGGATTTAAATAGTTTGCTCGAACTTGTTGGTGGATTAAAAATAGACGAAAATGGTCTAGATTTTACAAAACAATCTTTTGGTGTTAATATAGCAATTCAAAATGGCGAATTTGCTGTGCTTAATGCTCATTACAAAGATATTTTATCACTCTCTCTAACGCTAAATGAAGAAATCGAAAGGCAAGAGTTCAACGAAGAAGAATTCAAAAATACTTTGGAAGAAAACTTGTTTAACCTTCTCAATCAACAACTCATTAAAAACAAAAATCTTGCTGTAAAAGCAGATATTATGATTGATGATATTTTAATAAAGGCAAACTTAAAAGCAGATTTTAGTCAAGATATTTTAATTCAGTTGTCGCTAGAAGCTTTTGAAAAACAAGTAGTTCTAACTATTAAAAACGATATTGCTTATCTTGATATTGCGGGAGTGTTAAAAGCAAAAGGTAGCATTTCGCAAGTGATTGATTACTTAAAAGAAAACAACATTTTGCAAATAGATAGCACATCACTAGACTTTGACACAATAAAAAATATCTTGCTAGGTAGCCTAAATAGTGACGATATTAAAATTAAGTTCGTAAGACAAAACAACAGCATTGAATATATTTCAATTAGCAAGGACAATGTAAAAGCCAATTTGGTTGCAGTGGACTTTGAAGAAATTGAATATAATGAAGCAGATGCTTATCAAAACTTGATTGACATTGTAAAATGTAGCAAAAATCTTATTGAAGTTTTAACTCAAAACGATTTGGCATTTAATGTGTCAGCAAATGTTGGCTCTTATGCTATAAATGGCAAAGTGCAATATGCTAATGATACCTTTACAGCGGTTTTGAATACTCAAATATTTAACAAACAAGCACAAATTGTGTTTGCTAACAACAATTTATATATAGATTTTGCTGGACTTAAACTTGGCATTTCCACCGATGATGCTAAAAAACTTGTTCAAGAGTTAAAAGACGAGTTTAATCTTGACTTGACAGAAACAATGGGACTAATGGCTCTTGACATTGACCAAATTTTAGCGAATTCCAGCATTACATTTAATGGTGAAAATATTACTTTACTATTTAATGGCATTTCAATCAACATTAACACGAAATCTTTCCAAGTAAGTGTAAACTATGAGTCCGTTAGCGCTAATGTAACTTTGGGCGAAAAATTCTCGGCAAATGTTAGCGGCGATTATACAGATATTTATTCTCTAAAAGATTTAATGAAGGCGGTTTACAACTCCTATTCACAAAAAACAGTTAGCGGTAAAATATCAGTTCAACTTGCTAACGAAAATTTAAGATTTGATTATATTTTAGATTTCAACGATTTTGAAAACATAAAGTTCGGTTTGAAAACTAACATATTAAATACCGATTTTGCAATTTACTATCAAAACAATAAAATTTATTTGTCTTTGGGACAATTTAAGTATATTGTGGAAAATAACTTTGATTTCAATGAAATTATTGACGCAGTAAAATTCTATGCAAACAGATTTAATATTGATTTGTCAGTAATTAAGTTTGATGAAATCTTGGAGTTAATTAACACCAAAAATCTAGCCGCTTTAATTGACTATATTGGCGGAATAACCTTGTCGCCAACTGGAATTTGCTATGCTGACAGCAACTTGTCTGCTAGTATCACAACAAAAAATGATTATTTAGACAAATTGACACTTAACTATAAAGACAAATTGTCGTGCAGTATTTCATTGAACGAACAAGTAGACATTCCATCGCTTACCGAAGAAGATTACAAGTCAATAACAGACGAAAAATTATTTACACAACTTTACAAACAAATTATTCAAGACAAAACTCTTGCATTAAAATTTAATGTTACTGTAAAAGATATTGCTGTTGAATCTAATCTTAAAGCAGACTTTACAAACGGCATTTTGGCTCAATTATCGCTAAAAGCATTTGATAAAACTGCTTTGATAACATTAGATAACGATACAATCTATATGGACATTGCTGGCGTTGTAAAGGCAAAAGCAAGTACACAAGACTTAATAGATTATCTAAAACAATCAGGACTACTTGATAGCCAAAATCCCAAATTCGATAAAGACTTTGTTGATGGTATAATAAATAGCGAAGCACTTAAAGATATTGCTATACAAGTGATTAAATTGAATGATAGCATTGACGGAATTAACTTTACATTCAAAGATGTTGAATGCAATGTAACACTTTCAAATTTTGAAAATATTGCATTTGACAAAACTGGCAATTATCAAAACTTAATTTATGTTATTGATAGCATTAAAAATATCTACGAAAAACTTTATTCTAACGGGCTAATGTTCAATATAAATGCTAGTTACAATGATTACAAAGTAGGTGGCAGTATTCAATACAAAAACAACTCTTTGCAAGCAAAACTAGGCACAAAATTGCTCGAAAAAGATTTAATAATAGAACTCGAAGAAAACATTGTGTACATAAACTTTGATGGCTTAAAACTATCTTGCTCACTTGAAAATTTGAGTAATATTATTAAAGAACTTCAAACCGACTATAATCTTGACTTAAACGACAAACTAGATTTACAAAACATTGATATAGACAGCATTTTGTCACAATTAAATATAAGTTTCACAGAAGGTCAAATAGAAGTTACATATCAAGACATTTTAACAATTATAGACACCGACAATTTTGAAGTAAAATTCAACAAGGCAGATATATCTGCAAGTGTAACACTAGGAAGTGAATTTACTCTATCTTCAAAAGAAAACTATATTGATATTTACTCACTAAAAGATGTTGCAAAGGCAACTTATAACACTCTTAAAAATCTTGCAATTAGTGGCAAGGTGGAAGTTACAATCAACTTGTTTGACGAAGATAACTTGCTTAATATTGACTATGCAATAGGTTATCAAGATGAAAAACTAATAGGTTATATATTTACAAACTTTAAGGGATTAGACATTAACGCATACCTTGACGGCAAAGATATTTACCTTGACATAGCATCATTAAAAGTTCACTTTAATATTATTGATATTGATGAAATTATTGCTTGGGTAAATAATATTTTTGGAGTAGAAATCAAATTTGATATTAACGAGTTATTCAATACTGACAAACTAAAAGAAATTAGTTTTGATATTATAAAATCAGTAGTTGTTAGTGACGGCAAACTAAATGCAGAGTTTAATAATGACTTGCAAATAGTAGTAGATTTTGACGACTACATTAGAAAAGTTGAATTTAATCAAAATAACAAAAAAGCAACCTTAACTTGTACCGATTTTGATACTATACACCTAGATAGACTAAACAAGAGTGAGTATAGGGAATACACAATATTCACAGGCTTGCTCGAAAGTGCAAACAACTTGGTTAAGTCTAAACAATATAGCATTACAGCAGGAATTGACAAATATAATTCTGGTGCTAGACAAAACCACATTGACGCATCACTAAATCTTGACATTACAAGTTTGCTAGGTGCAAATTTAACAATTACTGGACTTGACGAACAGATTGATGTTAACTATGAAAACAAAGTATTGTACTTCTGCTACGGCGGAACAAATGGCTTAAAAATCGCCATTCAGGAAAATGCTTTGCAAGAAATTTTATCTATTGTTTGCTCGGCATTAAATATTGATGTTGAGTCAATACCACTACTTAAAGACTTCTTGCAAAAAACAGATATTGACACAGGCAATCTTTCAACCATAATGCCAAAAATAGATTTGGGTAACCCACTAGGCTATTTGGAATACATTGATGGATTTAGCGTAACAGATAATTGCTTTATGATTACTCTAAAAGCCGAAAAACTTGGTTCTTGGGCAAACAACAAAGATGTTACAATCAAGTTAAATTACTCTGGAAGCAAAATTGCAGGTCTTAATGTAGAAAACTTGTACACAAACCCATCATCAAACGAATATATCAACATAACGGTTGTGCTAAACGATTTTGATAAAATTTCTACTGTTGCAAACAAGGAAAAATATATTGACTTATCAAATTCAAAAGATTTAATTAGAGCATTTGTAAACACTTCTAATATGAATGATTACTATATTGCAGGTAAAATTAAATTTACCATTGACATTGGTGCTCAAATAAATGCAGCCACGATAGATGTTGATGCAAAAGTCAAAAAGCAAGTTACAAAAGAAGTTGTTTTTGACGAAGCATTAAAAGAATATGTCGAAACCGAAAAGACAAGTTTGTATGGAATGATTAAACTCTCTAACTACCCAATTATTGGCGGAATAAACAACGAAAACACAAATAGTTCAATTTCCGTAACAAGAAAACGAACCATTACAATTTATTTTAAGGACGGCAATATTTACCTTTCAACGATAGATGAAAAAACAACATTTAGTAAGCAGTTGGAAAGAATGACAAAGATAACTTCAAGTTATATGTTTAGTAACCTTAAATACTATATGCAATACTTATTAGGCTTCAAAGATAACATTCAAGCCAAAATCAATGAAGCAATCGACAAGAGTCAATCATACCAAGGCGAAACAGATTACGGAAACATTATTGAGCAATATTCAAAATCTGGCAATGCTCATACAATAAAAATCAACCTTGCGGAACTTGCTCACAATAGCGATATTGGTTCGCTTACTGTTATTTTAACAACACTTAATGACGCATCGACTGGCGGAAAAGATTATCTTTACCGACTAGATATGGACTTAAAGTTACTAAATGATATGTTTATTTTACAAACAGACAACAAGAGTAGTGATAACGCACTATACTTGAAAAATATTGGCTCATCTGTTGATATGACAGAAGTAGAAAACTTTATCACATTGTACGATGATGTTTATAACTTTGGTTTAGACGGCGAGTACGAAAAAGAAGGCAAAAATTCGTGGAAGCAGGCAAACACAGGCTCAACGACTATTACATTTATCAGCCAAGGCGAAAAGTTGGACGAAAAAACTGGCAATATTGCATCTATAGTTTCAATGCCAAATATGTCTAATATCGTAGTTGACGATGACATAACAAGAGTTGAATATAGTTTTGCTGGCTGGTTCTATGACGAAGCCTTTACGCAAGAATTTACAAGCAATGTCTTCCCAAGATATAACACAACATTGTTTGCAAAGTGGGTGGAAGTAAGTAACAAAACTTACGCAACAATCAACTTTGTAACTAACGAAGATTTGTCTGTTCCAAGTATTAAGGGATTTGTTGGTGAAGAATTAGCCTTGCCAGTATGTTCTAATATCGAAAAACAGATTGACGAAAACAATTCTGTCTTAAAAACATTTGATGGCTGGTATACAGCGGACGGCAAATTGTTTGATTCAAAAGTGTTTACAGAAAAAGACATTACGCTTTATGCTCATTGGACAGAAGTAATCACTAAAACATATAATTTAACAATTTATAACGCTGGCGAAGTGGTATACTCGGGCAAAGTGGCAAAAGATACAGAATTTGATGTTTCTGTTCTATCTTGCTATAAGTCAACAACATTGTTCTACACAAATGCTGATTTTAGCGATGATACTATACTCAATAACTTTGTTGTTAGCGAAAACTCTATTTGGTATGCTAGAAACAAATATACAGTTACAATCATCTCGTCATATACTGTTGATGGCAAACCATATAAGTATGAGTGCGAGTTGTACGAAAAATCTAGTTTATCACTTACTACCTTTGCAAACGGCAATGTAGATAATGGCTCTTACTTAGCAGAATATACTTTTAATGGCTATAACTTAAACGGCAGTGAAGAACTCATTACTTCTAGCGCTGTTACAACAATAGCGCAAGACTCTGTATATGAAGCAAATTGGACAAAAACCGAGTGGTGTTATGTGACATTTAATGTTGTATGGTCAAGACCATCTGGCTGGATAAATGACGGAACTAAAAAGTCTATGAGTAATGTTTCTAATACCAACGCAGGTACAAATAAGTTGAAAATCAAACGAAACACGGATTTAGTATTTAGCAATTATTGTGCAACAGCAATGTATAAATACAAAGTAACTTTCTTTGCACTAAACTATGATTTCAAAACAGTTGCTTGGGGAAGTGAAGCTCAAAACTTAAATACAAATACTTATTCAGGTGCATCTTCGCTTACAATTACAAACAACTGCACATTATACCCAATTTGGAAAGCCGATGGCGCAGGACATAAATAAAAAAGAGAAGAAAAATCTTCTCTTTTTTTATAACCCTTTTAATTAAAGCATTTGTCAATAATTTCTTTTCGCATTACTTGATATTCTTCTTCTGTGATTAGTCCTTGTGCTTTTAGTTTTTCTAGTTTTTCCAGTTCGGTTTTTAAGTTATCAACAATATCTTGTACTTCATATTCGCTTTTATCTAAAATTACAACATTTTCATCGCTTTGGTTTGGCTTTTGTTGTGGCTTTTCAAAAAGGTCGCTTAATTTTTCCACTCTTGACATTTGAGATATAGTTAATTCCACCCAAAAACTAACAAACCAAGCAATAATATTATTAAAAATATTGAATGCGACAATCACAAAAAACAAATTTCTGTTTTTTATTAGGTAACTCGCATCTTTTGGAGCAAGTACAAGATAGGTAATACCTGTTGCAAAAGATAAAACGATAGAAACGCTATCAACTACTATATTGAATACATTAAAATCATTATAAAACAAATCTAGCATTAAACTGCCAATGCCGAGCAAGCCTACAAACAAGCAGATTGTTCCGGCAATATTTAACATCTTTTTTGTGTTTTTCATATTTTTCTCCTTTTAGGCACTTGCGCCTTCAAACTGACTATTATATAACTCGGCGTAAAAACCATTTTTATTTAATAACTCGGTGTGATTTCCTTGCTCAACAATGTCGCCGTCCTTAATTACCAAAATTAAATCGGCATTTTTTATCGTTGAAAGTCTGTGAGCAATAACAAATGATGTCCTATTTTCTGTTAGTTTATCCATTGCCATTTGAACTATCATTTCGGTTCTAGTATCAATGGACGAAGTCGCTTCGTCAAGTATTAACATAGGACTTGTTTGAAGCATTGCTCTAGCAATAGTGATTAACTGTTTTTGACCCACCGAAATTTCGGTGTTATTGCCAATGACTGTGTCATAGCCGTTTGGCAAGGACTTAACAAAGTGGGTAAGGTTACAAACCCTGCATACTTCATCTAATTGACTGTTGCTGATATTTTGCATATTAAACACCAAGTTTTCTCGAAGCGTACCTTCAAATAGCCAAGTGTCTTGCAACACCATACTAAACAAACTGTGCACTTGATTACGAGTCATATCTTGTGTGTTAATATTATCAACGCTAATTTTACCATCAGTTATTTCAAAAAATCTCATTAGCAAGTTTACGATAGTTGTTTTTCCTGCACCCGTTGGTCCAACAATGGCAATTTTTTGTCCTGCTTTGGCATTTAAGCATAGATTGTGAATAATCTCTTTGTCGGGACTACTTGGATATGCAAACTTAACATTTTCAAACACAACATTGCCTTTAATTTGTGGTAAAACCAAAGTTTTTTGGCTTTCGTCAGCCATTTCCTTTTCGCCTAAAAATTCAAATACTCTTTCGCTTGCGGCTGCGGTAGATTGAATATTGGTCATCGCTTGTGCAATTTGTTTTATTGGACTTTCAAAGAGTCTAACATAAATCATAAATGCAGTTATTGTGCCAAGTTCAATAGAGCCATTAAGAATCAAAATAGCACCTACAACACATACTGCAACATAACCTAGATTTCCAACAAAATTCATTAAAGGTTGCATTAGTCCAGATAAAAATTGCGATTTGTAATTTGCTGATTTAACTTTGCCGTTCAACTGGTCAAACTTTTGTTTAACTTTTTCTTCGGCGTGGCTTACTCTAATAACATCATGACCCGAATATATTTCTTCAATATAACCGTTAATCTCTCCCAAAAATTGTTGTCTTTGAATAAAGTATTTTTGAGATTTTGCCATAATCACACCCATTAAAACCATTCCAAGCAATGTGGATACAATGGCGGTTATACTCATTATATAGTTAGAAATAAACATCATTATTATACAACCAACAAATTGAACGCTAGCCGATACAATCGTTCCTATTGAGTTTGACAATGATTGGCTAATGGTATCGATATCGTTTGTCACTCTTGACAAGATGTCTCCATAACTGTTGCTTGTAAAATATTCAAGTGGTATTTTAGATATTTTTGCATCAATTTGTGTACGCAAATTTTTTGATATTTTTTGCGTTACGCTAGACATTATAAAACTTTCCAAAAACGAACATATTGCACCAATTAGAAACAATATTGCAAGAACTATCGTTATGTTTAGTACTGCACTCATATCAATGCTTGTGCCTTGTTTAATTGCGTTTTTAATTAAGTTTGTAATTTGACCTAATTTGTCTGGACCTAAAATTGTAACAACTGCACCTGCACCTGCAAGTAGCAAACTAATCACAATTCCTAGCCAGTATTTTTTGCAAAAGTTTAGTAGGTTAGCCAAGGCTTTTTTACTATCTTTTGCCTTTTCAAATTTTCCGTGTTTCATCATTCCTGCCATACTAACCTCCTAATTTTCCAATTCCATTTTTGATAACTGACTCAATGCAATTTGCTTGTAGATTTCACAATTATTCATCAAACTTTCGTGAGTTCCTATTCCTGCCACAGCACCGTCATCAAGTACAATTATTTGGTTTGCGTTCTTAATTGTTCCAATTCGGCTTGCTACAATAACGCAAGTTGTATCGGTCAATTTTTCGTTTAATTGCTGTCTTAACAATTTGTCAGTCTTAAAGTCAAGAGCAGAGAAACTATCATCAAATATCAAAATTTCTGGTTCTCTTGCAATAACTCTGGCGATTGATAATCTTTGCTTTTGTCCGCCCGAAATATTTATTCCACCCTGCGCAATTTCGTAGTTGTATTCTTTTGGCATACTTTCGACAAACTCTTTTCCTTGTGCTATTTCTACCGACTCCTTTATCTTTTCATCAGTGATAGGGTGGTCGGTTTCGCCAAAGGCAATGTTTTTCTTAATACTACTGGAGAACATAACAGTTTTTTGTGGAATGTAACCAACTTTGCTGTAAAGTGACGCAAAAGTGTAGTCTTTGATGTTTACGCCGTCAATCAAAACTTCTCCCTCGGTGGCGTCATAAAGCCTTGCAATAAGGTTTACCAAAGTTGTCTTGCCACAGCCAGATGCTCCCACTATTGCTATGGTATCGCCTTTGTTTGCCTTAAACGAAACATCTTTCAAAATGTAATCTTGGCTATCAGCAAATTTGAAAGACACATTTTTTAGTTCTATTGTACCTTTTTGGTCATTGGTTACGGTAAGATTGCCTTCTGTAATGCTAGGAGTGGTGTTAAGCACTTCGTTGATACGCTTTGCAGATACCTGTGCTCTTGGCAAAATCATAAATATCATCGAAAGCATTATAAAGCCCATTACGACATAAACGCCATAGGACGAAAACGCCATAACATCGCCTAAAACAGCAAATTTACTCTCTATCGCAGTCTTGTTGATAAGCAATGCACCAACATAATAAATGGCTAGCGATAACCCACTCATAATCATATTAAGCATAGGCGATAAAACCGATAATGTTCGCATTGTAAACAAGTTAGTTTTAGTCAAAGTGTCGTTTACTTTTTCAAACTTGTTTGATTGATAATTGTCTGCATTAAACGCCCTAATAACTTTTACACCTGTTAAACTTTCTTCTGTAACTCGGTTTATATCGTCCACTTGCTTTTGCAGTTTTTTGAATTTTGGTAAAACCAAAAGCATTACGACAAGTAGAGTGATAATCAAAACTATTACGGAGCAGACAACCACCATTGATAGTTCCCAACTTTTTCCAAAGATTTTAATAATCGCACAAATGGCTAAAACGGGTGCTTTAATCATTATTTGCAAGCCCATAGAAATTACCATTTGAATTTGTGTAATATCATTTGTTGTTCGTGTAATCAAACTAGGAATAGAAAAGTTTTTCATTTCCATTATTCCAAACTTGCTGATTTTTTCAAAAACTTTTCCACGAACGGTGTAACTAAAATTAGATGCTATATTGGCGGTTAAATAGCCAACGATAACAGCCATACCGGCACTGCCTAATGCACACGCAAGCATTTTGCCTCCCGCTAGCCATATCTCACTCATTGGCGTGCCTTCGGTTGAAACTAGCGTGGTAATGTTTGCTATGTAGTCAGGTAGTTTAAGGTCTAACAAAACTTGCCCTACAATTAAAACAAGCGATATGCTAAGCCATAGATAATCAATTTTTCTTAAATTCTTTAATAATTTTATCATTATTTTATGTCCTTTATATTTTGCATTTTATATAGATTTTTATCGTTTTTTTGCAAAATTTTATGTTTTTTTGTGATTTTTACCATATTTTTGTAAGAAAAAATAAAATTTTTTTAACTATTTTACATTTTTTCAAAAAAGCACCAATCTTTATTTATACCATAATTCAAAAAAATGTTACTGTTAAATTAAATTTTTTTAATAATTGATAAGAGGGAAGAAACTTCGGTATCGTTTAGTTTTTCCAAAAAATTTGCAAGTAGTTGCAACAAGTCGTTTTCCTTTTTTCTTAATTTAGTTTTGCCAAGTGGTGTTAATTCTACTAGCGTTTGTCTTGCGTCATTTATTGACTTTGTTTTTTGTATCAAGCCTAGCGAACTTAATTTTGTAATAGCAACAGCAATTCTTGCTGTACTTACATTAAGTTTACTTGCTAGTTCTCCAGCCGTGAGTGGAGAAGGGGATTTGTCTAAAATTTTTAGTAGTACCAATGCACCCTTAAAACCTTCTTCAAAAAAATTTACAACCCTTTTTGGCCTTTTTTGAGCCATTATGCTCATTATTTCTTTTGCTTCACTTTCTCTACTCATAGTCTTCTCCAAATTATCTAACGGTATTAGATAATACTTATTTTGCATTTCATTGTCAACTATTTTTGTAACTTTTTTCAAAAAGAGAATATTTAATTTGTCAATAAAAAATCGTAGCATAACCGCTACGATTAAGGAGAAATTTAATGGCTGTGATTGTTTGATAAATATTATATGATAATTATACTTTAATTTAATATATTATATTTCATAATTTAATTTAATATCCAAACCGCAAGGTTAAGGGTAGTGGCAATGCCTAGCCATAAAGGGTAGATGATTAAAATGAGAGTGAAAATATCTTTTGTTTTGGAGATTTCGAGAATAAGTTTTACGGCGAAAATTAGGTTGAGAATAATTACAATAACACCTAAAAATAGTTGATTGAGTGTAAAGAACACCAAACACCATAAAATATTAAGCACGCCATTTGTAATAAGCAGAGTAATGACTTTTCGTGGCAAATTTTCTTGTTTTATCCAAATCCAGAGAATTACTGCAAATGTTAGATATATTACCGTCCAAATAATTGGAATTAAAATATTTGGTATCCATTCGCTTGGCTTAACCAGTCCGTTAAACCAGTTTGTTCCTAAATTTACAAATAATGCTCCTAGCCCTGCTACAACAGCAATGATGATTATCGCTATAACTATTCCTAAAACATCTTTACGATTTTTTGTTTCCATACAATAATTATAATCTCGAAAAAATTATTTATACATATTTTTTGTTTTTACGGTTGTTGATAGTTAAAAGAGTAAAAGTCAAATTTTAATAGAAGATTGTTTTCGCAGTGCAAAATGGGATTTGACTCAAATTATTACTGAATGAAATATATGTTACTTATCAAGTTGAAGTTCTTAAATACTTGCATATTGACAGAGTCTATGGGGTGTGTTAAAATTAAAATATGGAATTAGAAATTTACAATCACAAATTTAATGTGGAGTCATTGCTAGACGAAAAATCACTTGTTACGGCAATAAGTAATTACAAAAAGAAACCTTCCAAAAATACTCTTTTTGAAGCCTTTACAAAAAGCATTGAGTGGGGCTTAAAAAAGTTCGGGCTAGATAAGGTTAGCTTTGCAATTATTGATGACGACTACACATCATCAGGTAATGGCTTTGTGACAATTTCTAGAAGTGCTTTTGATTTAGCACAAAACCCACAAAAGTATTATATTTTGATTGATTTAGTTATGCACGAATTGTGCCACCTTATGCTTGCAAAAAATAATGATGATTATTTGCTTGGTAAAGCGAAAAAGTTTTATCAACCATATTACTTTAAGTATGCCGACAAACTGTTTAATCGCTTTGTTTACAGTACAGAAGCTGTGTGCAGTGCTAGGCTTTACTTTTATATGAAAAACATAAACGAACTAACTGCAAGAAAAAATGGTTATGCTCTTTCAAAAGAGTTATGTAATCAATTTGGATTAACCTTTCCTTACAAAAATTTTGCTAGTAGTGAAGAAGTCAACCTTGGCAAGCGATACCCATATCAATATTATTCGTTTGACATAAAAGCACGAATGGTGTTACAAAAACTTGATGAGTTTCAAATTTTGCAAATTAAACAACTTTATTTGTTAGATGACGAAGAACTAGAAACACTACTATTTTCGTTTTCAATTAGTTACTCCAAAAATGTTAGACAAACACTTTGCGATGAACTAAAACAGACTACTTTTGATGTGTCTAAAAAATTTCTGCTTTGCCCAAATGTTAGGTTTGAATTAGAACAAATGCAAAGCATTAAATCGCATTTTTCTAGTCAAGATTTTACTCAAATCGACAAGCAAAATGGCAAAGTTATTACTGCATTACAACAAAATGAAGAGTTGGAAAACTCATTGTTACAATAATATTTTTGATATTCAAGAAAAAAATGATAATAATTATCAAGCCAAGTTGAGAATAATTGTCATTAACTATAATACAAAGGAGAAAAAATGGACTGTTTGCAATTTACTTTATTTCCAACAAAAGACAAACAATATGTGTTTGACTGTGTTGAAAATTACAAAAAAAGACCTAACAAAACAAACTTTTACAAGGCGTTTATTGCTTGTTGTAGTTATGGTATGGGAAAATACAATCTCAAAACAAGTAGCGTTGATGTATTTTTTACCGATTGTAAATATTCTTTTTTTTCGGAAGGAGAAATTTACATACAAATTACTGAAATGAAAAAAGCGCTAAAAAATCCCGATAAGTTTTATAACCTTTTAACTATTTTCTTTCACGAATTTACTCACTACTATATTAGTCGCAATAATGAAAGATACCTTTTAGGCAAGGCAAATCGCTACTATTGGAGTGTTTGTAAGAATTTTGATTTAGTGTTAGACGATTGCTTTGGTAAGTATAAAGTATTAGTTGATATGACTAAAAATTTGTATTATATCAATAATCAAAACGAATATTGGGCAAGAAAGTTCGGTTATCATTTTGCGTCAAAAATTTGCAAAGAGTTTGGTTTTAAGGTGAACGAAAATTCTTTTTTAGATAGTGAACGAAAATTTATTAGGGTTTTTTATTCTATATTGTTGTTTATAAAAAGTGACCACAAACGATTAGAAAATATTGTGGAAAGATATCAACTAAACTTTATTGAAAATATAGAAGAAAAATCAGATAGTCAACTTAAAGGATTTTTTGAATTATTAAGTTATCAGCAGTCGCAAAAGGTTCACGATGCGTTAGTTAAAAAAATTACAACTTCAAAAAATGACAAACAGATGCTTCAAATAATATCTCAACCTGTTGTAAACTTTACAAAAGACGAATATGATTACATAAAAATGTGCTTTCAATACTATGATTTTAGTAAGATTGACAAGCAAAAACAAAAGACAAAGTGGGAGTGCTGTCCACCAAGATATATTATGATGGAAACGCTGGAAAAAGTAGTAAAATTTGATGAACAGCAAGCAAGCGAATTGAGTCAATAAAAGGGAATTAGTTTTTAATTCCTTTTTTATTTTGCTAAAACAATTTTAGTCAATTATTTGCGAAATATTTTATTTAGTGATAAACTTAATAAAGTTAGGAGAAAATTATGAAGAGAACTTACATTAAGGACATAGTTCCAGAACAGGAAATTAAAATTCAAGGGTTTATTGAAAAAATTCGTGAACCCAAAAGTATGATATTTTTGGTTGTTAAAGATACAACAGGTCAAATTCAAGTGACAGTTGATAGAGCATCGCAACCAGATGTTGAAGCACAAATCACAGGCAAACTTGTTGGAAGTGTAGTTACAGTCTATGGCGTGTGCCATTTGAGTGAATATGTAAAAATGGGCGGAAAGGAAATTGTCCCAACTAAAATTGTTGTGGAGAGCAGTGCCGAAGCCTTGCCAATAAATAACGAAGCAAAGATAGAAGAAAGACTAAACTATCGTTGGATTGATTTGAGAGATGAAAAAAAGGCATTGGTGTTTAAGATTGCCACAGATGTCGAAAAGGCGATTAGAGATTATTGCATAAGTAATAATTTTGTCGAAATTCACACTCCAAAAATATCGGCTCAATCAACAGAAGGCGGAGCAGAAGTTTTCAAAGTTGACTATTTTGGTCAACCTGCTTACTTAACACAAAGTCCACAGTTTTACAAACAAATGGCTATGTGTGCTGGACTCGAAAGAGTGTTTGAGTTTGGCGATTGTTTTAGAGCAGAGCAATCTTTTACTGCTCGTCATGCCACCGAATTTGAATCATTTGATGTCGAAATGAGTTATATCGAATCAGTCAGCGATGTTATGGACTTTGAAGAAAACTTGATTTGTTACACCCTAAAAACTATTGCCGAAAAGTATGGTGACGAAATCGAAAAAATCTATGGCGTAAAGGTTAATGTTCCAGCGGTTAAGTTCCCACGAATCAAGTACGATGACGCATTAAAGATTTTGAAGGAAGAATATTCTTACACTGGTGCAGCAAACGATTTTGATACCGAAAGTGAAAGACTAATTTGTGATTATGCACTCAAAAAATATGGTAGCGAGTTTGTCTTCATCACAAAATACCCATATTCGCAAAGAGCATTCTATTCAATGATTAGTAGTGATGAGCCAGAACTTTGTGAGTGCTACGACTTGTTGTGGAAGGACCAAGAAATCACTTCTGGTGCTCAACGAGAACATAGAGCCGAAAACTTAAAGTCAAACATTCAAGCAAAGGGAATTAAGCCAGAAAATATGCAATTTTATATTGATTTTTTCCGTTATGGTTGCCCACCACACGGCGGATTTGCTATTGGTATGGCTAGATTTATTGCAAAACTTCTAGGCTTGCCATCAATAAAGGAAGCAACATTCCTATTCCGTGGCCCAAATAGATTACTTCCATAGTTATAATTTATAATAAAAAAGCAAGGCTATTCTGCTTGCTTTTTTTGTTGCTATAAAATTGTTTTTTTAACTACTGCAAATTCTATAATAAGAGCATCATATACTTTGCAATTCTTGATGATAACAAAGTTTAATTTATAAAATTTTACTTAAACAATGCGTCAAATTTTTGCTGTTCGTTAATAAGATATTGTTTGAGCATTGAGTACCTTTTTTGCGTGTAGTTGTTTTTTACCATTCGGGCGATATTTTGCTTTGAGCCAACCAAAACTACAAGTTTTTTTGCTCGTGTTACGGCGGTATAGAGAAGATTACGGGTTAGTATTATGCTTGCGCCACTTATTACAGGTATAACAACAACATCAAATTCACTGCCTTGGCTTTTGTGAATAGTTATTGCATAAGACAAAACGAGTTCGGCTAGGTTTGTTCTAGGATAGATGGCTTTTCTGCCATCTTCAAACAAAACGGTCAATTCGCCAGTTTGAGTGTTAATGCTTTCGATTATTCCAATGTCGCCGTTAAACACTCCCGAACTTTTTTCCATAAAGCCGTCATCGGTTAGTCTTGTCCATTCCTGCTCGTAGTTGTTTAGTGTCTGCATAATTCTGTCGCCTTCTCGGTAAATAGCGGTTTCGGTAACAATTTCCTTTTTGTTTAGGTTTGGTGGGTTTATCATTTTTTGGAGTTCTCTGTTCAAACTGTCAACCCCGCAAACTCCCGCTTTCATAGGCGCTAAAACTTGAATTTTTTGTGGAGTAGTTTTTGCAAACTTTGGCAATCTAACCGTAACTAAACCTACGCAGGTGTGGAGCATTTCGGTTGCGTCTTGCTTGTCCATAAAGAAAAAATCTTTGCTGGTGTTGTCTAAAAGTGGCATTTTGCCATTATTGATTAAATGGGCGTTGGTAATAATATAACTTTTTGCGTCTTGGCGGTAAATTTCGGTTAACATACAAACTGGCAAAAGATTGCTGTCCAAAATGTCTTTTAGCACATTACCAGCACCAACGCTTGGCAGTTGGTCCTTATCGCCGACCATAATGAGTTGTGCGTGCGGTTTTATGGCTTTTAGAAGTGCACTCATAAGCATTGCGTCAACCATACTCACTTCGTCCACAATCACAACATCTTCGCCGAGTGGGTTAGACTCGTCCTTTGTAAAGAACGCACCATTTCCGTTTTTGAAATCAAGGTCCAAGGCTCTATGAATTGTCTTTGCGTTTTCGCCAGTACTTTCGGCTAATCTTTTGGCTGCACGGCCAGTTGGAGCAAGCAAAATAACAGATTTTCGCTGTCTTTTTAGGCAGTCAAGCAGGCATTTAACAATAGTAGTTTTTCCAGTACCCGGTCCACCTGTAATAACACAAACACCGCTGTTTATTGCGGTTTGAACGGCTTGTTTTTGTTTTTCGTGAAGCAGAATAGAGTTTGTTATTTCGTACTCGTTAATCTCTTGCGACATATCAACTTCGGCGTTTGAAAAAGTCTGTTTTAGGCTAATTAGTCTGGAAGCAATGTAGTTTTCCACCTTGTAAAATTTGGTTAGCATTACGCAATCTTCGTCTTCGTAAGTAAAGGTAACAATTTGACCGTCAAGCGCTAGATGTGTCAAAACTTCGTCAATTTTGTTTTGGTCTTCGTCCACTTTTAATAGGTTGTAAAGGTTGGTGATGAGTTCGTTTTTCAAAATATATGTGTTGCCACTTTTTTCACTAATTTCTTTTAGAATGTGCATAATTCCTGCACGAAATCTAAAATCGCTATTTTTTGGTATTCCAACTTTTTGAGCAATCTTGTCGGCAGTCAAAAATC
Source organism: uncultured Clostridia bacterium (assembly GCA_934747255.1). GTDB lineage: Bacteria > Bacillota > Clostridia > Christensenellales > UBA1242 > CAKVNM01. Next base: position 138,449 of record CAKVGH010000001.1, on the reverse strand, counting down.
CTATTCCGTCAATATCTTCAACAAGTTTGTAAGGGTTGTTTTTTACGATTTCTTCGGTTTTGTCTAGGTAAACCTTAAAAATTCTAACAGCCAAATTTGTTGTGATATTGTAACTTTGCAAAAGCATAACGGCATCTTGCATTTTTTTGACGTCCATAAATGCTGATGCGATAGATTGTGCCTTTGCGATAGAAACGCCACGCACTTCGGCTAGTTTTGCAGGATTAAATTCCATTATATACAAAGTGTCAGCACCGAACCTATCAACAATAGCACTGGCTGTTACAGGTCCAATGCCTTTAATTAGTCCGCTGGATAGGTATCTAATAATGCCTTCACAAGTGTTTGGTGGCAAAACTTTAACTTTTGTTACGGAAAATTGGTCGCCATATTTGTTTTTTACAAAGTCGCCTTCCAGTTCCACTCGTTCTCCGCCATTGACTACGGGAAATTTGCCCACGCAAGTAACTAACTCGCCGTGAGCATCAAGGTCTAAAACTGTGTATCCGTTATCATTGTTGCGGTAAACTATACTTTCAATCTCGCCACTTAAATTCATAAAACAAATTATATCACACTTTTTTTTAATTACCAAATAGTTTTTATTTATCAAACATTTGTTTGAAAAAATATAGTATACTCATTATTAAAGCATTTTGTTTCTAAAACTTAAATACTATTTTCATACAATGACAAATGTTATTAAAATAATAAAGAAAGAGAAATTCACTTTTCAAAAAAGCCAAGCCTTAATATAAAAACATTTTGTTAAAATAGCACATTAAAAAGTTATTGTATGCAAATTAAAAATGATATAATATTTTTATAGGGGCAAGGTATGACAAACAATCAAGCGGTGGCATTAAGGACTTTGGAGTTACTCCGTAAAAACAAAATGACGGCATATCAATTGGAAAACAAGGCACTTATTCCACACTCAACACTTTCAAATATTCTAAACGGCAAGCATAAAGATGTGCAGTTGGAAGTCATCTACAAACTGGCTTTTGGGTTTGATATGAGTTATTTGGAGTTTTTGGACAGCGAAGTTTTTAGGTCGGTCGATATTCTAAAAGAGTTAAAATAGTATGAAACAATCAGGTAAGGAAAAGTTGAAAAAGTTTTTTGGTAGTGTTTACGAAAATTTTGTAGACATTGTTTTTCCACGAGATATTACTTGTATAATCTGTGGAGAAGAACTAGTTACCGACCCTGACTATGCCATTTGTGAAAACTGCTATGAAGCCTTGTTAAAGAATGATGGTAAAGTGTGTTTGAGTTGTGGCGAAAAGATTGATAGTCTAGCAAACTACTGTATGAATTGTAAAAATGCTAAAAATCGTACTTTCACGCAAGCAAGAGCACCATTTTTGTATGACGGCGAAATCAAAAAATTGATTTTTGACTTAAAGTATAATCATAAAAGATATATTGGCAGAAATTTGAGTTACTTTTTGCTGGAAGAACTGAACAAAACCGATTGGAGTATTGATATTTGCGTGCCAATTCCTATTAGCAAGAAAAGACTAAAACAAAGAGAATATAATCAAGCACTTTTGCTTTGCTATGCGATTAAGGAAAGCGGAATATTAGTAGACACTGAAAATTTTGTAAAATCAGTTGATACACCGCATCAAACAGAATTGAATAAGGCGGAGAGAAAAACAAATCTTAAAGATTCGTTTAGCATAAAAGATAAATCTGTTTTCAAAAATAAGAATGTGCTTGTTATTGATGATGTTTATACAACCGGTTCTACTATGGAAACTGCCAGCGAAGTCTTACTAAAAGCGGGAGCAAAAAATGTTTATTGTTTGACAGTTGCTCACACCTTACCGGTATACTTGCGAGAAAGAATGAAAAGTGCTGATGAACAGTAAATAACCATTTTTCATAAATAGTTTTGAATAAATTTGGGTTGTAGAACGAGAAAATTTATAACTAAAAAATCGCAATAAATTGTTAAATTGTAGCCTATTAAAAATTTGACAATAATTTTAATTATTGATATTATTAAATTAAGTTAATCTTAAAGGAGAAATAAATGGGATTATTTGGAATTAAAAAACAATTATTAAAAGTTATCGAATGGAAAGATGATAGCAAAAACACAATCGTTTATCGTTATCCATTAACAGATAGAGATGAAATTATGACAAGTTCTACACTTGTTGTTAGAGAAAGTCAATGTGCAATTTTTGTTCATAAAGGCGAAATTGCTGATATTTTTGGACCAGGAACATACAAACTTACTACCGAAAATATTCCTTTCTTAACAAAATTTTTATCGCTTCCAACAGGTTTTGAAAGCAGAATTAAAGCAGAAGTTTACTATGTAAACACAAAACAATTTACAGGTCTTAAATGGGGTACTCAAAATCCTATTATGATGAGAGATAATGAATACGGTAACATTAGACTTCGTGGATACGGCGTATACTCTTTTAGAGTGGAAGACCCAAAAGTGTTTATGAAGGAAATGTTTGGAACAAATGCAGTTTATACTGTTGAAGATGTTGCAAATCAATGCAAACCTTTGATTATTCAAGGTGTGACAGATGCTATTGCTGAAAGCAAAATTTCAGCGCTCGACCTTGCTGCAAACTACAAAGAGTTTTCATCTACTATTGTAGAAGCTTCACAAAATGAGTTTAAGCAATATGGTTTGAAACTTTGCTCTGTTGTTGTTGAAAACTTATCACTTCCAGAAGAAGTAGAAAAAATGCTTGATGAACGCACAAAAATGGGCGTTATGGAAGATAAAATGGGAACATTTACACAATTCCAAGCAGCACAAGCAATTAGAGATGCCGCTAAAAACGAAGGCGGTGGCAATATGGCTGGCGTTGGCGTAGGACTTGGTGCTGGTGCTTCAATCGGCAGAATGTTTGGTGAAAATTTATCTTTTGAAAACAAGCCAAAGGAAAAATTAGCAAAGTGTGTTAAGTGTGGTGCAAGCATTAAGGAAGGAACAAAATTCTGCCCAGAATGTGGTGAAAAACAAGGCTTTAATTGTCCAAAATGTGGCGCTAGTGTAAAACAAGGTGCAAAATTTTGTAGCGAATGTGGCGAAAAATTAGTAGCAGACGGAAAAGTTTGTTCTTGCGGAGCAAAACTTGGTAAGGACGCAAAATTCTGTCCAGCGTGTGGCAAAAAAGTTGATTAAAAAGGAATGACTATGTTTCAAGAAAAATTAGACAGTTCTGTAAAAAAATGTAAATCTTGTGGCGGGAATATGATATTCTCGCCACAATTTCAATCGTTGTATTGTGAAAAGTGTGGTGGTCAGGAAAAATTTGATTTTATACAAGACTATTCTAAACACGCGTATTTGCCTAATAAAAATCAAAAAGATAAAAACAATTTGAGCAAAGACAAAATCTTCAAGTGTTCTAGTTGTGGTGCTAATGTCGTATTAAGCACTGGCGACATGGCAAATGTTTGTCCTTATTGTAATAGTTCGTTTGTTGTGGAAAACAGCGAGATTAAAGGACTAAAACCTGATTTTGTAATTCCGTTTGCGTTTGATAGGAGTAGGGCAAGCGATATGTTTAAGGCAGGAATAAAACGCAAGTGGTTTTTGCCAAACAAATTCAAAAAAGCACCACCTATCGACCAAATTTACGGTATTTACTTTCCTGTATTTTCGTTTGATGAACATACAGAATCATCGTATAACGGTGTGCTAGAAAAAGACGAAACAGTGCGTAACGGCGAAAATACAACAACGATAGTAAAATCTTTTCGTATTAGCGGTCACAAATCTCTAAATCATACAAATATTTTAACCGAAACAAGCAATCACTTAAACCAGAGTGTGTTCAATCAAATTTTGCCATACAATATTGGCGGAGCGTACAAGTACAACGAAAACTTTATTCGTGGATATGCGGTGGAATATTACACTGACCCGCTAGACTTGTGCAAAAAGCAAGCGGACTTAATTATCGACGATATAGTTAGATCGCATATTTTGTCGGGCTATCGTTACGATAGAGTGCGTTATCTTAATGTGTCTACAGTAAGAAGCGATGAAAAATTTGCTTACGGAATAATGCCAGCATATCGCTTTAATTATAACTATAACGGAAAGGACTACGAAACTTTAATAAATGGTCAAACAGGAAAAGTTGGTGGCGGACTTCCAAAATCAAAAGTCAAAATTACATTCTTTGTCCTTGCAATTTTGTTGATTTTGATTGGAATTGGTGTGTTAATCACTTTTAAGTGAAACAGGAGCATTAGGCAATTAAAACAAATTATTTGAGAGTAATTTATTAGTAAAAGTTGAGCAATTTTAGTGTTAAAATAAGTTTGTTTAATGTTAAAAATTCATTTTTGAAAATTACAACTATAAGCTAATTAAAAGAAAAAATCAAAAAATATGTGAAAAATGCAATAAAAAACGGCAAATTTGCCGTTTTTTTTTGTTAAATTTTGATAAATTTTACTTGAAGAAATTTTTAATAATTAGATTTTTTAACTTCGAAATATGATTGTGGGTGGTCGCACACTGGACAAATATTAGGAGCATTTTTGCCAATTACAATATGTCCACAATTTCGGCATTGCCAAATTGTGTCGCCATCTTTACTAAACACTAATCCATTTTGCACATTTTCAAGAAGTTTGAGATAGCGTTTTTCGTGTTGCTTTTCAATTTCAGCAACTCCTTCAAATTTTTCTGCAATTTCATCAAAACCTTCTTGCCTAGCAGTTTGAGCAAAATCTTTGTACATATCTGTCCACTCGTAGTTTTCGCCACTTGCGGCTTCCTTCAAATTTTCTTCTGTACTTTTTATTTCTCCACCGCATAAAAGTTTGTACCACATTTTTGCGTGTTCTTTTTCGTTCTCGGCAGTTTCCAAAAATATTTCGGCAATTTGTTCATAGCCGTCTTTTTTTGCTTTTGACGCAAAATATGTATATTTGTTTCGTGCTTGACTTTCGCCAGCGAATGCTTTAAGCAAGTTTGCTTCTGTTTTTGTTCCTTTTAATTCTTTCATAATATTCTCCTTCAAGTTATTTTTACAACATTATAAAAATAATGTCAAACAAAATTATAGTAGCATACATTAAATCGCTTTTTAGTAAAATTAAAAAGTGATATACTAAATATAATGGTAGCAAAGCAATACTTAACAGGGAAAATTTATAGTTCTCAAAAAGAGATTATGATAAAAAAATTATGCAATTTGTTTTTGGCTGTTTGCATTGTTTTTTCACTCGCTATTGCAACCTTTGATGCTATGTTTTTTAAGGCAGAAGTTATTGGAAGAAGTATGCAACCAACGCTTAACGAAGATGAGCATAAGCGAGATACGGTATATGCCAGCACTTTTTTGGGCTATGGCAGGGGAGATATTATAATTGTTGCTTTACCTAACTACGAAAAAGATGGTATTAAAAGACTAATAGCGATAGGTGGAGATGAATTATATTTTGGTGATTTAGATAATACCACGGAAGATAAGATTTATCTTAATGGCAAGGAACTTGATGAGTCATATCTAAAAGTCGATAACACGAGTGTTGTAAATCAGTTTAAGGAAAAGATAAAACAAGCCGTTTCTGGTAGTAGCACAAACTGGGAAGGTTTTACCATAAAGGAAAATGACGGCAAATACTCAATGGTACTAGATAAAGGCTATTGCGTTTACCTTGGCGATAACAGACCATTAAGTTATGATTGCAGTGATTTTGGACCACAAAAAATGAGTGTTATTGAAGCAAAAGTGTTTTTGATTGTTCCTTATGGATTTGATGTTTACACTCATATTTCAAATAGTTTCTTTAAGCTTTTCAAAAAAAGTTACTAAAATAAATTCAAAAAGTAAAAATAAAAACTCTATAATTAAGCATATTTATCACTAAAATTTGTGAAATGGTAATGCTTTTGGTTATAGAGTTTTTTGTTGGAAATATTAGAAAAATTTTGTTTTTTTAATAAAAAACGCAAAAAATTGATAAAAATTTGCCATTTTTATATCAAAACTTTTAGTTAGGCTTGTATTTTTATAGTAGTTTTTTTATTACAAAATAAAAATAAAAAATAAAATAATAATAGTAAATATTAGTATTGATAATTTAATTTTGTGTGTTGAGATTAAAATATTTCATGATGCCACAAAAGATAGCATAGCAAAGTTTGTCTTGATATTCAGGCGACTGTAATAGTTTTTCTTCGGCTTCATTACTTAAAAATCCACACTCAACAATAATTGAAGGTACATCGGCACACTTACACATAAAGTAATCGCCAGCGAGTGTTAAATTTCTTGCGTTGTCGATTTTGTTAACTAGTTCATCTCTTACTGCGTCCGCAAAATTTTTTCCGCTTTCGCTATCCTTTTGATAAAAGACTTGAGCGCCTTTTTCGGTTTTCAAACTAAATTTATTCATGTGTATGGATACTACCGCTTGCGGAGAAGCATTTTGAATAATCTCTTTTCGTTTTTGCATATCTTGTTTTTTGAAACTTTCGCTTCCTTTTTCGTAAAGTCCTTCCATACTATTTCGGGTTTTTACTACTTTAACACCCACAGATTTTAATAGTTTTTCCAGTTTGTTGGCATAGATTAAGTTTAACTCGCTTTCGGTTATTCCAGTGCTTGTGCCTACGCTACCACCATCAATTCCGCCGTGTCCAGCATCAATAACAATTGTGAGTTCGTAGGGACTAGCCACTACACTTTCTCGTGCAAGTGATGACAAAATAAATCCAAAACCAAGCATTAAAACGGCAAATATTGCGGTAATAATTACACCTTTTTTAGTGAACGATAAAAACATAAAAACCCCTTTTCATAAAAGTATTATATTCAATTTTTGGCAATAATATTTTATTTTTCTACAAATATTTTTCACTTTTATATAGGCAAAATTTTTGTGCTATAAAAGAAACATTTTTATTTTGTTAACCCTAAAAAAATGAGTGCTTTTTAATGCTTAAATCTAGCGAAATTATAGACTAAAAGTGTTAATAAACTAAATTCACTATTGACACTAATGCCAACCTGTGTTAAAATTATGCCTGTAAAATTTAGGAGAAAATAATGAATAGTTTTATAGACTTAATCAAAAGTTCAAAAAAGATAGCAATATTTTCGCACATAAATCCTGATGCTGATGCACTTTGTTCATCAATCGCATTAAAAAAGATTATAGACAATAACTTTGATGATAAATTTATAGATGTATTTACGGACGGCGAAATTGGAAAACTCTATGCTCCAATTTTGCGTAATGATGTTATCAACCCAAAGCCATTTTCTAGTTATGACCTTGCAATCGTATTAGATTGTCCTAATATAGCGAGAATTGGAAAGTACCAAGAAATGTACAAGACGATTGAAAAATCTATCAACATTGACCATCACGGAACAAACGAAAGATTTGCACTTGTAAATTGTGCTTCGCCAAAGGTGTCTAGCACTTGCGAAATGATATACTTGCTTGCTCATAGTTTGAAATTGGAATTAAACAAAGATATTGCAAAATTACTTTATCAAGGAATTTTGACCGATACAAATTGCTTTACTTCCAACACAATGACAGCAAAAACGCACTTTGTACTTAATGAATTATTGTCGTATAAGTTTAATAGTAACTTAATTAAGGAATATTATTTTAGCAACCAGTCATTAGACAAAACAATGCTAGAAGCAAAGACTCTAAAAAACATTAAACTATACAAAAACAAGAGTATTGCTTTAATGAAAATCACCAACAATGATTTAACAAAAAACAATGTAAGTTTTGATGACACTATGGGAATAGTGGACAAGGGACTTTCGATTGAAGGCGTTATGATTTGTATTGTCTTGATAGAAAAAGAACCTAATGTTATACACGCAAGCATTAGGGGAAAGGGAACAGAAGTTGATGTTTCTACGCTTGCCAAGGAATTTGGTGGCGGTGGCAGTCCTACTGTTGCGGCTTTTCAATATAAGGGAGATATGAAAGAACTTGAACAAAGCATCTTATCTTATATTAAGGAAGAAGCAGACGAACTCAATCTTGACCCAGACGAAAAACAATTATTTTAGTTATAAAAGTATTGCTGACATCTTTATGTTGGCAATATTTTTTAAGACAATTATGCAATTTAATAATAAAAATTACTTTCATAGTTTTGTTGAGTTGGCAATAATTAAGTTGCATTAAAAAAATATTGGAATATTTTTATTAACCGAATCAACGGCAAACATAGTAACAATGATAAAAAATTTTTGGCAAATAACTTTTTGATTTTTATCTATTGTGATATAATAATATCTATACTATGGAATTTGAAAAATTTGAAGAGATAAACAGTAGTGGCATTACATCATCGCAAGCACTTAATCACAATGTGCTAGTTTTTGCGTTTGTTGGAGATGCTGTGTTTACACTGTATGTGAGAGAATATTTGGCTAGTCACGGCACTAAAAAAGCGGGAGTGCTTCATACCGAAACAAGTAAGTTTGTAAAAGCAAGTTTTCAAGCGGAGTTATTAGATATTTTAATGCCCTTGCTGGCGGAAAAAGAAAAGCAAATTGCGTTGTCTGCAAGAAACATTAAAACGCACAACATTGCAAAACACTCAACTGCGCCCGAGTACAAAAAAGCCACGAGTTTTGAAAGTGTACTAGGCTATCTATATATGACAAAACAGTCAAAAAGACTTGCCGAAATATTGCAAATTTGCAAAGAGTTTATTAAGCAGACAGAGGAAGGTGTAAAATGAAAATTGAAGGAAAAAATGCAGTAAGGGAAGTGTTAAATTCCAATTTAAGAATAGACAAAGTTTTGGTGCTTTCAAATTGCCAAGAACTTAACCCACTTGTTAGTTTAATAAAGTCAAAAAAGATAAGGGTAGATTTTGTTCCAAAACAGGTACTAGACAAACAAAGTGAAAATGGTCACCATCAGGGAATTATTGCTTATGCCACCGATTACACATATTGTGATGTTGAAGATATTTTATCTTACGCACAACAAAAAAATGAAGATGCTTTTATTTTAATCGTTGATGAAGTTAGCGACCCACACAATTTGGGGGCGATAATTCGTAGTGCCGAATGTGCGGGAGTTCACGGAATAATCTTGCCCAAAAATCGTTCGTGTCAGGTTAATGATACGGTTATAAAAGTTAGTACAGGTGCTTGTTTTAATGTTAAAATTGCACAAGTTACAAATATCAACGATTGCATTAGAATGTTAAAAAAGCAAAACATTTTTGTCTATGCTATGGAAGCAGACGGCAATTCCATTTACAAAACCAACTTAAAAGGTAATATTGCTCTTGTTGTTGGAAGCGAAGGTTTTGGTGTTTCAAGACTCACTCGTAGTTTGGCTGACGAAGTTATCAGCCTTCCACTGATGGGTAAAATAAATTCATTAAACGCATCAAATGCGTGTGCAATTTGCCTTTACGAAGCAGTAAGACAAAGACTGGAAAAGTAGGAGAAATTTAATTGAACATAACACCGCAAATTATATATGATTGTAGGAATAATCAAAAGTTATTGGAAGAAGTTTTGTATGAGTTCAAGCCACTTGTTACAGCCATTGCAAGACGATATTTTTTGACGGGTGCTGAACCAGATGACTTGGTGCAAGAAGGTATGATTGGATTGTACAAAGCCATTCAAACTTATGACGAAAGCAAACAGGCTAGTTTTAAGACTTTTGCTTCCATTTGCATAAACTCTCAAATTCAGTCGGCAGTTAAAAAGCAAAACAATAGCAAAAACAAAGTGCTTAATCAAATTATGCTTGAAGATAACGAAGAACTAATGTATTTGGTAGAATCAACTGACCCTAATCCAGAAGATATGATGATAAACAAAGAACATTACGAGTATATAAAGAGTGAGATATTAAGCAAATTGTCTTTGCTTGAAAAACAAATATTAAAACAGTATTTGCTTGGTAAAAACTATTGTCAAATTGCTTCCACTTTGTGTATTGACAAAAAAAGTGTGGACAACGGGCTTAATAGAATTAGGAAGAAACTCGATTATTTGGTATAATTAAATAGGAGATAAAAATGGCTCATTTAGTTTTATATAGAAATTTTAGACCAAAAACTTTTGACGAAGTCGTTGAGCAAGAACATATTGTTACTACTTTGCGTAATCAAATCATAAACAATAGTTTTGGTCACGCTTATCTATTTTGTGGCACTCGTGGAACAGGTAAAACCAGTATCGCAAAAATTTTTGCCCGTGCTGTAAACTGTCAAAATCCACAAAATGGCGATGCTTGTGGCAAATGTCCTGCGTGCTTATCAAATCAAAATGGCGATAATTTGGATATTGTCGAAATTGATGCAGCGAGCAACAACAGAGTTGATGAAATTAGAGATTTAAGGGAAAAAATCGGCTATTTGCCTAGTGTTAATAAATATAAAGTTTATATCGTTGATGAAGTTCACATGCTAACCGATAGTGCATTTAATGCACTTCTAAAAACACTGGAAGAACCACCTCAACACGCAATTTTTGTTCTTGCTACAACCGAGCCACACAAATTGCCAGCAACTATCTTATCAAGATGTATGCGTTTTGATTTTAAGTTGGTAAGCGAAAATGGTTTAGCAAATCACTTAAAAAATGTGTTTTCTAAAAGCGGAATAAAGAGTGATGACGAAAGCCTAAAACTAATTGCTTCGGCGGGTCAAGGTAGCGTGAGAGATACTTTGTCGGTTGCGGAAATGGTAAGCGCTTATTCAAACAACAACATAACTTATGCAAAAACTTTGGAGTGCCTAGGCAAAACCGACTCCAAAACAGTGCTTTCAATTTTGAATGCAATATCTACAAAAAACGCAAAAGAATTGCTTACTATTATGGAAACAATCAAGGCTGATGGCAAAAATTTCTCTGTTTTAGTTAATGATATTATCAAGGCGTTTACCGATTTAATCACTATTAAATTGTCGCCAGATAGTCAGCAGATTTTGTCATTACCAACAGATTTGTTTAATAGTTATAAATTGGTAGCACAAAATATTAGCGAAGCCGAACTTTTATTCAATCTAAAAACTTTAACCGAACTTGATAGTAAACTAAAACTTGCTTCATCGGTCGATTTGTTGGTGGAAACTACTTTGCTTTCAATGATAATTACAAATAACGATATTATTGATTTGAAGCAAAGAGTTGACGAACTAGAAAAAAAAACTCTAAATGAAAATGTACCAGTGAGCAATCAACCCAATCAAGAAATAGAAAAAAAAAGTGAGTTAAATGTACAATCTTTTTCTTCGGTGGAAAACAATTTGATAAACGATAAAAATCAGGTTGCAACTAATAATCAAGAAGATTTATCGAGTAAAAAAAATAATTCTTTGCAGGAAGTGGAGATAGAGAGTCAAAAGTTTGAAAACAACAATGTCGACATTCAAAATCTTAATGCAAAAAAATTGTTTGGTGAAATTTTGCTTGCGTTACGAAAGTCAAAAAACCTTATGTTATATTCGGTATTAGGCGATGTTAGTGATGTTAAAATTGATAAAAATGACTTTGTTGTCACTGCCTCAAAATTAACATTTGATGCACTAATTTCCAATAAAACACTAATCGAAAATATGCTATCTAGTATAGAGCAGAACTTAAACTTGGTAATACAAAAAACAGATGAAACTCAAAAGATTGATATAAAAGAGTTTTTGAAATCAAAATTTGAAACAATAAGTTTTTCATAAAAGAAAGTATTAGATAAAATTGCTATTTTAATATTTTTATAAATAAAAAATTTAGTATATGATAATATCTTTATAATCAACATTGCAAAATTGATGAAATCTAAAAAAATTTCAAAAAACATACAAAAAATCAAAAAAAACGCAAAAAATTGCGTGAAAAATAATAAAAAATTCAAAAAAAGGAGAATTAAGAAATGAATTTTAATGGCGGATTTGGTGGTGGAAATATGCAAAATATTTTGAAGCAAGCCCAAAAAATGCAAGCAGAAATGCTAAAAAAACAAGAAGAACTAGAAAATAGTACAGTAACTTCAAGCGTATCAGGCGGTATGATTGAATGTGAAATGAACGGCAAAAAGGAACTTGTTAAAATCAAAATTAACCCAGTTGCTGTTGACCCAAATGATGTTGAAATGTTAGAAGACCTTGTTGTTGCTTGTATCAATGATGCATCAAAAAAAATTGATGACTTAAAGGAAGAACTTTTAGGTTCTCAAATGCCAAATGGATTGTTTTAATCAAAGGAAAGAAAAATGAAAACAGTAGACTCTATTGATAGATTAGCAAATAGTTTTTCAAAGTTGCCAGCGGTTGGTGGAAAGACTGCTCAAAGATATACTTACGCAATTCTTAATATGCCAGTTGAACAGGTAAAAGAATTCGCTGAAAACTTGCTTGCTGTAAAGCAAAATGTAAAACTTTGTAAAATTTGTGGAAATTACGCCGAAGAAGAAATTTGCCCAATTTGTAAATCAAGGGGCAGTGAAATTATTTGCGTTGTAAAAGACCCACGAGATATTTTGTCTATGGAAAAGGTTAAGGACTATAACGGCTCTTACCATGTTTTGCACGGCACTTTGTCGCCAATGTCAAACAAAGGCCCTGATGATATTAACCTTAAATCTCTGCTCGAACGCGTGCAAAAGGGTGGCGTAAAGGAAGTCATTATGGCATTGAATAGCGATGTCGAAGGCGAAGCCACAAGTATGTATATTTCAAGACTTTTATCGCCTTTTGGTGTAAAGGTTACAAAACTAGCACAAGGTATTAGTATGGGGAGCGATATTGAATATCAAGACGAAGTTACTCTATCAAAAGCAATGGAAGACAGAAAGACTATTTGAAGTTGAATGATAACAAAACTCATACTCCAGCACGAAAGCATAGTGCAAATGGCTAATCTTTTGTTTACCTACCAATTAAAAACTAAATAAAAAATAAATAGAGTTAATCTCTATTTTTTTGCACATTTTTTTGTGATAAATTCATAAAGAATACAAAGTCAGGGGTGAGTATGGAAAAATATAATGATTTTGCATTAACTCCAAAAGATAAAATTGAAAAGTTATCAAAGGCATACAAGGAAAATTTGCAAACCAACAAAGTTGATATAATGTCCGTCAATAAGGTTGTTGATAATCAAAAACAAGTTGACTTGCAAAACAATGATTATGAGAAAGTCGAAATAGCAAGTGGGACTATTGACAACACTAATAATGCTGGTAGTGAAGTTGGTAAAAATATTGGCGATGTAATTGATAAAATAGGCTCGGGAACACCAGCCGAAAACATAAATAGTCCTAGTACTATTCCTGTTGTGCCAATAAAAACTGAACCAGAAAAAAATAATAATTCACTCAATATGTTTAATCTCTTTTTAATGTACATAATGTTGAGTATGATAAGATGTTCTTAAAAAACTTATCAAAAAACAATTTTAATATAATTATTAGTTATATATGAATTATAGAACTTTATCAAAAAAATATAAAAAAAGCACAAAAATTGTGCTTTTTTTGTTACATTTTATCGTTTTTTTTTAATTATTTTGCAAAACTTTTTATTCCGCTGGCTTTTCAATGCCTTTCATAGTAAGAGAAATTCTGTTTTTATCAAGGTCCACGCCAAGCACTTTTACATAAACAATTTGACCAACTGAAAGTTCTTCACTTGGGTGTTTAATGTAGTGGTCGCAAATTTGACTTATGTGAACCAAACCGTCTTGATGAACGCCGATGTCAACAAATGCACCAAAGTCGATAACATTTCTAACAGTTCCTTTCAAAACCATTCCTTCTTTTAGGTCTTTCATTTCCATAACATCTGTACGAAGCATTGGAGCAGGAAGTTCGTCACGAATATCTCTGCCCGGTTTTAACAATTCTTTTGTAATATCTTCTAGTGTAGGAACACCAATGCCGATTTGTTCGGCAGTTTTCTTCTCGCCATTTTCTTCTATTAAACTTGGAAGATTTGCCACATTATGATTTTCAATGTCGCTGTCTTTTAGTCCAAATAGTTTTAATAGTTTTTCTGTTGCTTCATAACTTTCTGGGTGGACTGCGGTGTTATCAAGAATATTTTTGCCGTTTGCAATTCGTAAGAATCCTGCACATTGTTCAAATGCTTTGTCGCCGAGTTTTGATACTTTTTTTAGTTCCTTGCGCTCAGTAAAAGCACCATTTTCTTCACGATACTTAACGATATTTTTCGCAATACCGCTATTTAGTCCAGATACCTTTGAAAGCAAACTTGGACTTGCTGTATTTAAGTCAACACCAACAGAGTTAACGCAATCTTCAACAACGCCGTCCAAAACTTCTGTAAGTCTTGCTTGTGGCATATCGTGTTGATATTGTCCAACACCGATGGATTTAACATCAATTTTGATTAGTTCGGCTAGTGGGTCTTGTAATCTTCTTGCGATAGATACAGCACTTCGTTGAGTTACATCGTAGTCAGGGAATTCTTCTGCACCCAATTTACTTGCAGAGTAAACGGAAGCACCCGCTTCGCTAACTACCATATATGATACTTTTCGTGGACATTTTTTGAGCAAGTTTGCTACAAAAATTTCACTTTCTTTGCTGGCTGTTCCGTTGCCAATACTGATGGCATCAATTTTTAGTTTATCAATCATTTGAAGCACAACAAGTTCACTTTTTGCAATGTCGTTATGTGGTGGAGTAGGATAGATAACACTAGTTGCTAGAACTTTTCCGTTTTCATCAATAGCGGCAAGTTTACAACCTGTTCTATATGCTGGGTCGAGTCCTAAAATTCGCTTGTGTTTTAGTGGTGGTTGCATTAAAAGTGGCTTTAAGTTTACTTCAAACATTTTTATTGCTTGTTCGTTTGCTTTGTCTGTCAAATTGTTTCTCAACTCTGTGCTTAAACTTGGCATAAGCAATCTTTCAAAACTATCTTGAATAGTGGAATTTAATAAATCTGTCCAAATGCAAGGCTTTTTAATAAATTGCTTTGCTATTATTTCGTGACACTTTTCGTCATTTGCAATAATCTTAACTACCAAGCATTTTTCATCTTCACCACGGTTGATAGCAAGAATTCTATGACTAGGAATAGTCGCAATTTTTTCCTTGTAGTTATCATACATAGTATAAGTTTTGAAGTTTTCACCTTCCTTTAATGTGGTTTGAATTTCTGCTGTCTTTTCTAAAAATGAACGAAGGAATTTTCTTGTGTCGGCGTCATCGCTGATGATTTCTGCAATAATATCACAAGCACCTTTTATGGCATCGTCAGCGGTTTCAACTTTCTTTTCTGGGTTAATGTAACTTGAAGCGATTTCGTTAATATCGCCAGTTGTATCCTTTTGAGCGAGCATTTGCTTTGCTAGTGGTTCTAATCCCTTTGCAATAGCAATAGTAGCCCTTGTTTGACGCTTTGGCCTAAATGGTCTATATATATCTTCAAGTTCTGTCATAGTCTTTGCGCCGTCTAACTTTTGCATAATTTCTGGCGTCATTTTTTCCTGCTCGGTAATTAACTTGATAATATCTTCTTTTCGTTTATCAAAGTTTCTTAAATAGGTTAATCTGTCGCAAAATAGTCTTAATGTTTGGTCGTCACAACTACCTGTCATTTCTTTTCTGTATCTGGAAATAAAAGGAACTGTGCAACCTTCATCAAGCAAATCAATAACATTTTGTGCGTGATTTTCCTGCATACCAAGTTCGAGTGACAAAATCTTTGCGTAATTGTTTTCCATTGAATTTTCTCCTTAATTTTTACTGCTAAAATTTTATCACAACTAAAAAAAATTGCCAACTAATCTAATTAACAAAATAACACTCCCAAAAATATACTGACTATGGGGGTTAAGGGCGTATGGATTTTTTTGAAAACTTATCACCTATTGTTCAAACTCTAATTTTATCTTGCATTACCTGTGGACTAACTGTGCTGGGCGCTAGTATGGTGTTTTTTTTCAAAAAGGTCAACAGAAAACTAATAAACATAATGCTTTCGATTTCGGCAGGTGTAATGCTTGCTAGTGCCTTTTTTTCTTTACTACTGCCAGCGATTGAACAAAGTGAGAGTCTTTTTTCCAACAACTATGTTGTGCCAACCATTGGCTTTTTAGTAGGTGGTATTTTTGTAATCGTTGTAGACATTTTTTTGGAAAAAGTGTCAAAAAATAGTGAAAAACTGCAAAATAACAGCAAAAAACGACAATTTATGTTAATTTCAGCAATAACTTTTCATAATATTCCCGAAGGAATGTGTGTGGGAGTTGCAGTTGCTATGGCTGGTATGGGACTAGAAAACGGAGTATTTGCAGCCTTTATGCTTGCTCTTGGAATTGGGATACAAAACTTTCCAGAAGGAGCAAGCGTTTCCCTTCCAATGCGAAGCGAAGGCGAGAGTAGGCTAAAATCATTTTTGTGGGGTGCTTTTTCGGGGTTTGTTGAACCAGTTTTTGCAATCATCGCTTGTTTGACTGCTGGGTTTTCCACAGTAACACTTCCATTTTTGCTTGCATTAAGTAGTGGAGCAATGATTAGTGTTGCTTGTACCGAACTAATAGCCGAAAGTGCCAAAGATAATAAAAACCTTACAACACTATTTGTTATAATCGGTTTTTGTATAATGATGCTACTTGATTTAGCACTCTAATTTTTCGACAAAATTTGCAGAATATCAGTATTGACAACCTAATATAACAGTGTTATAATTACTTACAAAATAAGGAGAGAAATTATGTTTGTTGAAAAAATGAGTGATAAAGATATTAAATATTTAGTTAAATATACAATAAATGCAGATAGGCACGAAACATTTTCATATAAATTTTTAGAGATTACAGTTAAATATAAAACAAAAACAAATAGTTATAATGCGTATGTTGTAGTTGAAGTAGAAAATGCAATAAAAGAAAAAAACAAGTATTATATTTGTATGACAGATGACAATTTCAAAGCAGAAAAAGTTGACTACAATGCAAAATCAACAGAATTTCTTGTTGTAAAAGAACCAAAGTATGACGGCAAAATGTATCAAATGGTTTACCGCAAGGGAATGAATAAACTTTTTGGAAAGGAATACGACCAATTTTTGTTTGATAAATACATTGCAAAAACGATGTAAAACTAATAATAAAAAATGATTATAACTTTTATAAAATCATTGCTAGATAATTCCAATGAAATCGGTTTTTAGTTAGGAATAATATTTATTAAGATTGCTTGAATTAAAAGGTATTAAAAAACTTCACTTAATTGTGAAGCTTTTTTGTGTATTAGTTTATACTAAATTAAAAGTTTCCGTATAATTAAATTTTAAGTTTGTGTAATGGAATTTTACGAGATAAAGTAAAATATTTTACATAATTTTTACCATTCTCTCTTAACAACTCTCAATCCTGCATCTAATTTTTTTTCGCCCATAGGTATCATAACTACTCGTTTTTCAAACTCTTTAACAAATCTTTCAAAAGTTTGTTCGTTTTCTTGTGTTAGGTAACACTTATTTTTGAACTCAACAACGAATATTTCGTCACGATTTCGCTTTGCATTCAATGTTGTTCTATCAAAATCTACTTCGGCTCTAAATTCCTTGCTGTTCAAAATCTCGTGAGATTTGCGTTTTGTTTCCATTACCAAGAATGGTTTTAGGTGATGAAGCACTCTAATTACATCGACATCAATTCGGTGAGTATAAATGTCTTGAATTTTATCTTCCAAAAAGAAAATGTAGTCTTCGTTATCGTTGATGTTATCATCATAGCGCATTTCCATTTCAAATTCTCGCCTTACGCCAAGATTGTTGCAGACAATAGAAAGAATTTGAGTTTCTGGAAGTTTTCTAACTCTAATACTAGCGTCAAGTTCTCTTAAAAAGTATTCAGGCGTTTCAAAGTAGGTGTCGGTGTAAGAAAATTCTTTTATTTTTCCCACTTGAAAAGCAGGCATCAAGTTCATAACCTGACTGATATGCGCAAACTCATTTTCGTTTGTTAGATAGTAATTTCTATCAATGTTTTTTCCAATTTCAAAGTTTTCCATAATTTTATTTTACCTTAATAATTTGTTTTTAGCAAATATTTACATTACTTTTCAAACAAAAAGCCGTTTTTGAATTTATAAATAAAAAAGCAAGTCTAAAATTGACTCGCTTTTATTTGCAATTATATCTAATATTGTTTTCTTGTGTAGGTAAAGTTATTCAGTATTTTTATATTACTTATTTTTGCTTTTTAGATAAACTAATAATACAGAAATATCTGCTGGACTAACGCCAGAAATTCGACTTGCTTGTCCCATAGAAAGTGGTTTTATGTCGTTTAGTTTCTGTCTTGCTTCGAGTCTTAAACCTTTAACCAAAGAGTAGTCAAAGTCCTTTGAAAGCGGATAAGATTCCATACCTTCTTGTTGGGCGATTTGATTAAGTTGCCTTTTAATATAGCCTTCGTATTTAACTTCTAGTGTGAGTAAATCAAGCACGCTGTTGTTTATGTTTTTGAAAAGTCCTAGTTTTTGTTTTAAGTCCCTTGCGGTTATGTTTGCTCGTTTTAATAAATTGTCAATGCTAACGCCTTGATTGGTTTTGTTTTCGCCTTTTTCGGTCAACAAATCATTTACAACTTTTGGAGAGAGGACTTTTCCTAGTTGTTTTTTACATTTTTCAAGTTGTTGTTTTTTTCTTGTATAGATTTTCCATCTTTCATCATCAACAAGACCCACTTTTCTACCAATTTCGGTTAGACGCATATCTGCATTATCTTGTCTTAAATGAAGTCTAAATTCTGCTCTGCTTGTCATCATTCTGTATGGTTCATTTGTACCCTTTGTAACCAAATCGTCAATCAAAACACCAATATAGGCATCACTTCGCTTTAACACTAATTGTGGTTGGTTTCGTAAAGACAAACTTGCGTTAATACCGGCAATAATTCCTTGTGCACCGGCTTCTTCGTAACCACTTGTTCCGTTAACTTGACCAGCAAAGAACAGATTTTTTACGATTTTTGCTTCAAGAGTAGGGAGTAGTTGTAAACTATTGATTGCATCGTATTCGATAGCATAGGCATATCGCATAATTTTGGCATTTCCTAGTCCCGCAATGGTGTGAACCATTTGTTTTTGAATTTCATAGCCAAAACTTGTTGATAGCCCTTGAATGTAAACTTCATCAGTCGACAAACTTTCTGGCTCTAAAAATAATTGATGTCTTAATTTGTCGGCAAATCTAACGACTTTTGTTTCTATGCTTGGACAATATCTAGGGCCTGTGCTTTCGATTAAGCCGTTATAGACAGGTGCGTCTTTTAGATTGTCACGAATTAAAGAGTGAGTTTTTTCGTTTGTATAGCAAAGGTAACAACTTGCAATGTTTTTTGGTTGTCTTTTTGTCATAAAACTGAATGACTGTATGTTTTCGTCGCCTTTTTGTTCTTCCAAAACCGAGTAATTAACACTGCTACCATAAATTCTAGGTGGTGTTCCTGTTTTGTATCGTCTAATTTCAAAGCCTAAATTTTGTAAACTTTGTGTTAGGCTATTTGCACACTTAAAACCATTTGGACCAACATTTTCGGTATTAGAACCAATGATAATACGGCTTTTTAAGTAAACACCAGTGCAGACAACGACTGCCCTTGCCGAAAATTCTTCGCCCAAAGTGGTTTTTACACCAACAACTTTGCCGTCTTCTACCAAAATGTCGCTGATTTCTGCTTGCAAAATAGTTAGGTTTGGAGTTGTTTCAAGCGTCCTTTTCATTTCGGTGTGATACGCAACTTTGTCGGCTTGTGCTCTTAATGAGTGGACAGCAGGACCTTTACCTAGATTTAACATTCTAATTTGAATGGCTGTCTTATCGGCGTTTATTCCCATTTGTCCGCCGAGTGCATCAATTTCACACACCAAATGTCCTTTGGCTGTTCCGCCAATACTTGGATTGCAGGCTAAAAACGCTATGTTTTCTAGCGTTGTTGTACAAATAAGAGTTTTTTGTCCTGTTCTAGAAAGTGCTAGGGCTGCTTCACAACCAGCGTGACCAGCACCAATAACGATTGCATCATATTTTTCACTAATGTTTTTCATAATCTTACCTTTTAATAAACTAGCACATTATATTACTTTTATTAAAAAAAGTAAATATATCTATAAAGAAAAATTTTATATGAGAAAAAATTTATGTTTTGTTTTATATCAAATTATCTTAATAGTATTTTGATTTATCTTGCATTTGTTTTAACCTAATTATGAATGTTAAAAAGAAAAAAATTGTCTAATTTTTAATCTATGTAAACTAAAAAAATAAAAAAGCATAAAAAAATCAAGTGATAAATCTGTTAGAATTTTCATTCAATCACTTGATTTGTTGATAATTAGTATCAATGATAAATTGTATTATTAAAATTATTTGCCCAAGCAGAATTTTTCAAAAATTCTATCAACAATTTCTTCCGTAGAAGTTTCGCCAGTAATTTTTCCAAGACTATCCCAAGCCTGCTTTATATTAAGACAGACAAGGTCAAGACTCAAATTTTCGTCAAGATTTTTTAATGCTTGTTTTAGGCTGGCAAGAGCATTTTTGAGCGCTTCTTCGTGACGAGCATTTGTGATTAAAAGTCCGCTAGACAAAATATTTTTGTCCACAACCATATCAAATATTTTTTGTTTTAGGTCTTGAATGTGGCTGTTTTTTAGTGCTGAAATTTCGATGATATATTTTTCGCTATCTCTTTTTGTGTAATTTATTTTTTCTTTAATCGAGCCGATTACAGTTTTGCAAATATCAAGGTCGGTTTTGTTAAGAACATAGATAGTTTTTGAATTTTTAGTTTTTTCTAGAATATATTCATCGTCTTTTGATAGACCGATGCTTGCGTCTAATACTACAAGTACAATATCTGCAAGTTTAATGCTATCTTCCGCCTTCTCAATGCCAATTTTTTCAACAACATTGTTGCTTTCGTGAATACCGGCTGTGTCGATAAGATTAAAACTCATTCCGTTATACGAAAAACTTTCTTCCACAGTATCACGAGTTGTGCCTGCAATATCTGTAACTATGGCTCTGTCGTAGCCGATTAGGGAATTTAGCAAACTGCTTTTGCCAACATTTGGCTTGCCTAAAATTACAACATTTACGCCATTTTTTACTTGTCTGCCTGTCTTTGCGGTGTCAAGTAGTTCCATTGTTTTAACAATTGATTGTTCCAATATTTTTTTGACTTTTTGGCTGGCTATATATTCAATATCTTCTTCGGGGTAGTCCATAGAAACATCAATTTCGGCTATGCAGTCGGTTAGACTATCTTTAAGAGATTTTATCTTCTCAAATAGTTTTCCGCTTACAAGATTGTAGCCTGCCTTTACAGCTTGTTCGCTTTCGGCGTTAATCATATCAATAACACCTTCGGCTTGTTCTAGTGAGATTTTGCCATTTAGAAATGCTCTTTTTGTAAATTCTCCCGCCTGAGCCAAAATTGCTCCGTTTGATATTAAAGAATCTAAAATTCCTTTCGCAATGACTACTCCGCCGTGGCATTGAATTTCCACCATATCTTCGCCAGTGTAGGAGTGTGGCGCTTCAAAGTACACTACAAGTGCTTTGTCGTTAAAGCCTTCTGCCTTAACATTAGTTAAATAGAGTTTTCGTGGTTCAAATGAACTCACTTTTACATCTACTAATTTTTGTAAAATTTTTTTGCTTTCCTTTCCACTCATTCTTACAACAGCAATTCCGCCGTTGCCAAGTGGGGTGCTTATAGCACATATTGTTTTGTTTTCCATATCTTTATTATATCACAACAATTTTTTCATACAACAAAAATTGCTATTACATTCAAAATAATTTTATAAAACTAATGCAAAGTGTTATAATTACTACAAGGAGAAAATTATGAAAGCAAAATTTTTAGGTTCAAGAGCAAACAAACTTTTGTTTGAGTTTAATAACCTTCAATTAAAACCGGGACAAGTGGAGATTAAGCCACATTTTGTTAGAAATGTAAAAAAGATTAACGAAGACGAGAGTAAAAAAATTTATCAACTAACTTGTGAAATCAAACCAACACAAGATGCACCTATTCCTTTTACAATCTTTGTTGATTACTCGGCTGTTTACGAAGTTGACTTTGAAAATCAGTATGAAGAAAGGTCGTTTATGATAGATGTTACAAAACAACTTTATGCTACCATACGAACAGTGATTATTAACTTGACATCAAATGCGGGCATAAACGCAGTACTATTGCCAATGCAAGCAAATTCTATTTTCCCAGAAGATGAAGAGATTGATATGGCTTCTACTGACATTTAGATAAAATAATAAAAAATAGGGCAAACATTTGCTCTTATTTTTTTTTAGTGATATATTATTAAAGTTGAAATTAAATTAAGACTATAAGTTAAGGAGAAATTATGAAACTAGGAGTTGTTGGCTTGCCAAATGTTGGAAAGAGTACACTTTTTAATGCGATTACTAATGCGGGAGCAGAAGCACAAAACTATCCATTTTGTACAATAGAACCAAATGTTGGAGTTGTGGCTGTTCCAGACGAAAGATTGGATAATCTTGCAAAACTTTATAACACTCAAAAAGTTACCCCAGCGATTATTGAATTTGTTGATATTGCGGGAATTGTTAAAGGTGCAAGCCATGGCGAAGGTTTAGGCAATAAGTTTTTAAGTCATATTAGAGAAGTCGATGCTATCGTTCATGTAGTAAGGTGTTTTGATGATTCAAAAATTATTCATGTAAACAACAAAATTGACCCAGTTGACGATATGAAAACTATCAATTTGGAACTTATTTTGGCGGACCTAGAAAGCGTGCAAAACAAGATAGCAAAGGCTGAAAAACAAGCACGAGCAAATGATAAGCAAGCACAGGAAGAATTGGCACTACTCTTGAGATGTAAAGAGTGTTTGGAAAATGAGCAAAGTCTACGCACTTTGGAACTTGATGAAAATGAGTCTCAAATTATGAAATCATTTTTCTTGTTGACCAGCAAACCTGTTATTTATGCGGCAAACATTAGCGAAAATGATATTGCAAATGAGAATGATAATCAATATGTTAAATTAGTTAAAGAGCAAGCACAAAAAGAAGGTGCGGAAGTTATCGTATTAAGTGCAAAGATTGAAGAAGAAATTTCCAAACTCTCGGCTGAAGAAAAGCAAATGTTTTACGAAGATTTGGGCATAAAGCACAGCGGTCTTGACAATTTAATCAAGGCTAGTTACAAACTTTTAGGTTTGATAAGTTTTTTAACAGCGGGCGAAAAAGAAGTTAGGGCTTGGACAATCAAAAATGGAACAAAAGCACCACAAGCAGCGGGTAAAATTCACACAGACTTTGAGCGTGGCTTTATTAAAGCGGAAGTTTGCGACTACCACGACCTTTTGGAACTTGGCGGATATGTTAAGGCAAAGGAAAAAGGTAAAGTTAGAATGGAAGGCAAAGATTATGTCGTTAAAGACGGCGATGTAATGCTATTCAAATTCAATGTTTAGTTTGAATGTTGCTGATTAAAAGTTCAAGGCATCAAAAAGTTAAACAAAATTTATAGTTATTGAAAGTGAGATAAATTCTCACTTTTTTTGTGTTTTGAACAAAAAATCATCGTGAGTGATAGTGGTAAATTTTTTTATTATATATAATAAAAGGCTATAAAATTCTTTGATAATTTTTCATTTAGGTGTTAAAATAAATTTGTATATTATATATTTAGGGGTTTCAAATGAAAAAGATAGCCAAATTTTTATCAATGATTCTTTTGTGCTTTGCAAGTGCTTTTGCATTTTTTGCGTGTCAAGACGAGTCTAACACTGTAAAGGTTAAAGAAATTGTCTTAAACAAGCACGAAATAACACTTTATGTTGGGGGAGATACTTCGAGTGAAGAAGAACTTGAAGTTTCGTTTAAGCCTGCAAACGCAACACAAAAAGATGTTGAATTTTTTTCCTACGACACATCTTTAATTGAGATTACTCCAAAGGAAGATAGTGAATACAAATTTGTTGTTAAGGTAAAAAATCCAGAAGCAAACGACTCTCAAACATTTGTTAGTGTTAGAATGAAAGGTAATGCCGATGTTAGAGATAAGTGCGTTGTAAAAATAAAAAAACTCGAACAACGAATGCTTACTCCAACAGGACTAAAATTCAACTATCAAACACAAGCAATCGAATGGGACGCATCAACCGAAACTATTGACCAAGGCTTTAATGGTTATATGTTAAAGATTAACGGGCAGGAAATTGTTTGCCCAGTTTTGAACTCCTATAAAAAATTTACCAAAGGCGAAAAATTGACTGTTCAAGTTAAGGCTATTTCTCATGTTAGCGAACTTGATTCTAATTATAGTGACGAATATGTGTTTATGGTACTAGAAAATATTGAATCACTAACTCACGCAAATGGAATAGTTAGTTGGTCAAGTGTTAAAGATGCCGTAAACTATGAATACAAAGTAAATGCAGATAATGCGATTATGCTTCCTAGTTCAAAACTTTCACAATCGCAAGTATTTAATGAATCGGGCGAGTATCAAATAACAGTGACTGCAAAAACACCAAGTGAAACAATTTCCACCGAAGGTGAAATATGTTATTGTTTTGACTCTGCACCAAAAACCATAGTAATTACAAAACTATCAACTCCTGCAAACTTACAATACAAAAGATTTTTCTCTTGGAGTCCAGTTGTAATGGACAACGGAACAGTGCCAGTTTGCTATGAAGTTTATGAAGTACTATCAAACACCGAAAAATTAGTTTATAAAGGCACTGATGTTAGTTATGCTGTTCCTAGTGATTTGGCGGTAGGTAATCACACCTATAAGGTTAGAGCCGTTGGTGATAACGAAAAGGTAATCACAAGTGAATTTACTGGCATTATTACAGTAAACAAACTTACAAGTCCAACTGGATTGAGAGTAGAAGACGGTAAAATTACTTGGGATAGACAAAGCGATGCTGTTTCGTATAACTTGACTTTCAATGGACTATATGACGGCAGAAAATACTTTAACGATGATGAATACACATTCAATGTTAGTCAGCCACAAGGTGACCAAACAAAAGTTCAATTTGCAATGAACGAAAAGTTTGAAGGCGGATATAAAATTAAAATTGCAAGTGTTAGCGATGCGTTAAACACTATCACTTCAAATTATACGGAAGAATTGGTAGTAAAAAAACTTGCTACACCAGAAAACAATAGTTTTTCTGTTTCTAACGGCAAAATTATAATGCCACTTCAAAACAACGCAAGTGCTTACGAAGTGCAACTTGTTGTTGGCAGTCAAAGGCTAAATCTTTCACTTCATACTAACGAAATCGAAATTCCTTCTTCATTAAAAGAAGGTGAAGTTTCATTAAGAATTAGATACATTGGTACAAAATCGGCTAGCACAGGAGATTTGTACTTAACTAGCGATTATTCTAGTATGGTTTATGCAAAAAAATTATCAAGTCCAACACTTTCGGTTAGTGATGGCGAATTAAAGTGGACAAACATTGATTACTCTACAAATTACATTTTAACAATCACAAGCGGAAATAACACTCAATCATACAATGTTGGCAAATTGCAATCATTTGATTTTTATGGTATAGACGAAGCAATTTTTGGTCAAGGTACAACATTCCCAGCAGGAAATTATCAAGTAAGCATTCAAGCACTTGCAGGTAATCCAAGCGGAAAATATTTTGGTTTCTTTGATTCACAAGTGTCTAGCGAGATGCAAATAACCAAACGACAAGCACCAGTTATTAGTGTTGTAGACGGTGAAGTAAAAATTTCTATGCCAGATGGCGGAAGCAACTACAATGTTAGATATAAAATTGAAAATGATGGTAGCCTTACATACTTTGGCTATGCATTAGGCGATAACGAGTCAGTTATTCGTAGTGATGATGCAGTAACTTTGAACGCTAAAAAAGCACC
This sequence comes from uncultured Clostridia bacterium, assembly GCA_934747255.1. Lineage (GTDB taxonomy): Bacteria > Bacillota > Clostridia > Christensenellales > UBA1242 > CAKVNM01. The sequence continues at coordinate 112,549 of CAKVGH010000001.1, read as the reverse complement.
TTCATCTTACAATATAAAAATGGAAAACGGAGTTTTGTCTTGGGACGAACTCGCCGAAGAATATCAAGGCGCATCATTCTTGATTGGCCTAGATTCTTCAAATGAAGATTCAAAATTTGACTATAAGTCTTATGGAATAAATCATTCCTACGACTTTAACAATAGACAAGACTATCCAGCAGGAAATTATACTTTCAAAATAAAGGTAGCAGGTACAAGTGGAAATGCTGGCGACAGCAATATCATCTTGAATAGTGATACAGAACAAACTTTCTCGTTTGTCATTCTTCCTGTTGTTGAACCTAGTGTTCAAGGTGCATTGCAGGCAGTAACAAGTGGTGATATTAGTGAAGATAATTTACCAGGTGTATTGATATGGGACGAAGCAACAATTTCTGGTAAAAATGCGGTTGGCTATAATATTGTAATAAGCCAAAACGGAACGGAAGTTTTAAGACAAGATACAAAAAATATTCGCAAGTATGACTTGGGTACTTTACCAGCAGGTAATTATGAAGTAAAAATTCAAGCCTATGGCAATGGTAAAGACATTGTAAGTAGTGATTACAGCGAAGAAAAAACATTTACAAAACTAGATACAGCAAAAAACATAAAGATAGAAAAAGATGGCACAATTTCGTGGACATCAAGTTACACAAACGGTGTGATGAATACAAAAGTAATGTTTGTGTTAGTAGTAAACGGCAACTTTGTAAATATGTATGATTTTGATAAAGTCGTTTCGGGTTCTGGCTTGGATATGGCAGGCTTGCTTTCAGAACTTAAACGCACTTCTGTCAATATTGATAAACTAACATCATTTGATGATACTTCTAAATACCTTTACTTTACAAAGGGCAGTTACAATGTGAAAATCATAACTCTACCATTAAATTTGGAAGGTACTAGTAAAGATTTGATTTCTAATTACAGTGAAACATTATCATTCACAAGATTGGAACAACCTTATGGTTTGACCATTAACCGAAATGAAAATGGTGAATATGTTGTTAGTTGGACAAAGAGTAACAACACCGAAAATATCAAAGGTTATAGATTGACTATCAAAAACGACGAGACAAAAGATATTGAAACCGAAGATATTGTTGGTGCAGATGTAACAACTTACAATCTAACAAATTATATAAAAGCAAAACTTGGCGATAGTGACGCTATGGCAAGTTATACAATCGATTTAATGACCCTATCAAACACAGACAATGTGATTGATAGTGAGCGTACAGCAACAGTTTCTGTTAAAGTTCTACCTAATATAAATATTTCCATTGTTGACGGAAAATTAAGATGGACAAAAATTGATGGAGCAGAAAAATATATCTTTACATTTACTCGTGGAGATGAAAGTTTTGATATTGATATGCCTGCTAATTCAACAGAATATGCAATGACACTTGAAAACGACTTGCGATTTGTTTCTGGCACATACTTAATAAAAGTAAAAGTTATTGGTAACGAAAGTTCTAGTTACGGCACAAAAATTTGCCTCGACTCATTAAATGTTAAAGACCAAGGCGAATTCAAAAAACTAGCAACTCCAACAGATATTAAAGTAAGAAGTGGAAAAATCGTTTTTGAATGGGACAAAACATTAGTTACTAGCGAAAACGTAAAATACTTCTTTAATATGCTCATTACAGGAAAAACGCAAAAGACATTAAAAATTAACAAAGACCAAATTGTTGAACTTGGCAGTGAATTTGCCTCTGGCACATATCAAATAAGAGTTCAAGCAATGGGCGATAACGAATTTATCAACTCCGAGGTTTCTGCATACATTAGTCCAAAAGATGTAATAAAATTAGACAAGACAACTGTCTTTGTTGATAAAGGTATTCTTAACTGGAAAGTTAATAACAATGCTAACGGATATTTGGTAAGTATTTCGGGCGTAAACTTCTATGTTTATGACGAAAATAACGAGCTAGTTGAAGATGGCGCAACAAAGGAATACGAAGTTTCTGTTTCAGGTCAAACTTCTATTGATTTAAGTAGTGATATTACAACAACTACTGGCAAGAAGATTAAACTTGCTACTGGCGAATATTCAGTTCAAATAAAATGTATTGGAACAAACAAAACATACCTAAATAGTGACTTTACAGATATTGTTAGAGTAAGAAAACTTGCGACAGTTCAAAATGTTAGAGTGGAAAACGGCAAAATTTCTTGGGACAAGGTTGCATCAGCAGATGCTCCAAATGGATTGTTACTATTTATCAAATTGCCAAACCAAACAGAATACGAAAAAGCAATTTTATTAAGTAATACTGAAACAAGTTACGACTTTACAAATACAGATAAGTATATTTACCCAGCAGGACAAGGCTATTTTGCTTACTTGCAAACAAACGGCGATACAAGTTTAAGTGGCGCAGTTTCAAGTGTTAAAATTAGCGGAACTCCTAGCGAAGTTTTGGAAAACTTTGAAAAATTGCCAGTTCCAACAAATCCTAAAATTGTATACTCATCTGAAGCAGATTACTTAGGAAACTTTACATTTGATAAGTTACCAAGCAATTATGCTGATGTTAAATATTTTGTAAAACTTAAAGTAATTTCTGGCGAAAAGTTTATTGAAAAAGAATTTACTCTTGACGATAATATTTTCAGTATTCCAAAAAATATTGCAGATGGTTTAGTTGATATGGAAGAAGGAACTCAAATTGAGTTTATGGTTAAATACCTAGGTCAAGGTAATTACCTTGATAGTGAATTTACTAATAAATTGACAATCATTATTCCAACAACACCAGACTTAACAGTTATTGTAGACGAAAAAGAGAGATTTACAGGAAAAGTGCAATGGAATAAAGTTACCATTGGCGACCTTCTCACAAACTATGTATTTAAGTATCAATTTATAAGCGCAGAATCTGTACCAAGCATTTCATCAGTAGACGAAATTACAGAAGAAATGTGGAATGCAGTAACTCCAACAGAAGTTCAAACCACAAATTTATATGCTTATATTAACGGAAAAGGCTATTATAGATTCAAGGTAATGTCTGTACTAATTATTGAAGGCGAAGATGGTACATCTTCACAAATAAAATCTAACGAAAAAGATTACACAAAGGGTTATGATTTCTGCTTGTTTAGTAGTGGAAATGGAACAGAAAAAACCCCATTTATTGTTGATAGTGCTGAAACATTCAACTTTATCAATTACAACCCAACAGCACATTATGCTTTAAGCCCAGATGAAAACTTTAAGGGCATTGATTTTGGTGGATATGTAGTTCAAAATATTGGTACAAAAGATGAGATGTTTACGGGCTCGTTTAATGGAAACAACAAGTATTTAATCAATATTACCTTAACAGATGTTGCTGAAAATAGTTCTATATTCGACTATGTAGGCGAAAACGGAATAATCAAAGATGTTGTAATTCAAAACTTCTTAATATCTAGCGGAAGCAATGTCGGCGCAATAGTTGGCTATAATAAAGGCACAGTACAAAATATTATTGTGGGTGCAATAGTTGATGATGAAACTGGCAACTATATTTATGACGGAGTATCTCAAATTAGGTCTTACTCTCTAAATAGCGCTATCACTTATGCTGGTGGTATTGTAGGTTACAACGAAGGAATAATAACTGAATGTCAAAACTATGCAGTAATTTGTTCTAAAAACGATAACGCACAAGTTCGTAGTGGTGGTATCGCAGGTTACAATAAGGGTACAATTTCGTACTGCTTAAACTATGGAACAGTTGGTGGCGAAAACAAAACAAGTATCAATAGTAATATGTCTGGCGGTATTGTTGGCTTTAACGAAACAGGTACAATCACATATTGCGGAAATTATGCAAATGTTTATGCTAGTGCAAGAAACTCAAACAATGTATCTCAAAGTGCGTATGTTGGAGGTATTTGTGCTTACGACCAAGCAGGAAAGATAACATATTGCTATAACGATAACTCAAACGGGGTTTACACAACAGACGGAATTTTGGCTCAAACCGAAATTTATGGCGTAACAACATTCTCTCAAAGGTCTGTTTATGTTGGTGGTCTTGTTGGCTACAATGAAAAAACATCAACTATTGTGGACTGCTACACTATCTCTAATGTACAATATAGTACAAGCGGTACAAGTGCTACGGTAGAAGCAGGAGCAGTAATGGGTAAAAACTTTATAATTAACACAGATAGATTTAAGAATGTTTACTATCTAATTATGGACGAGTCGGGTGTTACAAGTGCTTGTAGAGATTTACCAAAAATTCCACAAAATATCACTGGTTACACACCAGCAACTATTGACTCATTCAAACAAGTTTTGAAGAATAAATACAATATAGATTTATAGAATAAAAGAGGTTAAAAGTGAAAAAAATATATAAAAGAATGTTCTCACTTTCCAGTATAGTACTGTGCATTGCTTGTGCAGTACTTGTAACTGCTGGGATTGGGTACATTACAGGACATAGATTATATTTGGTAAATGGTTGGAGTAGTGAACCAGAAATAAAGTACAAAAGTTTGGTAATGGATAAAACTATATCATACAGTGATTTATATAATGACTTTTTGGAAGGACAAGCCCAAGGAAAAGCAGTTTACATTACATTTTCTAAAAGTGGAAAAGTTTACACAACACATAGTATTGTTGCGATGAAGCCAGAAGGCGAGTATTTTGAAAAAGGTGACGAAGTGACCTTTCAAAATATGGGCATCACTTTTAAGCGAACCATTAGTTCAAAATGCCAAATTATTACTATGACAAACAATTCTAAAAGTTATGAGTCATTTCTAAAACCTTATCTAGAAGACCCATCAACACAACCTGCTGGAAATTCTGGTCCGGGACACGAAGAATTGGTTTATAGTAATGTTAAAGGAAAAGTAATTTCGATATACGAAAAAACTGGACAATTTTTATTTTATGTGCGATTTAATTTTCTACAAATAATAACTTATGTTATAATACTGTATATAGCAAATGAAATTTTTAGATTTGTACCAGATTATATAAAACTGTTCTAAAGGATAGGGAGAAAACAATGATTTATAGTCGAAAGAGTAGAAAAAAAGATATTTTAATGTATGTAGCATTCTCTGTTTTGCTAATTTTTTGCGTTTGTTTCTCTGTGACTGGTGCTTGGTTTACCGATACAAGTTCAGTTAAGGGCGGTTTAACAAATCCAGATTTTACTTTTAATTTGGTTGACCAAAATGGTGCATCGCAAGAACAAGTGTTTTATGTTTCACCAGCAAATACAAGTGACCTTTCAAAACAAATTGATATTAAAACTACATCAAATGTAGACAAACTCGTTGTTAGATATTGGATAACACAAGAATGGGGTACAATGAGTGGTTCAACCTTTACTCCTAGTGAAGACGCAATTAGCAATGGATTAACTATCAATAACCCAGATTGGACAAGGGGATACTACTATATCGTTGACGAATTTGGTGGCTCAATTAGTGACTACGCAAGCAGTGGTATTTACTATTACTATAACAATGTTGTTAAAAACGGAACTATCACAGCAATCAAGGGCTTTACGGCTAAATCAGGTTATGAAAATTTAACTTGTAAAATCACAATTTATGTTGAAGTTGCACCAGCAAGTGATTTAATATTAGACACTATGTGGAAAGTTAGCGATAGCGATGGCAACATCGCAGATGGTTCTGCAACAGACTCTTGGATTGCTTCAATCAAAGGTCAAAGATAAATTTGATAGTATAAATATTTATTAAATAATATTACAAAAATGTTCAATAAAAATATTAGGGAGAAGACGCAAAATGGTTAAAAAATCATCAAAAGTAAACTATGAAAATTTAGCAATACTTATTATTGCTATTTTGCTTGCTCTTTCAATGATAATCAATGTATCGCTTGCATATTTTACAGACAAAGTTAGCAGTTCTTCTTCATCGGCAGACATTAGATTTGGTATAATTGCGGTTGATGCAAGTGGAACAGGCGCAAAGGCTTCGACCACATTTGATTTAACGGCTAGCGAAGTAGCGATGATGGACGATGTGTACAAAACAATTGTCTTGAAAAACAAAACAGGGCAAACAAGCGAAACTTTTTATCTTCGTATGAAAATTTATTATACAAATAATGGTACAGTAGATAACAGCAAGGTTAAAGTAAATATTGCATCAAGTTCGCAAGCAACAAGTACAAACTACTCACAAAGTGTGCTAGCATACAATTTGTCTAATTGGACAGCAAAGGGAGATTATCTCTACTTTAACAAAAAAATTGATATTACAAACTCTCAATATATTCCACTTGTAATTTCGTTTGATAATACTTTTGGAAGCGAATACTTAAACAATGGTAAAATTTGTGTTGATATCGAAATTGTACAGTCAGCAAACAATGGCTATACGGCTTGGGAAGATAGACCATCGTCTTGGCCAAAAGCATAATTTAATATTAAAAAACACTACTCCTTTAAGATAGTGTTTTTTTATGCTTTTTGCATTTAATTATGGATTGAAATATCTTATAATTGCATTTTTTTTTGAAACAAATAAAAATTAAAATTGTTCTTTGTAAAGCATTTGAAAGATAATTTTTAGTTTTATATCAGTAAAATAATTGGTGATTGTTTTTTGATTAAAAGTAATTGCTAACCGATTCCAAAAGATTGCCAGTTGATTGATGAAATAACCCAGTTAATCAGTTGATTAACATAACCATAAATCCAGTTGGTAAAACTTGAAGCGGTAATCCATTCGTCAAACACTGGAATTAGTGGCGATAAGGCGTAAATAATAGATAAAATGCCAGTAATTACTAATCCACCTTTTAATAGCCCAAGAATTGTACCTAGTAATCTGTCAATCCAACCGATTGCTTTTTTGCTAGTGATTGCGTTGAATAATTTTGATAAAAGTACCACCGCTATTCTAATCAATATAAACATTATTATTGCCGTAAAAACTGTGGTGGCAAAACCACCCATAGTGGCGGTTAATGTGTCAGTTAAACTTGTTGCACCAGCCCCATATAATTCAACATCTTGATTGACGAAAAGAGATGTTAAATTACCAATTATTCCTTGACTTTTTAAGTGTGTAATTACTTCCGCAGGGGTCATCGTGCTTGTTTCAAGCGTCGTTGGAAGTATTCCGCTTATGGCCTTAATAATCAGTCCGCCAAGCCAATTTACAAGTCCAAAAAGTCTATTGAAAAATTGTGCACAAGGCTTTGCAATTACTATTGCAACGGCAAGAGAAGCCAAGTTGCCAAATAGTGACAAAAGTGTATTCAAAAAACCTTTTATTAGTCCAATTATTGCAAACACGCCCAAAACAGCGATAACAATAATATCTAAAATGCTCATTGTTGGCTTCTCCTTTTTGACTATTTTAACATACTTTTGTTAAGTATGTACTTACATTTCAAAAAAAATCTAAAAATTTGTAAAATGTTCCAATAAATTTTTGACAAAAATTATCAAAAGTTTGCAGATTATTAAATAGTTTTTTATATTATATAAATATATTTATAAATAATATATAGAAAAAAGCGTTAAAATCAAAAAAATGATTTGTTATTTTTTTGCGTTTTATGATAATATTATAAGGTTAGTGGAGGACTAAAATGTTAAAAGACAAAAAATCGAGAGGACTGATAATAATTTTGCTCTGCATAGCAATAGTATTTTCAGTAGTATTTATCACAATGAACGCAAGTGATAGTGATACTATAACATATAGTGAGTTTAAGCAAATGGTTAGAAAAGGCGAAGTTCAAAAGGCTTACGCACAGGGTACAACGATTAGAATTAAACTTGTAAACGACTCAAAAGTTACGGACGAACAATTTGAAAAAGGAAAAGCAGATAAGTATGCGGTACTTGGAAACTATGACAACTACGAAAGATTTTGTGAAAGTTACAAAAACGGAAACGAAGTAATTACTACTATCGACCCAGTGACAAATGAAAAGACCGAAACTCCAATTATTCCAGTTGCAGACTTTGATTATGACTGGGTACCACAACCACAAAGTTGGTTTAGTATTATCTCACCATATATTCCAGTAGTTTTAATTTTAATTATTGGCTACTTCCTTATGAAGAATATTATTGGTGCAAATAACAAGAGTATGGCTTTTGGAAAAACAAGAGCAAAGACAACCGAAATCAGCAAGGTTAAGTTTAGCGATGTTGCTGGTGCAAAAGAAGAAAAGTATGAGTTAAAAGAAGTTGTTGACTTTTTAAGTAACAACAAAAAATACACCGATTTGGGTGCAAAAATTCCAAAAGGTGTGTTACTAATTGGCCCACCGGGAACAGGTAAGACAATGCTTGCAAAAGCAGTTGCTGGCGAAAGTCACGCACCATTCTTCCAAATTAGTGGTAGTGATTTTGTAGAAATGTTTGTTGGTGTTGGTGCAAGCCGTGTTAGAGATTTGTTTGACCAAGCAAAGCGTTCTGCTCCTGCAATCGTATTTATCGATGAAATTGATGCTGTTGGTAGACAGCGTGGTGCAGGACTTGGTGGTGGAAATGACGAAAGAGAACAAACACTCAACCAATTACTTGTCGAAATGGACGGATTTGAAAGCAATGATGGAATTATCGTAATTGCTGCAACAAACAGACCAGATGTCCTTGACCCAGCATTGTTAAGACCAGGTAGATTTGACAGACAAATTTATGTAAATATGCCAGATGTTGGCGAAAGAGAAGAAATCTTAAAAGTTCACGCAAAGAACAAAAAGTTTACCGAAGATGTAAACTTCAAAAATATTGCAAGAATTACAAGTGGGTTTAGCGGGGCAGACCTAGCAAACTTACTAAACGAAGCCGCAATTTTGGCCGCTCGTGATGATAGACCAAGAATTACAATGAAAGATATGAGTGAAGCATCTACAAAGGTTATGATGGGACCACAAAAGAAGAGCCGTGTTATGACCGAAAGAGATAGACAAATTACAGCATATCACGAATCAGGACACGCAATCTTACACAAGATGCTTCCATATAGTGACGATGTTCAAGAAGTATCAATCGTTCCTCGTGGAATGGCTGGTGGCTATACAATGAGCAGACCAGAAACTGATGATAACTATCTAACAATCAACAAAATCAACAATATGATTGCAGTTTGTATGGGTGGTCGAATTGCCGAAGATTTAATTTTCCACGACATTTCATCAGGTGCTAGTAACGATATTGAGCAGGCAACAAAACTTGCAAGAAAAATGGTTACCCAATTTGGTATGAGTGAAAAACTTGGTTTTATCAATCTAGGTTCTACAAGCGAAGTATTTATTGGTAGAGATTATCAAGAAAAGAGTATTTATAGTGAAGAAACTGCAAAGATAATCGACCAAGAAGTAGAAAGAATCTTAAAAGAAAACTACGAACAAGCAACAAAAATCTTGACAGATAATATTGATAAACTTCACGCACTTGCAACATTGTTGCTTAAAGAAGAAACAGTATTCCAAGACGAAGTAGAAGATGTTATGGAAGGTAAGTCAATCGAATCTATCATTGAAAAAATGAGAAAGAGAGAAAACGAAGAAAACAAGTTGCTTGAAAAAGAAAAACAAGAAAAACAATTGCAGGAAGAACAAAAACTTCGTGAGTTAAAAGAAAAAGCATTCAACGCATTAAAGCGAGAAGGAATTATTCCACAAGACCAACAATTTAATGATGTTGTAAAATCAAAAAAAGTTGATGAAAATCAAATAACTAGTGATGAAAATGCAAAAACTAATTTAGAAACCGAGCAAAATAATTCATCAGTAAATGATGATAACAATGCTCAAAAATTAGAAAACGAAAAAGTCGAAGAAAACAAACAAAACAAAGATAAAGAATAAAGGAATAGAAAAATGAAAACAAAAAGAGTATTTGGAATTATCGCTGTTGCTGTAATTTTTACACTAGCATGCTTGGTTGTAGTTAGTGCTATTGTACCAAAGAGTTATAACTTTAATTTTAATAATCCACAAAGTATTACAATTTTAAGTAATAATCAAACAATAGAAAAAGATGATGATAGATACAACGAAATTATGGAAAAATTCAATAAAGGCTTTAATGTAAAGTTTATTGAAGCATTCTTTCAAGGTAAAGGCTTTCAAGGTGTTTCAACAATTTCTAACACAACATATCTTGATTCATCGTCTCTAAAAAATGATAAAACAATCTTGATTGAGTTTAAGTTTGGTGTAGACCAAGATACAAACCTTCACGGAGCAAACATATCACTTTCATCAAACGAAAAAACTTATCGTAGTGTGGTTATCGAAATTGTTAATAGTGAAAATTTAACAAAAATAAACGCTTACTTAAAATACAATACAGCAGATTCTACAAGTCATATCGCTTATGTGACTTATGCAAAACATGCGGATTTATTTAAGTATTTGAGTGAAAATTTCAACTAAAAATTTATTATAAGCAAAAACTGGTTTACTAGCCAGTTTTTTGTTAATAATTATTTTATCAAGGAGTGAAAACTGCAAAAAGTCGACAATAGTAAGCAATTTCGGGCGAAAACGAAAAAAAACTATAAAAAATAGTTTGTAAAATCGACAAAAAATGTTACACTTACTATGACATATAAAAAACGGAGGTGTTCGTATATGAACAAAACAGAATATGTTAAGGCTGTTGCTGAAAAAGCAGGTTTGACACACAAACAAGCAGAAGCAGCATACAACGCATCACTTGAAGTAATCAAGGAAGCATTAGAAGGTGGAGATAAAGTTTCATTAGTTGGATTTGGAACTTATGAACTTAAATCAAAACCAGCAAGAGAAGTATTTAACCCACTTACAAAACAAAAGGTTAAACTTCCTGCATCAAAAGTTCCATCATTCAAAATGGGCAAAGCTTACAAAGACTTATTCTAAAAAAAATCACGGATTTATTCCGTGTTTTTTTTATTTATAAATTTAGTTTATTTATTTTTTTATTACAATTATAAATATTTGTTCTATATTTTATATTGGTTGTTTTTTTGCAATTTTCATTAAGTGCTTTGCTGAATAGTCCTGTTATAAAGTGAGTATTTATTTACTAAACTTTAATCTTTTTTAACTTTGTTTACACAAGTGTTGTTTTGACTTTTAATGCACAAATTCTTGAAGTAATGAGCCTTCTGGCACGAGAGATTTATCAGCTGAAACAATCTTATCAAATGGCTCAACAAGAAGCGTAAATTGTGGATTTTGGTCTAATTTAAGATACTTTATGATGGAGTGATAAATACATACTTCGTAAGGGTGGCTGGTGTTAATTGTAAAATCTGCAGTATGCTTGTAAGGGTCGATGTATAATTGCTCACCAAGTAAAACCTCATTCCATTCATCGAGTGTTCGTTCTGGGGAAGCCCCACGAGTGTAAGTATCACGAATTAGTCTTCTAAAAAACCTTAACTTTCTGCCAGATAAAATTACTTCATTATTAAAAATGTATTCTACTGCTGGAACTAAAAACAATTTTACACTAAATTTAGTTGAAATAAATCTGTCGATTATAGGGTTTAGAGAGTGCAAGCCTTCAATAATAATTATATCGTTTTCGCCAAGTGATAGGGTGTACTTAAAACTTTTTGTGCCAGTAATAAAATCGTATACGGGCATCAAGGTCTTGCCATTTTTTAATAGTTCATGCATACACTTATCAAACAAACTCCAATCTATTGCGTCAACGCTTTCGTAATTTGGCCTGCCATTTTCCCATAATGGAGTGTCTTTTCTTTCCACAAAAAAATCGTCCAAACTGATTGTCTTGCAATTAAATCCTACTTCTATCAAATTTTGTTTTAATAGTTTTGCGGTTGTGGTTTTTCCGCTTGAAGAAGGACCAGCGAGTAGAATAAATTTAATTCCGTCTTTTTGAACAATGCTACTTACTACTGATTTTAATTGATTTTTATAGTTGTTTTCACATTCACTGATAAAAGCATCAGTGTTAGTTGTAATCTCTTCATTTAATTTAGCAACATCTATTATATATTTTTCCATATAGCCTCGATAATATTTTACCATAGAATGATTATAACCAAAACAAATTTTTCAAAAAACAAAAAAGTTACTTAAAATTATTTATTATATTTTTACAAATGTGCTAATATATTAGTAGTAGAAACAAAAGGAGGGAATGTTATGGCTAAAAAATCATCAAAAGATTATTTTGGACTTGATAGAGTGATTAGCATTATCCTTGCAATTATTCCAGTAACTGCTTGGCTTTGTGGTGCAATTACTAGATTCCAAGAAGGTAAAATTGTAGCAGGTATTATTAGACTTGTATTTGGTTTTACAATTGTTTGGATTCTTGATTTGGTATTCATGATTATGAATGGCAGAATTTGCAGATTACTTAATGTTTAGGAAGAAAAGGCGAGAGATTTTACTTTCGCTTTTTTATTGCCATTTTAGTTAGAAACATATTATAGAAAATAATTTTGTTGTTTTTGTAACTAATCTATTGCAATTTTTTGTTTTTAATGTTAAACTAACGCAGTTTATATAGGAGTTAATTATGTGGGAAGCAATATTAGAAGCGGTTATTGATTCCTTGAAGGCACTTCCAATTTTACTTGCCGTTTACTTGCTCGTTGAGTTTATGGAGCATAAAGGTGGTGTAAAATTTGAAAAAATGGTGTCGTCAAGCAAAAAATTTGGCCCGCTTTGGGGCGCTGGGCTAGGTGTAGTTCCGCAATGTGGATTTTCCGCCGTTATGGCAGACTTATTCTCTAAAAAAATGATAACAATCGGCACGCTTTTTTCGGTGTTTATTGCAACAAGTGACGAAGCATTTGCAATTTTACTTTCAAAGCCAGAAAAAATAACATCACTTTTAGTTTTGATTGGTTGTAAACTTTTGCTTGCGATTATAATAGGCTATGCCCTTGACTTGATTTTTAGAAAAGAAAACAAAAATTTAGTGAGTGATAACATTGTTCATAGCGAACATTTTGAGCACGAACATTCTCATAGTCACGAAAAAAAGGTGGAGATGACGGAGTGTGAAAAGTGCGAGCTTGAAGAAAAGAGTTGTGAAACTTGTGGACATAATCATTTGCATCATCATCACGAATTAGAAAACGAAAAAGTAGAAAAAAAATCAAAAATTGTTTGGCACATAATCTTGCAAGCAGTTTTGCATACATTAGTAATATTTGCAATTATTTTGGTTACAAATGTTCTAATTCAAGTAATATTAAATCTTGCTGGTGGAGAAGATGTATTAGTTAAAATTCTCGGCAAAAATAGTTGGTATCAACCTTTGATTTGCGCACTCATTGGACTTATTCCAAATTGTGCAGGCAGTGTTGTTTTAGCAAATTTATATGTTGATGGACTATTATCTTTTTCGTCCTGTCTTGGCGGACTTTGTACTGGTGCAGGAGTGGGGCTAATAATTCTATTCAAAAACAAAAAGAACTGGAAACAAAACATTTTTATAACAATTATGCTCTACCTTGTAGGTGCGGTGGTTGGTCTAATATTTAACTTGTTTATGCCATTTAGTTTTTAACAGATAGTTTTTGAAGCGTTAAATACTTTGAAAAGTTGAAAATCTAAATGACTAATACTAATATAGTTGAACAAAAAATTTAATAATATTAAAAGCAATAAAAAAACTCTATCAAGTTAAGATAGAGTTTTTTGTTAAACTATGTATTATGCTTTTTCGATAGAATCTCTGTAGGCTTTAATTTGTGCTTTAATTTCTTCTTTGTTTTGTTCAAAGTATTTTTTGTGTTCGTCTAACAATTTTTTTGCTTCTTTGATTTTATCTTGCATTGTTTGTTTTGCTTGGTTAAAGATTTCTGTGCTTTTTTCTTCCAATGTTTTGATTGCTTCGTCAAGTTTTGCTTCAAACTTTTTCATAGCATCAGCAAGGTCTTTTTTTGCTTCTACTAATTGGTCTTTAAGAGTTTTTAATGAAGCTTGCATTGTAGATAAAACGCCTTTTGCAACTTCTTTTTCTACACCATCTTTCATTGCGTTAACTTTTTTCTGTTGTTCGTTAACTTCTGCTTGTGCTTTGTCAACTTGTTCAATTAAACTATCAACAATAGCAGTTAAGTTGTCAATGTTAAATTGTGCTTTGAGTGCTTTGTATTGAGTGTAGAAATCGTTTCTCAACTCTTTAGCAATGCCTTCAACTTCCTTTGTTGATGTTTCAATAAACTCCAAGATTTCTTTTTCTGATTTTCCAGCAAGTTCTTTTGCATCAGCACCAATGTTTGTTAAGGCTTTTTCAAAACTATTTGAAATTTCACAAACAGCACCAGCAATGATGCCATTGTCATCAAAGTACTTGTTTACGGCGTTTTTAACGCTTTCTTGTAACTTTGAAAAGTCAGTTCCTTCATTGCCATAGATTGTGATTGTAATTGTTTGACCAGCTGTGTTTGCTGGCAAATAGTTTGCTTCTACGCAAAGATTTGTAAAGGCTTTTGCTGCTTCTTCGGCAGTCATTCCTTCAAAATTTGTTGTAGAGATTAAGATTTGTGCATCATCGTTTACACAGTTTACTCTAACAACTTGGTTTTTAGAGTTCAAAACAAATTGAACATCTGGGTTTGTGCTACATTCCATTACGGAATTAGCAGTGTTGTTTTTTGGTAGAATGATAACTATTGCAGCAGCAATTAAGCACACTACCAAAAATATTGCAATAATCAAGCCTGTTTTGCTCTTTTTTGCAGTTGTTTTTGTATTACTCATACATACCTCCTTTGGTTTATTACAATTATAGCAGTTTTTGGACATTAGTCAAATAAAAAATATTAAGATAAACATAAAATTTACTACTAATTTATGTCGATAAATGCTATAATAAGAATATGTTAATAATACTATTTTTAATACTGCTTATAGTAGGACTTATTATTGCTGGTACTTGTTATGGACATTTAGTTAGTACCTACAAAAAATATTCGGTGGAGCAGACGGGACTAAATGTAACGGCATTTAATTTTTTGAAAAATCAAATTAAATTGCTGGGGATAAAAACCACTCTTGCGTTAACCGATGGAGAATTAACTGATGCATACCTATTCAAGAAAGATATAATAGTTTTAAGCGAAGGTGTGGCGAACGATAAAAGTATTGCTTCGCTTTCGGTTGCTACCCACGAACTGGGTCACGCATTGCAAAAAAAAGATAAAAGCATTTATTTAAGACTGCATACATTTTTTACTATTGTTGGTAAAATAGCAAACTTTTTACTCCCAATTGCACTTGTTACTTGTTTGATACTGTTATTCTTTGAGCAAGTTTCAAGTTATGCTTTGATAATATTTTATGTTTCAATCGGCTTATGGTTTTTGTCGTTACTATTCAAAATATTTCTAATTCCGCTAGAATTAGATGCATCAAAGCGAGCATACAATATTTTGAGCCAAAATGAGTTTTTAACAAAGCCTGAATTAAGACAGGCAAAAAAGGTGTTAAATGCTGCGGCTTTAACTTATGTAGGCAGTTTGTTTGCAGGATTGTATAAGTTGATATATAATATTAAAAAATTATTTAGGAGAGATTGATATGTGGGATTACTATATAATGGGAATTGTTCTCATTCCGGGACTAATTCTTGCGTGCATAGCACAGGCAAAGGTTAGTTATAATTTTAATAAGTTTAGTAAGGTTATGAGCAAGCGTGGAATGACTGCTTGTCAAGTAGCAAGACTAATTCTCGATAGCGCTGGGTTAAACAGTGTAAATATTCAAAAAGTCTCGGGAGAATTAACCGACCATTACGACCCAAGAACAAATACGGTTTCGCTTTCTGATAGCGTGTATGATAGCACATCTGTTGCAAGTATTGGCGTTGCCACTCACGAAGTAGGTCACGCATTACAATATGCTACTAACTACAAGCCTATAAAATTAAGAATGTTTATGGTAGGTGTTAGCAATATTTCAAGTGTTATTTTGTGGCCACTTGTTTTGATTGGTTTGGTATTAAATTTGGGAGTTGGCTCTATCTTTGGTAGCATTTGTATTTGGTCTGGCGTAATATTTTTTGGACTATCAATAATATTCAATTTGATTACGCTTCCAGTTGAGTTTAACGCAAGCCGTAGAGCAAAATCAATACTTGTAAATTCGCAAATTTTGGATAGTGACGAAATGGTGGGTGTAAACAAAGTGCTTAATTCGGCGGCTTTAACCTATGTTGCAGCACTTGTTGTATCTATTCTTAACTTGGTTAGGTTTTTACTTGTGGTAAAGCGAAATGATTAAAAATATTTGACTTTATTTATATAAATAAATAAAATAATAAGTTGTGGTATATTAAATGAAAAAAGAACAAATCTTAAAATTACTAAAAATGGGAATAATTATTTTTGCGATAATTGTTGCTTTTGAAATATTATTTTCCATTGATGCTGTTACGGTTGCTCTGCAAGGCTTTTTTGAAAGAATGGCTGGCTTTGGCTACTTGATATTCTTTCTAATGCAGTTTTTGCAGGTTTGTTTTATTCCTGTACCATCGTATTTCATCACGATTGCAGGAATTGAAATTTATCGTAACACATTTGGGTGCGTAAACTTATTTGGTCAACAGGTAAATTTGTTTATGTTTGGCATTACAATGCTAGCATATATGACAGGTGTTTTGGTAGCATACTTTGTTGGATTAAAATGGGGCAAAAAAGCAGTTTTATGGGCTGCGGGTAGCGAAGAAGATTACGAAAAGTGGTGCAATGTTTTCAAAAAGAAACGCAGTTTGCTTATTTACTTT
Organism: uncultured Clostridia bacterium; assembly: GCA_934747255.1. GTDB lineage: Bacteria > Bacillota > Clostridia > Christensenellales > UBA1242 > CAKVNM01. The sequence goes on along the minus strand of CAKVGH010000001.1, from coordinate 95,816 downwards.
TTAACAGTGCTATTTCCTATCTTCCCAGACGACATACTTTGTTACATAGCGGGCAGTGTTAAAATGAACTTTGCTTGGTACTTGTTTGCAAACTTTATTGGCAGAAGCATAGGTTTGTTCTCATTTATGTTTGCATTTGGTGGAACAAACGGACCAGTTGAACTTATCATTTTAGGTACTGTCTTTGTAGCACTGATAGTTGCATACTTTATAGTAAAATATAAATATAACCCAAAAATTCAAAAAGATAAAGAAGAAGGCGTAAATATGAAAATTACATCAAAGGAATTGAGAAATAAATGGCTAAATTTTTATGAGGCTAGGGGACATAAAAACATAGGAGCAGTTTCGCTTATTGGCGATGGAACTACTGGTGTTATGTTTAATGTGGCTGGAATGCAACCACTAATGCCATATTTGCTTGGTAAAAAGCACCCTATGGGCACAAGACTTTGCAATGTGCAAGGTTGTGTTAGAACAGTAGATATTGAATCGGTCGGCGATTGCTCACACCATACATTCTTTGAAATGATGGGAAATTGGAGTTTGGGCGATTATTTCAAAAAGGAAAAAACTGCTTGGACTTTTGAATTGCTCACAAAGGAATTTGGACTTGATAAAGACAAAATTTGTTGTACAGTGTTTGCTGGAAACGATAGTGTTCCAAGAGATGAAGAAACTGCTTCATATCTAAAAACTTTGGGTATTAAGGCAGAAAATATTTTCTATCTTGGTAAAGATGATAACTGGTGGGAACTTGAAGGAACTGTTGGTACTCCTTGCGGACCAGATAACGAGTGGTTTTATCCTAGACACGACAAAAAATGTTGCGATACTTGTGACATAAATTGTTCTTGCGGTAGGTATGTTGAAATCGGTAACGATGTTTATATGCAATACAAAAAGTTGGAAAATGGCTATGTACCACTTGACAATAAAAATGTAGATACAGGCTTTGGCTTTGAAAGAATGTTAATGTTCTTAAATGGCTTGACCGATAGTTATAAAACAGACTTGTTTACTGATGTAATTCATTATCTAGAAAAAGAAAGTCGCTTTGTTTATGACAAGGACGAAAGCGAGTCAAAGGCAATGAGAGTTATTGCTGACCATATTAGAACAAGTGTAATGCTTATCGGTGATGAAAATAGTTTGCTTCCTTCAAATGTTGGTGCTGGCTATATATTAAGAAGATTGCTTCGTAGAGCAGTTAGATATGCTAAATTTATTAAAATTGAACCAGCAAAACTTGTAGATGTAGCAAAAATTTATATCGAAAAAGTTTACACGGAAGCATATCCAAGACTAATTGAAAATGAAGAATATATTGTTAGCGAAATCTTAAAAGAAATTACCAAGTTTGAAAAGACTTTGGAACAAGGCTTAAAAGAATTTGAAAAGGTAATTCAAAAGATTGAAAATCACAAAGCCTTTGCTAGTCAAAAAGGCGAAGTTGTTGAAAATATCATCAACGGAAAAGCTTGTTTTAGACTTTACGATACATTTGGTTTCCCAGTAGAATTGACCGAAGAACTTGCTCACGAAAGGGGCTATGAAGTTGACAAACAAGGCTTTGACGAATGTTTTAAGGAACATCAAGAAAAAAGTAAGGCAACTCCAAATGGCGAGTTTAAGAGCGGACTTCAAGATACTTCTTATCAAACCACAAAGTATCATACAGCAACGCACCTTCTAAACGCTGCCTTAAAACTTGTTTTAGGACCATCATCTCATCAAATGGGTTCTAATATCACAAGCGAAAGATTGCGTTTCGATTTCCCTTGCGACCACAAAATGACAGAAGAAGAACTTAAAAAGATAGCAGATATTGTAAATGGTTGGATAAAACAAGGACTAGATGTTACCTGTGAAGAAATGCCAAAACAAAAAGCAGTTGAAATTGGGGCAGAACATCAGTTTATCGAAAGATACCCAGATGTTGTTACTGTTTATAAAATCGGCGATATTTCAAAGGAAATTTGCACAGGTCCACATGTTAAAAACACAAGTGAATTAGGAGAATTTGTTTTGCAAAAGGAAGAAAGTTGCGGAGCAGGTATAAGAAGAATAAAAGCAATATTAAAATAATATTTTTACAAAAAAATCACACTTAACTATGGGTGTGATTTTATTTTATTTATAAAACCTATTGATTTTTGCAAAATGTTATTATATAATAATAAAAATAAATTTAGGAGTAAATTATGGAAGTTGTTAAACGAATTTTGGTGGGAATTTTGATTTTAGCAGGAATATTACTCGGTGCGGTTATAATTTGCACTGGCGTTTTGGTAATTTTTCCATCTACACGAATTTTTGGCTATTCTTACTTAAATAATACTGCTGACCCTTACAGCGAAGCATTTTTAGAAAAGGATAATGCTTTGTTTAGCCAATCAAACGGCGAATATAACATTGTTATTGACTCTGGCAATTTTAATGTTCAAGTTGTTGTTATGGAACAAAACAATATGATTGATGTAAAACTTAAAAACAATGTTATTGGTTTTACAAACGCATTAGATTCAAACAAACTTGCTACAACAACTCAATCTTATGACGAAACATCAAAGACATTTACTATTTCGGTAAACGAGCCAACTGGTTTGTTTTTGAAAAGAGATACCTTGCTAACGGTTGCAGTGCCAAAAAGTTTTATGCAAAATAACAAAATCAATGTTTCTACAACAACAAAGGGCGGTGTAGCATCATTTGGTGATGATACGGCAAATCAATTAAAATTAAACAACTTGACTTGCACTTGCGAAGCAACAAACGGTACAATTTCGTTTGGCAACTATGATATTACAGGCTCAATGACATTAAAAAACATTTTGGGTAAAGTGACCGTTGAAAACGAAATCACAGGAACTGTAATCATTGATAGCAAGATTGGTAATTACAACTTCAAAAAAGTAAATAATCTTATCGTAAAAGCATCGTCAGTAGAAAATCAGGAAAATGCTCCATTTGTTACTGTTAACGAAGCAAATAACATTGAATATTACGCCGAAGGTGGCTCTATAACGGTTAAAAATTATGTTTTTGATAACTTGCTTGTTCAAAGCAAATCGGCTAGTGTAAATGTAAACACAATCGTTAAAGATGTCTATATCAAAGGTGAAAATACAAACATCAAGATTGACAATATTGGAAATTTTGTTGAAGACCCAAATTCAATCTATAACTCTTGGAATTACACACTTGATGATAACGACAATAAATCTAACATTAACTCAATCAAAAAACTAGAAACTACAAAAGGTGCGATTACTATTGGCAAAAGTTATTATTCGCTAGAACTAAAAACTACAAATGGTCAAGTTACAGTAAATAATGCTTACAAAAAAGTAATGGTTCAAACCGAAAATGGTAGTGTTAATGTTACATTTAATGATGGAAAATTGCTAGGCACAGAAAATGTTTCTAGTGCGTTAAAGACAAGAAACGAATACTTAAACACAAAGATAATTAGTTACTTGTCAAATCTATCAAATAGTGAATATGGATTAACTATTGAAGGCAAAAATGGTAACATTGTTGCAAAGAATGTTGCAAGTGCTGTAAATATTACAACTGAAAATGCAAATATTGATATTGATTATATTGCGGTAAAGGGAGCAAGCGTAATTGAATCTAACAGACTTGTAAAGGTAAAAGCCCCAGTTGCAGATTTTATTTTGAAAACAGTTAGAAGCAAAAATTCAAATGCAAATTACAAAATTAAATTCGGTAGCATAAATTATTCTTCTTATCCAAAAAACAGCGGAGATAGAATTTTACTTACAACGGAAGAAAATAGTAGTGTAGCAACAATACTCGTTAACAATGCTTCTGCTTCTCAAACAGATAGTATGACAATTACTTCTCAAACGGGCGGAATTGAAGCGGTTGAAAAAGTGTAAGAATAAAAAAAGAAAAGCACATTATACCAAATGGTTAATGTGTTTTTTGTTGCCTTTATAAAATATATTTCAAAAAAATAAGTCCAAATTTGCTGAAAAGAATTGTGAATAAAAGGTATTTGTATTCCTAAGTTTTATAAATTAAAATGATTTATGTTAGATGATAAATTGTTTAATAAGTTTATCATAGATTAAACATTTTATTGAGTTGTGATAAACTATAAAACAAAAAAAACGCACAGACTTTTTGTCTATGCGTTTTTTTATTAAAATTCTTCAACTAATGCGTCTTCAATGTCTTGGTCGTCTAACTTGTCAAGTTCTTTTCTAATCTTAATGGCTTTGCTTCGGTTAGCCTTTCCAAAACCATCGTCATATTTTCTGTCTTGTTTTAGTTGCTGTCTATCATCAAAAGACTTAATGTTTTTACTTCTTCTTGAACCGTGTCTTTCGTTGTATGGGTTGGCAAGGTCTGCATCTGTCCAAACTTCGTCATAAGTTTCTTCACAAACTTTTTCCATTTCGTGAAACAATTTGTTTACTCTTTCGCTGTGAGTACACGATGCGTCTTTTGTGAAGTAATACATATACTTTAATAATTTTAATGTACCAAAACAAACTTTGTTGGCTTCTATGTCGTAGCCCTTATGCTTGTATTTTTTAATATAATTTTCTATTACATTCAAAGCGGTGTCTGCAATTAAATAAAAATGACTTGGCGATTCATCGATTATTTCAATAAAGGTTCCAATTCCTAATCCATCTTTTGTGAATTTTCCGTATTTTTCATAGGACATTCCAAATTGAAGCAAAAAGTTTGCGTAATTTTTGATATCTTGTTCATATTCAGAGCCTTTCAATGGAATTTCCAAAAATGTTATAATTCCGTGATATGCGTATTCTTCGTTTTTCATAACAACTCCTTAAATTAACTTGTATTATTTTATAATAAAATTTGCTGGTTGTCAATACTAAATAAAAAAGATTGGCTTTTAATAACCAATCTTTTTTTATTATTTGCAGTTGCAATTTTTTTCGTAACAGTGACTTTTTTCTTGAAAGTACTCTTTGTTTTCGTTAGTTTCTTTTTCAAATGTTTGATTTGTACATCTAGGACAAGGTGGAAGGGTTTGACCTTCATCAAGATAAATTTTTTGTCCGCAGTTGCAACAACAATAGTTTCCTGAACTGTTTACTTCACAGCCACAAGTACATTTTTCTGCCATAATATCCTCCTTAATAGCAAATATAGTTTGTGAAAAACAAAAATTTTTATTCAATAATTTGTGCCTGACTTTAAGTGACTAAAAATATTTTATTATAACTTTAATTATTGTGGCAAGATAATAGCGTAAGCAGATTTTTATATAAAACAAATAAATATAAAAAACAATTATAAAATTTTATTTAGAAAAAACTGTAACACATTTTGACGCAATATAATACACTGATTATGTATACGCCATTCCTGATATATATCAGTTTATAATAGAGAGAGTAAGTTGCAACTATTGCTCTCTCAAAATTTTATTAAAAAACTTTTGCTTTTAGAGATAGCAAAAGTTTTTATATTTTAATACTCAATATCACTTAATTTTAATTTAATCTGGTTTTACTAATAATAGCAAATTAAAATTTAATAATATTGATTTAACAAATGTCAAATCTTTTTATTTACTATTATAACTAATTTTTTTTAATTATTTGATGTTTTTTGGTAATTTTTAGCCGTTTTTTTATAAATATTTTAACATTTTTTTAATGATTGTTATTTATCATTATTTTGAGAAATATTCTCATTAGTGGTATTTTCAAACCCATTTGAGTTTTCAAGTTTTTGAAAGTTTACATAGTTATTTTTAGTTTTACTAGCATCTTGAAAATTAACATACTCTTTACTGTCTTGCTTTTGAGTTTGTTTGGCTTCTTGTGTTAACTTTTCTTCCATTTGTTTTTTCTTTTTTTGTTTGATTTTTTCTTTGCCATTTTTTGTAAAGGTAGCGATTACCCATTCTTCAACTTTTTCCTGATACTTAAACAAAAAGTAAATTATAAAAATCATTGCTATGGCTATGACTATCCATACTGGTATGCCCCAGCCGTGAAAAGGAATTAAATCGCCACTGCCAAACCAACAAATACAAGCAACGCCAATTAGTCTTGTTAAAAGAGTAACCCAAATAAAGTAACCCCAAGTTATTTTCGTTGTTCCGGCAATAAAACATAATAGGTCATCAGGGAATGCTGGGAACAGAAACATTACAGGCAAAAGTACCTTGCCTTTTTTTGTTAGTAAATCTCTATATTTGTCTACGGTTTCTTTACTTGCAATTTTGTATGCCACCTTAACGCCCAAATGCCTACCGATAGCAAAGCAGATAAACGAACCAATCACAATGGCTATTGCACTAATAATAAATGCTTTTAATGCTCCAAAAATTAGTACGCCCGCAATAGTGGTTATTTGGGCAGGAATAGGTAATATAACCACTTGTGCTATTTGAATTAGGAAGAATATTACCCATGCCCAAGCACCAAAACTATCAAACCATTTTCGTGTTTCTTCTAAACTTGAAAAATGGTCAAGTAGTCCCGTGTAATAAAAAATGGTAAACAAGGCAACAATGCAAATAACTGCTATATTTATGGCTATTGCTAATTTTTGCCATTTATGGTTAAGAAGTATGGTTATTAGAAAAAATAGGTAGGACAAACTTGTTGATACAGTAAAAACAATGCTCCAAACTAGATAGAATGGTGCAATCCAACTCATAACAATAGCCCCTGCTGACAAAAGCGTCAAAATTGTTATCCAAATCCACTTTTTCATTAACATTTCCCTTAACAATAGTTTTTACAAAATAACTACTATTATTATAATTATTTATATTTATATTTTATCATATTATGTCAATTAAACAACTTGATTTTATTAAAAAAAATGTTATAATGCTAGTGGAAAAAACAAAAAGGAATAGGTTTTATGATACAAGTAAGTAATTTAAGTTTAAGATTTTCGGATAAAAAACTTTATGATGATGTAAATTTGAAGTTTACAAAAGGTAATTGTTATGGAATAATCGGCGCAAATGGTGCTGGAAAGTCCACTTTTTTAAGAATACTCACAGGTGAGTTAGAACCAACCAGCGGAGAAGTTTTTATATCGCCTAATGAAAGAATGAGTGTGTTAGAACAAAATCAGGAAAAATACAATGATTACACTGTGTTAGATACCGTATTGTCGGGACACAAAAAATTATTTTCCATTATGAGAGAAAAAGACGCTTTATATTCAAAACCAGATTTTAACGAAGAAGATGGTATTAAAGCGGGCGAACTAGAAAATGAATTTATGGAACTAGGTGGTTACGAAGCCGAAAGTGACGCACAAAACCTATTAAATGGTCTTGGTGTTGGTAATGAATACCACTATATGTTAATGAAAGATTTGGATAGCAAAATGAAAGTCAAGGTGCTTTTAGCACAGGCATTATTTGGTAATCCAGATATTTTGGTGCTTGACGAACCAACTAATAATTTGGACGCAAAAACGGTTAGATGGCTCGAAAACTTTTTGCTTGACTTTGAAAATATTGTCATTGTAGTTTCACATAACAGACACTTTTTGAATAAAATTTGTACTAATATTTGCGATGTTGACTATGGCAAAATCAATATGTTTGTAGGTAACTATGACTTTTGGTATGAAACAAACCAACTTTTGCAAAGACAGGCAAGAGAACAAAACAAAAAGATGGAAGCGAGAGCCGAAGAACTTAAAGAATTTATTGCAAGATTTAGTGCTAATGCAAGTAAGAGTAGACAAGCAACTTCTAGAAAAAAGGAACTTGAAAAACTCACTCTAAACGACATTGTGCCAAGCAATCGAAAATACCCTTATGTTGATTTTAAGCCAGAAAGAGATATTGGTAACGAAGTTTTGATGGTAGAAAACCTTACCAAAAAAGGATTTTTTGAAAATGTCAGTTTTACTATTAGAAAGGACGAAAAAGTGGCATTTTTGAGTGATAACAGTTTGCTATTATCAAAATTATTTGACATTTTGGCTGGCAAAGATGATGACTATGAAGGCACTATCAAGTGGGGTAAGACAATTACCACCTGCTATATGCCACAAAACTATAATGACTACTTTGATAATTGTGACCTAAACCTTGTGGAATGGCTAGGACAATTCTCCAAAGAACACGAGCAAACATTTTTACGCAGTTGGCTAGGTAGAATGTTATTTTCGGGCGAAGAAGCCTTGAAAAAAGCAAAGGTTTTGTCGGGTGGCGAAAAGGTTAGATGTATGCTAGCAAAGACAATGTTAAATAGTGGTAATGTGTTGATATTTGATGAACCAACAAACCACCTAGACCTTGAATCAATTCAATCACTAAACAAAGGTATGCAAAATTTTAGTGGCGTAATTTTATTTAGTTCACACGATCACGAACTTATGCAAACAGTCGCTAATCGAATTATCGTAATTAACAAAACAAAGGAATTTGATAAACTTTGCACTTACGAAGATTACCTAGATACTCTATAAAAGGAGATAAAAGTGAAAGAAGATAAACTAAAACAAAATCAAAAAGATGTTAAAAGCCTAAACGAAAAAGATGTTTTAGCATCTAACGATTTTGCTAAAAAAGATAATGATTTGTCATCTTTAACCTTAAATTTTCAGCAAACAGACGAAACTTTAAGTGGAGAAAATAGCGAGCAAAAGAATATTGCTGGTGAAGAGTTAAAGCAATCTAAAATGCAAAAGAAAAAATACAAACTATCCTACAATTTGGATAGGTTTTTTCATTTTAGTCAAAGGGGCTCATCGGTAAAACAAGAGTTCTATGCGGGGTTCATAAACTTTTTGGTTTTGTCCTATATTATGGTTGTAATTCCGGGGCTATATTCAAACATCGGGTCAAGCGAAATGTGGAAAGCAATTTTCGTTGCAACTATTTTGGTAACTATAATAATGACTGTGTGTTCGGCATTGTATTCCAACTTGCCAATAGTACTTGCACCGGGGATAGGAATAGTGAGTTATATGGTGCAACTGGTTGAAGGCGGTGTTTACACCTTTGAACAGACTATGGCTATTGCTTTAATGTCTGGAATTTTCTTTTTGATATTGACCTTGTCAGGTTTAAGAAAAAAAATTGTAAACGCAATACCTTCTTGCATAAAGGTGGCTTTACCTGCGGGTGTTGGACTGTTTATATTAAATATTGGATTCAAAAATGGCGGAATTGTGGAACTACTAAACGGCTCGGCTAACAGTTTGGCTGGTATTGTGGCTCTTGTCAGTTTTGTAATAATGATAGTGCTTTATGTTAAAAAAGTTAAAGGTTCAATCTTTTACGGAATTTTGGGCGGAACAATCGTAGATGTTAGTATAAAATTTTGTTCTGGAATAAACCCATTTGAAGTTTTAACTCAAAATAGTTGGTTACCACCTTTTAAGGAATTATTTTCACAAACATTTTTCAAATTTGACTTTGCGGGACTGTTTAATGGTAATTTTGTAACTTGCCTTATGAGTGTGATTTTAACAATTTTTGCTATTGTTATGATTGATATGTTTGATACAGTAGGAACACTTTATGCAACAGCAAAAAAAGGCAATTTACTTGATGAAAATGGCGAAGTGATAAATATGAACAAGATTATGCTTATCGATGGCGGATGTTCAATATTTAGTAGTATGGTTGGACTACCTAATGCATCAAGTTATGTTGAAAGTTCAACGGGAATTGCTAGCGGAGCAAGAACTGGTTTAAGCGTAATATTTACAAGTTTATTTTTTGTTTTAGCATTGTTTTTAAGTCCGCTTGTAATGTTGATACCAGTATATGCTACTGCACCAGCACTTGTTTTGGTTGGAATAATGATGTTTGATTGCGTCAAAAAAATTGACTTTGATGATTTGGTTCAAGCCATACCATCAGTGCTAACGATTATTTTGATGCCACTTACTAACAATATCTCGTTTGGTATTGCAGGGGGAATAATTTGTTATACACTTTTAATGCTTTGCTCGGGTAAAGCAAAAAAAGTGAGTGCGTTGACTTATGTTATATCGGCATTATTTATTTTGTATTTTGCAGTGCAGTATATTTAGATTGACTAAATGTTTGATTAGGTGATTTAGCGAATTGCAAGATAGTTTTCTTGTATATTAAATATTTCATAATCGTATTTTGATATTTTGTGACGATTTAGAATACACACTTTGATTTAAGTCAGTTCAATTATTAAGTATAAAAAAGTAGCATAAATAAAAATTTTGCAAATACCGAATATTATAGAAAAAATAAAAAAATTATAAAAATGGCACAAAAAGTGAAAAAAACAATAAAAAATCGCAAAAAAGTTAAAATTTTTGCGATTTTTTTATAAATTTATAGTGATAAAATAATTTTCGTAATAAATTTTATTTTGTCAATTTAATTATTTATTATTGCGATGTATTAAAATCATATAGCAGTTATTTTAATATAATTTTTAGTAAATGTATTTTTTACTCATTGGATTTTATTACAAAATAATTAGTATAAAATAATTGCTGTAAAATAAATTTTGCGTCTTATAACTCCATTATTTTTAGTTGTTATTAAATTTAGTTTTGCGACAATTCACTATTTAATTTTTCCTTTTTTTGTTGCTCTCTTTCGAGTTTGGAAAATATGCAACCACAATAATCTTGTCTGTACAGGTTATATTTTTTGGAAAGTTCGATAGACTTTTTGTAGCCATCATTTTTTTTGAAATCACTAAACAAGTATTTAACTCCATAAATTTGTTCAAGTTCCTTTCCAATCGCATTGAGTAATTGTGAGTTTTTGTATGGGCTGAGTGTCAAAGTTGTAGTTACATAGTCAAAGTTGTTTTGTTTGGCAATTTCAGCTGACTTTGATAGTCTTAACCAAAAGCATTTTTTACATCTCTCGCCACCTTCTTTTTCGTTTTCCAAACCTTTGATGCAATCAAAAAATTCATTTGGGTCATAATCTATGCAAAGTGTTTTGATGATGTTACTTTCTTTATTTGATAAACTTTCGCTATTTTTTTGACTTACAAATTGTTTGAGTTCGTCAAATCTCTTGTCAAATTCTTGCTTTGGGTGAATGTTTGGGTTGTAAAAAAATATAGTAATATCAAAGTGATGAGATAGTACTTCAAGACAAGCAGTGGAGCAAGGCGCACAACAAGCGTGAAGTAAAAGTTTTGGTTTTTTGCTAGTTTGCTCCAAATTTTTTATGGTTTTTAATAAAAAATCTTGATAATTTTGTTTGTTTTCCATAGTTAAATTATATCATATTTTACAAAAAAGGCAAATTGCATTTTATTGTCATAGCCACTTTGTTTGACTTTTGATGCGGTTATGTGTAAAAATTAAATATAAATTTTTAGGAGATTATATGGATAAAGTAGTTGTTATTACTGGCGGAACAAGTGGAATAGGTCAGGCGTTAAAACATAGATTTGAAAAAAAGAGCGACAAGGTCTATGCACTTTCTTTGCACAACGATGCAATGGAGAGTAATTTTATTGAATGTGATGTCACTAACGAAGAGCAAATAAAAAATGCTTTTGAGTTAATCGAAAAACAAGATGGAAAGATTGATGTTTTAATCAATAATGCTGGCTACGGACTTTTTGGGGCAACCGAATTGTTGCCACTAGATGCAATAAAAAAGCAAATGGACACCAACTTTATGGGAGTTGTTGCTGTTACAAAGTATGCCTTAAAACTTATGGAAAAGGGTAGCAAAATTGTAAACATAAGCAGTGCTTGTGCTTTGTTTCCATTGCCTTATCGAAACATTTATTCGGCAAGCAAAGCGGCGGTTAGTTCGTTTTCGCAGGGGCTAAAAATGGAATTAAGACCACTTGGAATTGATGTTTGTTCTATCTGCCCGGGTGATATAAAAACTCCATTTATTAAAAATCGTGTAAAAGTTTTTGATACGAACGAAAAATATGGCGATAGAATTAAACTTGCTAGCGACAAGGTGGAAAGTGGCAATGATAAGCGAATGGACATTGATTATGCAGTTGATAAAATTTTCAAAATCGTTTGTAAGAAAAAATACAAGCCAGAATACATTATTGGCGGTAAGTATAAATTTCTCAACTTTGCATTGAGATTTGCTCCAAAATCAGCATATATAAATATTGTTGAAAAACATTTTGGCGGTCATCAAAAGAATAAAAATAAATAATGTAAACAAAAATGTTTTTACCTATACAAAAACAAAAACCTTCTGCATTGGAAGGTTTTTTAATCTATATCTAGTGTTTCTCTATTAAACAAACTATCTTCAAAAAATTGTTCCAATGACAAGTCAAAGCCATCAGCAATTTTTGCAATAGTTGATATTTTTACATCTTTGTTGCGTTCATCAATTATATTTTTTAAGGTTTGCTCGGGCATTGCAATTTTTTTGCATAGTGCATATCTAGTTAAATTATACTTAATTAGTAAGTTGTTTATTTTCAAAGCAACTGCTTTTGTTAACTTCATAATGCTCTCCCTTATAAATATTTTATCTCTTAAATGATTAAAAACACAATCTGTTTGCTTGGCTCACAAAGTGATAAATATATTTGTCTTTACAATTAAGTATAACAGATTAAATATCTAATATCAACTTTTTAGTAAAGAGTGTTTTTTGTTGACATAAAAGAAAAAATCTCTGTATAATTTGTATGAAAAGTATGAAATGTTATACTTTTACTGTTTTTTGAATATAATTTTTTAGGAGAAGAAAATGGAACAAAAAGAAAATAAATATTGTTTTGGACTTGTAAAAGTTGGCACGAAAGGTCAAATTGTTATTCCTGCAAAAGCTCGCAAAGTTTTTGGCATAAAGGAAGGCGATGAACTTTTAATTTTGGGTGACGAAGAAAAAGGACTTGCGATAGTAAGACCAGAATTATCAACCGAAATTTTTAATCAAATTATGGGAAAGGTAGGCAAGTAAAATGTTGGAGATAAAAGATTTTTCGTTAATTTATCCTAACGGAACAGTTGGTGCAAAAAATGTAAATTTGACAATTGAGAGTGGAGATATTTTTGCATTTATTGGTCATAATGGTGCGGGTAAAACAACTACTATAAAAAGTATTGTTGGCATAAATAATTTTACAAGTGGCGATATTTTAATAGATGGTGTAAGCATAAAAAAAGAACCACAAAAGGCAAAAAAATTGATAGCTTATGTGCCTGATAACCCCGAAGTTTACAAGTCGCTTACAGGCTTGCAGTTTATCAATTTTATAGGCGAGATTTACGAAATAAAAAAGCAGGACTTAATCGACAGAACAACCGAGTATGCAACAAAGTTGGGACTTATTGATAACCTTAATGACCCAATCAGTACATATTCACACGGAATGTGTCAAAAGTTGGTAATAATATCTGCACTTATTCATAGTCCAAAATTGCTTGTGTTAGACGAACCATTTGTTGGGCTTGACCCACTTGCGACTTACACCTTAAAAACAATTATGCAAGAGTTTGTTAAAAATGGTGGAGCAATTTTCTTTTCCACTCATGTTTTGGAAGTTGCCGAAAAACTATGCAATAAGGTTGCGATAATAAAAAATGGTCAGGTTATTAAAAACGGAACTATGGCCGAAATCAAACAAGACAAGTCACTCGAAAATGTCTTTTTGGAGAGTGCAGAATGAGAAAACTAGGAGTTTTAATTAAATATAATTTTTTGCGAACTCTCGGTGGATTACAGGGAAAGAAAAAGCGAAAATCTACCATTGGTGCTAGCATTACTCTTGTTTTGTTAGGACTTGGAATACTCGCCTTATATTCCTTTCAAGCATACTCTATGTTCAAAGGTTTAGCACCACTCGGGCTTTCGCAAATATGCGTCTTTCACGGAGTGTTAGTTGCGTTTTCGGTTTTACTAATATTAGGTGTAATGCGTTCTGCTTCAAAGAAAAAACAAACAGACGAAGATATGTTACTATCTTTGCCGATTAAAAAATATGACATAGTTTTAAGCAAAACAATAGGCAAGTATATTTTAGATAATTTGCTTTGTTTTGCACTCGTAATGCCTTTTGTTGTTATCTATATGATTTATGAAGGTTTTAGTTTGACTATACTTTTATGCTCGCTGTTTTTAGTTGTAAGTTTACCACTATTTTCGGTGGGAATATCATATATTTGCGGATTTATAATAAGTAGAATATTTAATAAATCAAAACACGCAAACCTAATTAAATCGCTATTTTCGGTGTTTATTTTAATGCTTGTTATGGCACTACTTTTAGTCAAAACTTTTGGTTATGGAGTTATTAGTCCAGAAAATGCAGGTGTATATTTTAGCGATAGACCAATAACATTTATGCTTACAAAATTTTTGCTTGGTGGAGATGCTATTTCGTTCATTTGGTTATTGATACTCACTATCATTCCATTTATTTTGGGGATTATTTTATACTCGTTATCGTTAGGAAAATCGGGCGTTGGATATAAATCCAGCAAAAAGGAATTAATTTTTAGTAATGCAAAATCTCCATTAAAAAGTATGGTAAAAAAAGAAGTTTCGTTTTATGCAGAATCGTCTGCATTTGTGTCAAATACCATTCTTTCGCCACTGCTAATGATAGTAATTTCCATTATGGCTTGCTCGCTAGGCGTGGAAGGCTTCTCAAACAAATTGGGAGTAAGTCTTAATAACAAAATGTTTGCGGGAATTCTCACTTTAATATTTTTATTTTCGCTTTCTACTGCAATTATTAGTTGTTCAACAATATCCCTTGAAGGTAAAAACTTCTGGATACTTAAAAGTTCGCCAATAAAGGAAAAATATATTTTTAATTCCAAAGCATTGCTTCAAATAATTATGACTGTGCCTGCTATTATTTTGTCTAGCATTTTATTGCTAATATTTCTAAAATTAAGTTTGTTTGATTTTTTAATGACTCTATGCGTTCCAGTTTTGTTTGCGGTTTTACTATCGTATGGTGGACTGCTTATAAATTTATTATTTCCAAAAATGGAGTGGGAGGAAGAAACGCAAGTTATAAAGCAAAGTGTTGCGTGTTTGATTACAATGTTTGGTGGAATGGTTTTATCTTTAATTCCACTTGGGTTATTTCTTTTACTACCTAATTTTAGTTTGCACTTAATCGCCTTAATCAGCGGTGCAATTTATCTTGTACTTTTAGTTGTGTGCGTAAGCATACTGTTTATCAAAGGTAAAAAGTTATTAAACAAAATTCAGTGATTTGGTAATAAAGAATTTTAGCCTTTCAAAAAATATAAAAAAATAAAAAAACGCCCAAATTTATGGGCGATTTTTTTAGCTTCCTGATACTGTACCTGAACCATAAGCAGTTGTCCAAGCACTTGGAGCAGTTGTCCAAACTTCGCTAGCAGCACCATTTGCAAATTGGATTGCTTCTATTTGAACTGAAATAGTGTAAACCTTGTTTGCAGCAGTGTTAGTTAGTGATTTTGGAACAGTGAGTGATGTTACGAAACCAGCAGTGTCATTTGATTTAAGAATACCATTGTAGTAATAGTAATCATCGTCACCTTTAGCCCAAGAAGCGTTTGTAACGGCTTCGACTGGTGTAGTAGCACCATCGGCGTCAGCGATAGTTAATTTTCCTCTAACAACACAGTCAGAAGAATCTGTAGGAACGCTTACACCAATAACTTGGTCATAAACAGTTCCCGGCATTGCTGTTCCAGCAAAAGTTAGTGAGGAAACGGAAGCACCACCTTGTGTCAAGTTGATGTTTACAGGATTACCCAAAGTAATGTTACCAGTTCCGCCAGCATTTGCGGTAAAGAATGCAGCCGTAACGCCAAAGATTACAGAAACGCCTAGGAGTATTGACAATGCAATGATTGCAATAGTACTACCAGAACTTTTTCTTCTTTTAAGGGTTACTTTTGGTTGAACTCTTTCGCCTTGTGGTTTTGTTTGTTCTTTCTTTTCCATACTTCTCTCCTTATTTTATTTTTAGCCTTTCGGCTTAATCAAAAGTAGTTTGTGAAGTTTAATCAAAACTATTCAAAGCAAAAAAATTTGTCGTAACCCAAAATTTTACAATTTATAATTTTTATATAATTGATTAAAATAATAATAATAAATATTAGTATATGGCGTAAAAATTGTTGATTTATGTGTGCTAATTTTGTAAAATATTACTAAATGGAGGTTGATTATGGAAGAAAATAACAAAATTTCTGATATTAAGCCAGATTTGAGTAAACTCTCACAATCGGTAGATATAAAACAAAAATCACCAGATAATATGCCACAAAAGGTGATTTTGACCGAAGATGTTTTGCTTGATAATCCAGAAATAATAATCAACAAGAGCAATAAAAAATTGATTTGGTCTATTTTTGCGATTTTAATGTCAGTAATTATCGCTGGCACACTTTTGCTATTTGTATTTCCAAAACCAACATCACCTATGGATATTGCCATTGATTTGCAAGCAAACTATGAGTTGATTGAGTTTGACGAGCATCCAGAGAAGAAAGAAAATGTTATGCCAGGTGACTCGCTAAAAATCAAGTTTGTTATTAAAAGTATTGATATAGAAGGCAGTACCGCACAAGTATTTATTAGAGTAAAATTTTACAGCACTATTGGGGAAAATTATTACGCAAATATGTTTTCAATAAATAGTACTAACCCAGAGTGGACAAACAACTGGATTGAAGGTGCTGATGGATATTATTATCTAAAAAGCACATTACTTGCTAATCAGTCGGTAGAAGTAACTGATAGCATAAAAGTTAGTACCAAAATAGATAATAGTTTTCAAGGTAAACAAGTAACTATGCATATGATGGTTGAATGTTTGCAAGCAGGCGAAGGTGGCTTCCAAGCGATTGAATCAACTTGGGAAACAGCACCAACTTCGTGGAAAGAGAGTTTTAGAAATAATTGGGGTTAATAATGGAAGAACAAAAAGACACTAAAAACCTATGGTGGCTTATAGCATTGCTTACCTTTATAGTTGTGGGAACGGTTGTTGCCGTTCTTTGCGTTTTTGTTTTTTTCAAAAAGGACGACTCGAAACCTAGACTAGAAACACCAACCGTGGCATTACAATTTGACGGCGAAAAAAAAATGTTAGTAGCAAACAATAACCTTTTTGCTTCCTACTATGCGTTTTATATTTACGATGGAGCATCTCCACAAGATATTTATGAATACACCGAATTTTTGACAAAAGATTACGATGAAACAAAACCTTATGAAAAATATAGTCTTGATGTAACTGACTTGTTTGTAGATGCAAAATCATACTACTACTATTGTAAATGTATTGGTGGAGAAGATTTTAGCGATTCATTATCAACAGAGCCACAAGAGTTTGTTAATAAACATCAACTATCAACACCAAACTTGGCAATAGATGATATGTATTTAACTTGGACAACGGTTAGTAATTCTACTGGCTACAATGTCTATGATAGCGGTAATTACATAGTTACAACTTCGGCAAATGCGTTTGATGTAAGTGGCTATATTGGAACTATGACAAAAACAAGTTTTAGTTTTGCCGTAAAAGCAATTGGTAGTGAAAACTACTTTGATAGTGCATATAGTAATGCTGTAACATATCAAAAAACATTAAATTTGTCCGCTCCAACAAATTTGAGATTTGACCAGTCAAGTTTAACCTTGTCTTGGAAGGCGGTTAAAAATTGTTCTGGCTATAAAATTTTAGTTAACAATAGTCAAGAGTTTAGTACAACAAAAAATTCTTACGATTTCAGTTCTCTTGTAAGTAATGCGGGTGTTTATTCATTCAAAGTACAAGCGATAGGTACAGGCAATTACATAACAAGTGCGTTTACAGATGTGGTATCTTACACTAAAACAGAAAAATTAAGTAGTGTAACAAATATCAAAGTTGTAATAGACGGCGACAATGTCTTTATAAGTTGGGACGCTACGCCAAATGCTAAAACTTATGCCATACGAATTGATAATACTTGGATAGATACAAGTTGTGAAGTTTGTGGTATTACTTTGCCAAAATCAACATATTTGGCTGGAAGTAAAATATACATAAAAGCCAATGGCTATAACTATTATATTGATTCAAACGAAAGTGTTTACACTATTTAATTAGATATATATTTTATAAAATTTTAAGAACTCTATAAAGGGTTCTTTTTTGTAGTAATTAAAAGTTTTTAGCAAAAAATGACAATTTTTTAATTATTTTTTCAAAATTTATACATACTAAATTTAGGTGAATTATGACTATAAAAAAGAGTATTGAAAAAACCAAACAACAATTAAAACAAATGTTAAACGAAAATGAAGATATTGTGGTTTACGAAGGCGAGTTTTTGAAGAAAAAATACTGCATATTTTATGTGCAGAATTTTGTTGACCTAAAACGACTTTCGCAGGAGATTATAAAGCCATTAAAGGACTTGAAAAAATTACCCAAAACAAAGTTGGTTGACTACTTAATGAAAAATGTTTTGATGGTGGGCGGACAGGAAAAACTTGAAACAATGGAAGCGTGCCAAAAAGCAGTTTTAGACGGCAATGCTCTTATGATAATAGATGGTCAATCTTATGCTATTAAGTGTGCCATAACGCAGTTTGAAGAAAGAAGCATTGTTGAACCGCCAACATCTGCGGTCATCTTTGGACCACGAGAAGGCTTTGTTGAGAGTATAAAAACAAATACAGTCTTAATTAGAAAAAGGTTGCCTACCAGTGCCCTTAAAATAAAGCAGTTGAGTTTGGGAAATTACACCAAAACAAAGGTTAATATAATGTATCTTAACGATATTGCTGACAAAAAAGTTGTGCAAAAGGTTTTGGATAAGTTAAAGGAAATCAAGATAGACGGAATTATAGATTCGCACTATTTAGTAAATTTTTTGGAAGAAAATAAAAATACAATTTTTAAGCAGGTGGGAAAAACCGAAAAACCAGACATTGCCGTGGCAAAAATGTTGGAAGGACGAGTTGCCATTGTTGTTGATGGAAGCCCAATAGTTTTGACTCTACCATTTTTGCTCATTGAAGATTTGCAAAATAGTGACGACTACTATCAAGGCAGTTTTAGAATTAGTTTTATTAGAATGATAAGATTTTTTGGCGTAACAATTTCAATGCTATTGCCGGGGTTATATGTTGCAGTTCAACTTTATCATTATAGGGTTGTTCCGTTAAAATTTTTAGTCACTTTGATGAATAGTATTCAGGGCTTGCCGTTTCCACCATTTATGGAAATGCTTTTTGTAATAATACTGTTTGAAATTTTGTATGAAGCCAGTTTGAGAATGCCAAAATATCTTGGTATTGCTCTTGGCATTGTTGGAGCGTTAGTACTTGGCGATACGGCAGTAAAAGCGGGGCTTATTAGTCCACCAGCGGTAATGATTGTGGCGCTGTCAGGAATCTCTTTTTACACCGTTCCCGACCAATCGGCACAACTATCACTTATGCGAATAGTCTTTACCTTTGTGGGTGGCACAATAGGGCTTTTTGGTATTATTTTAGGGGCAATGCTTATGGTACTTTATTTAAGTGCGTTTAATTCGTATGGCACACCATATTTAGCACCTTATGCTCCACGAATACAAGATGACCTTGTTGACGGCATAGTTAAAAAAGATGTCATAGCAAGAGATACAAGACCGCTTGCTATTCCAAGCCAAAAGAAAAAGAGAATAAAAAATGTAGGAGAATAAATGAAAGACTTAACAACAAGGCAATCGTGCTTGATGATTTTTATAATTACCTGTGCAACAAAGTTGCTTGTTTTGCCATCGCTTATTATCAGTAGGTCTGGAAATGCGGTTTGGCTTGCCATTTTAATAATGACGGCTATTGATATGATTTTCTTTCTACTAATTTTTGCCATCAAAAAAGCCTTTCCAAATATTACTATGCGAGAATTTTTTGAAAAAGGTTGTGGAAAAGTCATTGCAAAAATTTTATTTTTTGTTTTAGGATTATTATTTGCAATGAAAGTTGCAATGCTCATTAGAGAGTGTTATGAGTTTTATACCGAAACTGCTTATGTGGACTTAAACTGGTTTACTTTTTTGTTTCCCGTAGGGTTGATGCTTGGCTATGTTGCAACAAAGCCCTTAAATGCTATGGGTAGGTCGCTAGAAATTTTCATTTACTTTATAGCAATGGCAATAATAATGGCGTTTTTGTTCTCGGTTAGTTCGGTTGACTTTTTTGCATTTTTGCCTTTCGTAAAAAACGGAATGAAGTCTGTTTTGAGTAGTTGTTTGGATTATGCCTTTTGGTTTGGAGATTTTCTATTACTAATGATGATAATGGGTAAAATAAAAATCGAAAAAAACTTTTTTGGTAAGGTTACATTGAGTTATTTGTCGGCAATGTCAATAGTAGTCGCACTTGCATTTATCCATTACTCATTGTTTGGTGCGATTGCAGATACTTACAAAACTACAATTGTAGATGTAACCGAATATATTCCAAGACTTTCCACAAGCGGAAGGTTTACTTGGGTTATTGTATTTTTGTGGCCGATAGCCGAGTTTGTTGCAATGGGGTTCTATGTGCATTTTGCAACTAATTGCTTTACCTATTGTTTTTCGGTATCAACTCCAAATGAAAAATTTGTCAGTGCTAGCGTTGTGGCTCTTGCTTGTTCGCTAATTCTAATGGCGTGGTTTTCGCAAATTTTAATGACTAGTGCCATTGCGTCAGTGCTCAAATACTTTGTGTTAGCTATTCAATATTTTGTGCCAATGTTTTTGCCTATTATGTTAGTAAATGTAAAAAGGAGAGTGCTAAATGAGAAGTCTGTGGAAAAATAGCCTTTGGATTATTTTTATCATTATAATGGCTCTACTTGTACCTAGTAGTATTTCTTTGCACGCACAAACCGAAGACAGGAGTATTGTTGTTGCAATGGGTGTTGACAAATTGGCGGAAGAAAAGTACGAAGTATCGGCAGAAATTATAGTGCCTAGATATGAAACCACATATAATCAAAATGCACAAGTAATAAGTTCGATTGGAATAAATAGTACCGAAGCAATTAACGGACTATCTATTCACATTGGTAAAATTTTAGGACTTTCACATTGTAGTACTATTTTAATTGGTGAATCATTAAAAGATGATAATATCATTGAAATCATAGACCAAGTATTAAGAAGCAAAAGAGTGAATTACAATGCTCAACTAATTTTTTGTGAAGGCTCATCAAAAGCAATATTAAAAAAGGCTGTTGAGATTGATAAAAACTTTAATCGAAACCTAAATGATATTGCTCAGTTTAATAATCAATATTTAAAGTCAAAATCTATGCTTTTATCAAATTTTTACAAGGTTTACTACGAAAATCATGGGGCTTGTTTTGTACCTGTAATGTCACTTGTTACCCAAGAGTATAATGGCATTTCTGCCTTACAAACTGGTGAATCTAGTTCTGGCGGTGGCGGAGAAGGCGGAGATTCAAGTGGTGGTGATAGTCAGTCAGGTGGCCGAGAAACGAGTGAAGGCGGTGGTCAATCTAGCGATAGTTCAAGTTCGTCAGGCGGTGATAGTCAAGACTCAAAAAAACAACAGTATTTATCAAATGATGGAAAAACAGCAATTTTTAATGAAGGAAAGTTAGTAAAAATTCTTGATGCCGAACAAGTTGCTGGGTTTGGAGTTTTAACAAATAATGGAACAAAAGGACTATTTACTGTTGATAATGTTACTGATGATGTTTTGACAAATGCAAGTTTATCTTTGAGTATTAGAGCGGCCTTAACTACTAAAACTATTGGATTTTCTAAAAACAATAAACCAAGAGTATATTATACAATCAACTACAAATTACGAGTGGAAGAAATTAAAAACGAACTTTCATCATCATCTGTTACGAACGATAACATAGACTTTTTGTCCCCACAGGCAAAAGCCAAAATTGTGGAAAAAATAAAACTAGATATTTCAAGTGCCGTAAATTTGACAAAAGAACTTAAATTGGACTTGTTTGATACCTATACTACTTTTGAGCGTTTTGCTCCAAAAAAGTGGTATAAATATTTGGACACCCTTGATAATAAATGGGACTATATGCAAGATGTGGAGTTTTTTGTAGATGTAATAATTAGTAATATTGATTAAAACTTTATTTTACTTGAAAATAAATAAAAAATGTGATAATATTTATTGTCGCATTTTTTTGTTAAAATTTTGTCGCCATTTTGTTATTAAACATAAAACTGATAAAACGCTAATATAAATTTAATTAAAACTAAATATTGTTAGCCAAAGCGGAGAGCAATTTGTAATTGCGACCGGAAGACCTTGGGGCTACCGTAAACAAAAACCCCTTATAAACAAAAAAGGATAGCAGAAGAACAAAAAGTATGATATGCTACTGTGGCTCAGTTGGTAGAGCAACGCACTCGTAACGCGTAGGTCGGCGGTTCAAGCCCGCCCAGTAGCTCCAATATAAAAATCACTTTGTCTTATGATAAGTGATTTTTTATTTTTATAAAATATATTTTAGTATTCAAATTTAATCAAAACTATATTAAATTTTTTATAAAACGGCTAGGTTTATTTTTTTATTTAAGTATTGCAAAATATTTTATATTTTGTTATACTGCTTAAAGTTAATAAAAAGGAGGGAAAAAGTATGGCAAAATTTGTTTGGCATAGTGGTAATGTACCACAAAACTTAAAGGTGACTCAGGTTTACGGAATTGTTTTCAATGCAGATGGTTTGGTTTTGTTAAAGGTTGAAAACAAAAAAGACAGAAGAGTTTATTCGTTTGGGGGCGGAACACCAGAAAATTTTGATGATAGCAGGGACGCTACTTTAAGACGAGAAATGGTGGAAGAGCTTAATACCACATTGCAGTCAAAATTGATAAGTGTTGGTTACCAAGAAGTTGATGAAGAAAATGGCAAGCCACCTTATGCTCAAATGCGTATGACAGCGTTAGTGGACAAAGTGGGGGTTAAACAACCTGACCCAGACAATGGGGATACTTACGACAGACTTTTTACAACTCCAAATCAAGCAATTAAACTTTTAGGTTGGGGCGATGTTGGTAAAAATCAAATTTTGGAAGCAGTTAAACTTGCTCAAAAACATTTTGGCATTAAAACTTATGCTGATGACGAACAAGTAGAACAATGGGTTTAATTTTCAAATCATTTGCACTTAAACTATTATTCAATAATTATTAAAAGAAAAATGTGAAAACAAATTTTTACTATTTGTAGATAAAAATGTTAGTTTATTGAATTGATTACGATTGCAAAAATTTTTTGGAAAAAATGTAAAAAAATATGAAATAATGCAGTTTTTTTCAAAAAAATCAGTAAAATTTCATAAAAAAATTGAAAATTTTTCTTTTTTCAAAACAAAAATAATAAAAAAGTCGTTAGAAAACTTCTAGCGATTTTTTAATTCCAAAAAAACAAACAACCAAAAAACTAATTGTTTTTTTGTAATATTATGATATAATAAATTGCTTATAAAAATAAAAGGAAAAAAATTATGGATTTATTCAAAATTGTAAATGAAGACTTATTAAAGGTAATAAAAGACTATGTAGGATCTATCTATGACGAAAACGAAAGACTTGCTAGTAATGTTAAGTTTAGTATTCCACCAACACAAACAGGTAGTGATTATTCAACAAATGTAGCGATGGTTTTTGCTAGGGTACTAAAAAAAGCTCCAAACATTATTGCACAAGAACTATCTAGTAAGATTGCGGAACTAGATTATGTAAAACAAGTTAGTGTAGTTAATGGCTATATAAATATCGTATTTAAGGAAAGTTTGTGGGAAGATTTTTTGGCTGGTATTCTTGCTGAAAAAGATAATTTTGGCAAAGGTGACCCAAAGGGTAAAGTTTTGCTTGAATTTATATCTGCTAATCCAACTGGTCCACTTCATGTGGGACATTGCAGAGGGGCAATACTTGGTCTTGCTATTGACAGGCTTATGCGTAAAGCAGGCTACGATGTTACAAAAGAGTACTACATTAACGACTACGGCGTTCAAATAAGAACTTTGGTAAAATCTGTGCAATTTAGATATGAACAAAATTTTGGCTTGCATAAAAACGAAAGTATGCCAGAAGGTTGCTATCCAGGTGAATACTTGGTTGACTATGCAAATTCTTTCGCAAAGAAATATGGCGACAAATATGTGTCAATGAGTGAAGAAGATTTTTATAAAATTTTCAAAAAAGAAATCGTTGATGCTATGATGGAAATCATTAAGGGAGATTTAAGACTTTTAGGGCTTGAATATGACTCTTTTGTATCCGAAACCGATATTGTAAATGCTGGAAAAATAACCGAAGCGATTGACTATCTATCTAAAATGAAAAAGGTAGTTACAAACGAAAACGGCGAGCAGGAAGAACTTTCTTACATTTACAAAGGAAAACTTGATGCTCCAATTGGTGGCAGTGCTAACGAAGAAGAACAGGAAGAATCAAAGTATTCTAACGAACTTCAAACATTGTTTAGGTCAACATTGTTTGGCGATGACAAGGACAGAGTTGTTATGCGACCAGACGGAACAACAACATATTTTGCAAGCGATATAGCCTATCATAAAGATAAGTTTGATAGGGGCTTTAATACAATGATTAACATTTTCGGTGCAGACCACGGCGGTTATGTTAAGCGAATTACAAGTGCCGTTGACGCAATTTCAAATCACCAAGCAAAATTAGAGATTATTCTTTGCCAAATGGTAGCACTAGAAAAAAATGGCGAACCTTTCAAAATGTCTAAACGAAAAGGCACATTTGTATTACTCAGCGATGTTGCAAAGACGATAAATGTTGATGAATTAAAACTCTTTATGCTTTCAAAAAGTGCCGACACACAAATGACTTTTGATTTGGTAAAGATTAAGGAAAAATCAAAAGAAAATTTGGTTTACTATATTCAGTATGCTTATGCAAGAGCAAACTCTGTTTTAAGAAATTACAAGGCAAAGTTTGGTAGTGATTACGAATTTGACAAAAAAGATTTGCAGGGACTAATGACAGATTGCCCAAAACTCATAAAGGAACTCACTGTGTTTATGGCAAAATACCCACAAGTAATTTTGTCGTCAGCCGAAAAACATTCGCCACACTTGATTGTTGATTATTTGAGAGATTTTGCTTCACTTTTCCACTCGATATGGGGAACAGATATTAGGCTAATTGATACCGAAAATGTGTCGCATACAAAATCAATGATGGCTTTTGTTAAGTGCGTTAAGGAAGTTATGGCAAATGCTCTAAATTGCATTTCGGTAAACGCACCAGAAAAAATGTAGTAACCGTCTTTGTTGACTCAAAATTATGATAAATAATTTTTTACAGAGAATAAAAAAGAGTAGACAAAGCGATTAGATAAAATATGCTTTTATAAAAGTTATTTTCAAAATGGCGGCATAAAAACTAATTGAAATTTATAAAAAAATTAAAAAAACTGCAATAAAATGCAGTTTTTTTATTAAAAAATGGTAAACTTTTTGATTTTTTATCGAAAAACAGAGTTATTATTTGATTTCAATTTTCTTTGTTTGTTCGATTTGTGGTTTTACTTTTGGAATTTCAATGTTCAAAACGCCATTGTTAAGGCTTGCCTTAATGTCTTCTTCTTTTACATCGTTGCCAACATAGAACGAACGGCTTGTTGAACCATAAAATCTTTCTCTACGCACATAATTGCCTTTTTTGTCTTTTTCATCATTTGATGAATGCTTTTCAGCAGAGATAGTCAAGTAACCTTTTTTAAGTTCCAAATTGATGTCTTGCTTATTTACACCAGGCATTTCAACTTCTAGGGCATAACTATCTTCGTTTTCCTTAATATCAGTTTTTAGTAGATGATTCATTTCTCTTTCATCTCGTCTAAATTTTGGAACTCCAAACAAGTCGTTTAAGATAGATAATCCCAAATCACCTTCATCAAATAATGCTAAATCGTTATAATCTTTTTTCATATTAAATACCTCCAACATAATACGGATTGATTGCCTTTTTAGTTATCAATCGGCAATATTATAACTCTATTCGCTAGCACTGTCAACTATTGAGTGCCAATTTTTCAAAATTTTTTTTAATTTTTTTCTAAATTTAATTTTTGGCTAAATTCGGCTCGTAATTGTTCAAGTTTTTGTTTTAGGTCAATCACTTGTTTTGAAAGTTTTTCGTTTTCGCAAAGCACTTGCCCTAATTTTTCACTTTTCCCAGCGAGTTCTATTGCGTTGTCACGAATTATAACGGAAAAATTATCTCGTTCTTTTTGAAATTCTTGTTCCAAACTGTGTTTGGCTGTTTTTTTGATTAGTTTAACAAGTCCTAAAAACAAACTTTGAATTTCGGCATCGTTTAGTGGAGTTTGAGTTAGTTTGTTTTCAACGGGGAAAGATATTACATTTTGATTATTGTTTTGTATGGAATTTTTTGTGCCATTGTTGGCTATTAAATTAGCATTTTCATCTAGTGGGGTAAAAACCTCGTTTGACTTAACATTTTTGCTAGTAGAAGATAGTTCGCTTTTTGCGATATCATTTTGTTTTTTTAGTTTTAATTGTTCTGCTCTAAATTTATTTTGCAACCTAACAAGTTTTGTTGCATCATTGTTTGATAGTTCCATACACGCACTCCTAACTGATTTGCCTTCCTTTTGTCTTTGTTTGATAAACGCAAGTAATTTTTCGGTTTGGCGTTCATCAAACTTGGCGTAATTATCTTTTTCGTGAAGTTTAATGTTGATTGCAAGTTGCTTTTGCAACTTTTTGTTTTCAACTATCTCATCAATTTTTTGATAATAAAAATTCCGTACCGAAAGTGGCTTACGACTATATTTTTTGGCGTGAAAGTAAAAAGCGTCCAAAACGGGCTTTGAATTTTTCTTACATTCTTCTACCTTATTAAATAGCGATTTTATTTCTGCATCTGTCCAATTATATTTCATATTTTATCTCCATAACAATTTTGTCCTTAAAGGTTTATCTTAATCAGCAAATAAAATACTTTTTTGACGAATATAATAGTTTGAGGCAGAATATGAATTTGATAATTTTTAGTGATTTTGATTGCATCTTAATGGTTGATAATAACTCTTATTTAATTAAGAGTGGTATGGAAAATAATGTTAGTGTGAGCCAAGACGATAGTTTTTTAAGAGTCTGTCCAACTTGCTGTGGCGGACTTTGTGAATACTCATTTGCTTTGACTAGCAATGTTAATGAGTTTAATTCAAACAATGTTTTTGCAAAACTTTATAGAGTAGATAGGCAAAATTACTTGTTAAGACTATACAAAAAACAGTTTGTTTCATCAATGGTTACGCTTGATAAAATAAGCACTCTTTTTAATGATTACGAAGTATATCAAGACGAAAAATTAAACATAATCTGTGGTGGAGAAACTATTATCACTAGAAACCTTATTTGTAATCGAGCAAGTGTTACATCGCATAACAACTTGATATTTTTTGAACTTTTTGCTGGCGATAAAAATCATTTAATAGTACTCAATGAGCAAAATGAAATTATTTTGGAAGATGATATTACTTCAATTGAACAGACTACACAAGGCTTTTTATCACTTACAAAGTTTGCAAGTATGCAAAAACAAGGACTTGTCAAAAAGTATCAATTATCAAACGATAAATTGGTGTTAGCAGAAGAATATGCGGTTTACCTAAAAAACTCGCCAAAAATCTTATATAATACTAAATTGACTAAACTTGCTTTTTTTGAAAGTGCGAGAGTAAAAAATCTTTCTCTTTGCAAGCAATATTTATCGCAAGAACTTTCAAACAAAATTAGTCAAAATCATTTGTCGCAATATTTTGGCGATTTTGACGAAGTATATGATTTAAGTCATTTGTTTAATCAAAACACAGTTACACTAGTAGATAGCAAAAAGGAAAAGGTAAAAACATATTTAATTGATATTCAAAACGAAAAAATAGTCAATATTTCTCCGCTAGAATAATCAGTTTTTGTGCTAGAATCTTTATGAAATTTCTTAATTAAACTCATTATTGCTCCTTTTAATTTTTAAGATAAAAAATGGTATCAAAACTAATTGATACTGTTTTTTATAATGCAATAAAAAAAGAAAGCAACAATTTTTTCAAAAGTATTGAAAATAAATAACATTTATGTTATTATTAAGCGTAAGGAGAAAAGTTATGAAAAATAATCCATATAATTTTAATTTTAAGCCTTTAACAAACGACCAAATGCTTTTAGATTGTGTTAAAGCAAATGTCAGCGTTTTCCTTCACGGACCTAGTGGTGTTGGTAAATCTTCGAGAGTAAGACAAATTGACCCAACAGCAACCTTTATTACTTTAAGACCACAAATGAACCCAGAAGAAATAGACGGTGTTTTGAATCGTGAAACAGGGGAGTATATTCCACCACTTTGGTACACACAGTTGGTAAAAAAGTGCAAAGATGAACCAAATAAAATGCATGTGTTATTTATCGATGAGTTGACCAATGTAAAACCAACAGTTCAAAGTTTGATTTATTCTATTGTTTTGGACAGAAAAGGAAAAGATGGTCTTTGGCCACTTCCAGACAACGCGGTTGTTATTGGTGCAGGTAACGAAGCGGCTGATGTAAGTGCAGCATACCCATTGACAGGTGCTTTGTATAGAAGATTTTGCCATATTTACTACGAAGTAAATGTTGCTGATTTTCTTAACTGGGCAAATGATATAAGCGATACATCAAAGGCAGAAGAAATAGAAGTTAGCGAAAAACCAAGCAAAAAATTGCACCCAGCAATTTATAGTTATATTAGGTCTAGGGGAGAAAATGTCTTATATAGTGACTATGATGAAGATGAACCAAAAATTTGCGTTGACCCTAGAAAATGGGAAATTGCAAGCCATCTTTTGTATGCAACCAAAAATCCAAACAGTCTTTTAATGGCTATCGGTGCAGAGTTGACTGCTGATTTCGTTCAATATGTTAAGGAAATACCATTGTCAGTTGAAGATGTCTTAAATAAAAACTATGATAAAAATAGATTGGTTCAAATGGGCGTAGATAAAAAAATTGCAACAGCAATGGCACTAACTGATGCGAATGAAAAACAAATTAAACCAGTAAGAGTATTTGTTAAAAAATACTTGGGCGAAGAAGTACTTGCTCAATTTGATTTGACTTGGATTGGAGAAAATGACGATAGAGCATTGTTAATTGCTGGAATTATGGAAGATGAAGGAGATGTCAATGTTAAATAATGTGTTAGAGATATTAAATGACGCAACAAATTCTGTAATACTAACTACAAAATTAAAAAAGGAAGATTTCGATTCAGCCACAATTTTACCTGCAACGCTAAATTCTTATGACCTTGGAATAACCGCACAAAAAGAAGGCTTAAAATCACCAAAATGGTTTTACGATATAGTAAAAAA
This sequence comes from uncultured Clostridia bacterium, assembly GCA_934747255.1. Classification (GTDB taxonomy): domain Bacteria; phylum Bacillota; class Clostridia; order Christensenellales; family UBA1242; genus CAKVNM01. The sequence goes on along the minus strand of CAKVGH010000001.1, from coordinate 66,472 downwards.
TGGAGCAAGTAAAACTATTGTTATTGATAAAATTGATAGTGTTGATGAGTACAATCAAGAAAAGTTTTACGAACTTATCAAGTACAAAACTATCAGTGGAGTCGCACTACCAAAAGAGTGCAAGATTATCGTTTTAGCAAGCGATATAAAAAAGGTTAATCAAAACATTAAAGCATATTGCAAAATTATTGATTAGGAGAAAATATGGACTCACCAAAGTTAGATATTGACGCAATCAAAAAAAGGTTACTTATTAAGTATCCTTATTTTGGTTCGGTAATAAACAAGGTTAAATATCAAGTTGCAAATGATTCAGTACCTACTGCTGGAACAGACGGAAAAACTATCTACTTTAATGAACAATTTATGCAGTCGTTAACTAATGATGAACAAATTTTTATATTTGCTCACGAAGTGTGTCATATTGCTTTTAATCATATTTTAAGAAGTAAAGACAGAGACGGATATTTGTGGAATATAGCAACCGATGCTGTTATAAATCAACAACTCAAAAAAGACAATTTGCCATTTGTAGAAGGCGGGGTAGATTTTGAAGATGCGATAAATTATAATGCCGAACAATATTATAACAAACTTTTAGAAGAAGAAAAAAAGAAGCAAGAAGAACAAAAGATAAACCAGTCTAATGACTCTAATCAAAACAATCAACAACAATCGCAAGGTGGACAATCAAACTCTAATCAAAGTGGAAGTCAACAAAATCAAAATAATAATCAACAACAAAATCAAAATGGTGGTAATCAATCTGCTGACCAAAATCAAAATGATGATAATAAAAACAAAAATTATCCTTCTCACGATATGTGGAAAAAGGCAGTAGAAGAAGCCGAAAAGCAAGCTGAAAAAGAGAAGAACGAAAAATCTGCAAATGCAGATAATAAATCATCAAAACAAAAAGATGATGCTGATAAAAAACAACCTAATAAAGAGCAATCTTCATCGGGAGCAAATCAAGACCAACAAGCAAAAGACGGCAAAGATAAAAAACAAGGCGAAAGTGAAAATATTGACGAGAAAAAAGAGTTCGATAAAAACCGTCAAGAAAGAAAGGCTTTGGCAAAGAGAATTAAAGAGCAACTTCAAGAAAACATTAGAAACAATGGAGATGGCGGTAATGCTGGCATAGATGAAGCATTAGGACCAGTTGGAAGTGCATCAAAAGCAGTTTATAACTGGAAAAGAAGATTGAAAAAAGAGTTGGAAATAGAAGACGAAAGATGGGGCAGAAAGTTCTCATCAAAAGATAATAACTATGCTATGCGAATTGAAGATTATGAATATGATGAGCAAGCAGAAACCGAGATTATTCTTGATGTCAGTGGTTCGGTTAGTGAAGAATTGTTGCGAGCATTTTTAAGACAAGTAAAAACTATCTTAAAAAATTCAAAAATCAAAGTAGGATTCTTTGCTGATGACTTTTCAGGTTTTCAGGAAATCAAAACCGAAAAAGATATTGATAATTTAAGAATAAGTATTTATGGCGGAACAAATTTTGATGTTGCAAGTAAGTCATTTTCAAAAGATAAAAATATTAACAAAATATGTTTTACAGATGGTCAAGACGGTGGCGATGCTGGTATTGTAAATCCACGAAAAGATATAATTTGGGTATCTTTTCAAAATCCACATTTTCACCCAGACAATGGAAAAGTTATATTTGTTGACCCACAAGACATTATGGATTTTAAGAAAAAAACCAAATTAGAAGACGATGAACAACTTACAATGTAAATTATATTATGTAAGAAAAAATTTTAATGATAAAATGTTTCAATAATTATTAACAGGAGGCGAAATGTCAGTCGATTTACGAGAGATAATAAAAGTTACTGAAAATGAAATTTGTATTTTGAACGAAGGCAAAACAAGACATATAAAAACTGAAAATTTGTTTCATTTACCAACTCTAAAAGAGATTGATTCTCAAAAAGAGCCTCAAATGAAAGTAATTATAGCCAACGATTATGCTTTATGTTGTGGTGCTTTTGCATTAGAAAATCCATTTTATCATCAAAATAGATTTTGCTTTTATCCTATTCAAAGTTTCTTTATGTATAAATGTACCGAAGGGTTTGGCAGATTAGTTCAATCTACAAACAACTTTGGTCATTCACTAATCAATTGGGACTCAATAGATAGGAACTCACTCACAATAGTTCCGCGAGCTAGTTTTGATATTGAAGGCTTAATAAAATTTGGCGGACCACTTGATAAGCAGTTAAGAACTGGCGTTGACGAAATGGGAAAAGACTACTATTATATTGAAGTGGGAGAGTTTCCTTCAAACTATGTTGGTAAAAATTTTAATAAAAGATTGGAACAACTTTACAAGTCAAACATTTTGGTTGCAACAGGCAAAACATATCTAGGCTATTTTGATAAAAAAATTTCCAGATTTATTAAAAACGAAGAATTTGTTTATGACAAAAAATTGTATGTTAGAACAAGAATAAATCGTACAGATAAAGAGTTGAATAACATAGACAGAAATTTGTGTGACGGCAATTTGTTAAATAATGTAGAAGGCGATTATTTATGGGTAAAAGTTGAGCCAATCAAATGGAAAGTTTTGAATGTTGATGAAACTCAAATAGCAATTCAAAAAAATTTTAAGCGTCATTTTAAGATAAAAGTTCAAGCAAAAAACGGCTTAATTTCTGGTATTCCATTTGTTACTAACCTTGAAAACGCAAACGATGATTTTTGGCAAAATAACTTAATTTTAAGTTATCTTAATGGACAAAACATAAAAACCGATACCTTGAATAATACTGCTTTGCAAACTAAACCAACAAAACTAAATGTAGATTTTGAAGAAGATAATTTTTTAACCGAGGCATTTACTGTTAAAACAGCACAAGAACTAGAAGAATTATCTCTTCAATATAAGACGCAAGAAGAAATAGATTATGGAAAGTCACCTGCTGAAATATATAGAGATAAATTGATAAAAAAAGCATTGGAAAAGAAAAACAACAAACATACAAAAGACGAAAGTAATAAAGATGACTCAAACAATGATAGCGAAACTCTTGTGCAATAAGTCTGTGTAAAACTATAAAACCATATAACTTTATAAAGATATAAAAAATAAAAATAAAATAAAAAACACTGCTTATTATAAGTTTGCCAAATGATTTATTCGACACACTTTCTTAAAGTAGTGTTTTTTGTTGTAATCGGTAATTAAAAATGGTAATTGCATATTTAGAAATTTATTAAATGAACTCATAAAAAATAGTCTGTTAACTTAATAAACTTGTCAGTAAAATTGGTATTTATTACTTATTTTGCATATTTGTTTTTGTTACATAAATTATATTCTTAAATAAAATAACGATTTTTCAAAATTCTAGTTGTATTACTATAAAATCTAAAAAGTATAGTATAAAATTTTATATGATCAGGTGTAATTGCACTAGATAAAATAGTTTATATCCAATATATTTGCCTAATGGTCATTCAAAAGTTCCACTCCATAGCACCAAAAATCTAGCCTTGTTTTAGTATCTGCTTTGCTATCAATAAATCTGCTGGTGCCCAGTCTAGACTTAAAATCTTGGATTTTTCTAACCACATTGCACTTTTGTGTACATTAAGCTTGTAGTTTTTGCTCAACATTTTGCATTTGTAAACAGGCATTGATAAATGAAAATTAGGGTAGTCAAATTCGACAGTGTAATATAGGTTTTCAACTATCACATCAATGTCCAATTCTTCTTTTAATTCTCGGGCGATTGTTTGCTTGGCTGTTTCGCCATATTCCATTTTTCCACCGGGAAACTCCCACTTAAATGATACTTCATCATTTTTGCTTTTATCTCTTTGTGTGCATAAAATTTTTCCGTCAGCACCTTCAATAATTCCAGCCACCGCAATAATTCTCTTTTGTTCCATACTTTGTCCTTTTATATCTTCAATTTAACTTTTAATTAATTTTTTCACTAACATTAAAACTTTATTAATTACTTCCATAGATGTGTTTATACAGTCATTTGTGATTGTAATGTTATTGATTCGTTTTTTATGTAGATAATCATTTCTAATTGTGTTAATCCAATTTTGAGTTAACTTATTAAATTCATCTAAATCTTGTTTTTTAATATTGCCTTCAAAAATATTTTTAGAAAGATAAATATGCATATTTCCAATTGTACACTTCTCACTCCAAGAACTATTTTTAATGTTAACAAAATCTCCTTTTATATTTTTAATATACAGATTTTTTATGTGTTTAGAATTATTATTTACAATAAAATTTATTGTACTTTCAAAAAATAGTTCTGTTGCTTTTATCGAATTTACTGCTATAAATGTTAAATCGCTTTCAATAATCTTATTTGGATTTTGTTGGGATTTTAATAAAAATTCACTAGTGGCAAACATATTTATTATAATTTGATTTTTATCAATTAATCTAAATAGGTTAGAATTATTTTTTAATATATCGTTATATAAATATGGCAAAATCTTTTGAAAAGCACGATTTTTATTTTCTATTTCTATTTTTTCTGAATAATCATTTAATGATATAATATTTGTACATAATTCCGTTAAATCCAGATGTATTGTGTTGTTAAAAATTTTTCTGAAATCACTATTATTCTGTAAGTTAAAAATATCATCATACTCATTCCATATTGTTCTTATATATGAATAGTCTAAATTTGTTAAATTAATATTTTGTTTAAGTAAATAGTCTTTCAACTCAATTTCGTCTGTACTTGTACCATCTTCATCATTTATTTCAAAACTACATTTATTAAAAGGGTAAAGTATGTAGTTGAATGAGTAATTAAATCCAGTATTAATAGGAAAATTGTTAAGAGTTAATAATTTATTAAATATTTCTTTTTCCATTCTATCAGTTGTTAAGGATTCAGTAAACGAATGTATTTCTTCTTTGTTGTATAAACTATCAATATCTAGTGTGTATTTTTTATTATTATCTTTTACTAATGAATTTTCAGTATAGCGTCTTTCGAAGTAAGTGATAAATTTTATGCATTTATTTGTTTTTTCGATATTATATATATCAATACATTTTTTAATTAATTCAATCAACCATAAGCTATTTGTAACAATTTTATTAATAAGATTTTTATTTATTTTTTGAATATCGAAGGCTAAAGATTTAACTCTATCCAAAAAGAATTCACACTTTAATTTATAATTTACAGTAAATAGTGTTTTATTTTTTATAAACAAAGCAAGTGTTTTGTCGGGAATGCAGGTTATTTCATATAATTTATAACAATGCGTAAAACATTCTAAAAACTCTTTAGGATTAAAAATAATAATATTTAATAATTCTTCAAAAATATCTTTTCTTCCATTTAATATTAAATTGTATAAAAATTCGTCCAGTGATAAGTCTCCAAGATTTTGTTTACATGCAATGATATTTTTTACATTTGATAAAGAAAAGCATTCATTTTCATTACCAAGTGTGTTTTTATAATAATACAAACAAGAGAGTCCTTTGGAAATTGAGTTCCAAGAAAAACTATTAATTTCTGATTGATTCATTTGATTATTAAAACAAAAATTAAAATCATTAAGATTTTTTAATAAAAACTTTTCTAAAAAAAGCATAATTGGTTCATATTCATTTATTGAAACTTTGTTTTTAGAAAACTTTGTATAAGCTGAACTTTGTTTTAATGAGATATAAATAAAATCTAAAATATCGTCCGAATAGGAGAGTAGGAAGTATGGTAAGTCACAAAATAGATAAGATATTATTTCTATAATAGCTGAAAAATTGTTCTTTGAAAAATTTTCGTTTGCCAAGATATTAAATTTATTTTTGAGAGAAAAATCATTTAGCCCATTAATAAAAGAAAGTATGCTATCACAATTGATGTGATATATTTGTTCAAAAAAAGCCCTGTAAAAACTTTTTCTTTCAAAATTGCTCCAATTAAATGCTATTTGATTGATGTATTCGAATTGATTTATGAAATCATCGATTTTTAAACTTTCAAAAGAAGTAAGATAATCACAAAACATAATAATATCAGAACATTCCCATTCGTACAATTCACTATCGAACAATCGATTTAACTTTTTTTCATAATTTAATAATACATTTTTTTATTTAATTTGTAAATCTATAATTAGTGTTTTTAATGAAATTGAAAATAATATAACTCTTAGTAAGAAAACAAAAACATCCTTCAATTGATACTTCACTTCTGTTATTTGCCAGCATAGCATATAGCCCGAAGAAAATAAAAAAAGAAGCACCAAGCCGTGCTTCTTTTTACTGGTTGCGGGGGATAGACTCGAACTATCGACCTTCGGGTTATGAGCCCGACGAGCTGCCAGCTGCTCCACCCCGCGATATTTATTGACTCATTAAGTTTATACTATTTTTGAGTAGTTGTCAAGTGTATTTTGTAAAAAAATCATTTTGGGGTTAATATGAGATGTAATATCAAAGAGAATAAAGGAAAATTATCAAGAACTTTGACAGGAAATATTTGCTGATTGTTTGAATGAAAATGTTTGGTATTAAGTTTGAAAAAATATTTTTTTGTTTTCTAGGACATTTTTTATTGTAAAGCCGTTAAGTATGTATTATTCTATTTATTTTACTGCAGTTAAATTTTGGGGTGTACTTTTAGTTGAAAAGATTAAAAAAGTGTCTACTTATTTTGCTTCAACATAATAGTAAATATTACAAATTTATTATAAATATATGATTTAATTTATTTGATTTTGTTTGCAAAAAAAGGTAAATGTTGTATTATATTATTGACTAATATGCGATAGTTAGGAGATTTTTAATGGGATTATTTTCATATTTATTTGCATCTGATAATTCAAGAAACATTAAAAAGTTAAAAGTTATTGCCGACAAGGTAGTTGCTCTTGATGAAAAATATGCTTCTATGACAGATGATGAATTAAAAGCACAAACACAAGTTTTGAAAGATAGATTGGCGAATGGCGAAACTCTAAATGACATTTTGCCAGATGCTTATGCTTGCAACAGAGAAGCAAGTTACAGAGTATTAAAACAAAAACACTATTATGTTCAAATTTTGGGCGGAATTGCCCTTCATCAAGGTCGTATTGCCGAAATGAGAACTGGTGAAGGTAAAACACTTACCGAAACATTACCAGCCTTTTTGAATGCTCTATCTGGCAAGGGCGTGCATATCGTTACAGTAAACGAATACTTGGCAAAGCGTGATAGCGAATGGATGGGCAAAGTTTTTGAATTTCAGGGATTAAGTGTTGGTATTACACTTTCTGGAATGGACGACAACAAAAAGCGTGAAGCCTACAAAAAAGATATTACTTACGGAACAAATAGTGAGTTTGGTTTTGACTATCTTCGTGACAATATGTGCGTTAGATTGGAACAAAAAGTGCAAAGGGGACACAACTTTGCTATTGTGGACGAAGTTGATAGCGTTTTAATTGATGAAGCAAGGACGCCTCTTATTATCAGCGGTGGTAAAGGTTTTAGAAGTAGCGAAGATTACGACAAAGCCCAAGCATTTGTTAGGGGGTTAAAGCGTGATGAAGACTTTGAAATTGACGAAGAAAGAAAGCAAATCAGGTTAACCGAAAAAGGTGTTGAAAAAGCAGAAAGATTTTATGGTATCGACAACCTTTCTGATGTTGAAAATATGGAAATCAACCATTACATCAACAATGCTTTAAGAGCCAACTTTATGATGCACCTAGACAGCGATTATATCGTTAACGAAAAAGGCGAAGTTTTAATCGTTGATGAATTTACTGGTCGTGTTATGCCGGGTAGAAGATTTAGTGATGGCTTACATCAAGCAATCGAAGCCAAGGAAGGCGTTAAGGTAAATGACGAAAACTTGACAGTTGCAACTATCACTTACCAAAACTACTTTAGACTTTACAAAAAGTTGTCGGGTATGACAGGTACAGCAAAGACCGAAGAAACCGAATTTAACAAGATTTACAAACTCGATGTTGTAACAATTCCAACAAACAAGCCTATTAGAAGAAAAGACGATATTGATATTGTTTATTCTACCAAAAAAGGTAAACTCAATGCTATTATTGACGAAATCATATCTCGTCATCAAACAGGACAACCAATTCTAGTTGGTACTGTTACGGTTGAAAAGAGTGAAGAAATTTCATCAGCGCTCAAAAAAGCAGGTGTTAAGCATAATGTATTGAATGCTAAAAATCACGAAAAGGAAAGTGAAATTGTTGCCCAAGCAGGTAAAGTTGGTGCTGTAACTATTGCAACCAATATGGCTGGTCGTGGAACTGATATTTTGCTTGGTGGTAATGCTGAATTTTTGGCAAAACAACGAATGAAGCAAGAGGGTTTTGAAGAACAATACATTATTGATTGTACTTCATTTGCTCCAACTACTGACGAAAAACTACTAGAAGCAAAGGCAAGATACAATGAATTATATAACGAATTCAAAAAGGAAACCGACAAGGAAAAGGAAGAAGTAATCAACCTAGGTGGACTTTATATTATCGGTACAGAGCGTCACGAATCAAGGCGTATCGACAATCAGCTTCGTGGTAGAAGTGGTCGTCAGGGTGACCCAGGCGAAAGTATATTCTTTATTTCGCTTGAAGATGATATTGCAAGAATTTTTGGTGGCGACAGACTAAAACGAATTGCTGATATGTTTAAGATGAGTGAAGATGAACCACTTTTCCAAATGAAATTTATTTCTAGACAAATCGAAAATGCTCAAAAGAGAGTGGAAAGTAATAACTTTGCTGTTCGTAGGTCATTGCTTCAATTTGATGATGTATTGAGCGAACAAAGAAATGTTATCTATGGTCAAAGAGATAAGTTGCTTGAAGGCGATGATTTCCACGATGAAATTTTGGATATGGTTCACGAACTAATCGAAACAACGGTTAGAGAAAATATTAGTGAAGATAAAGGCTACTATGAATGGGATTTAGATAACCTAAATAAGCGACTAGAAGAATACATTTTGCCAAAAGATACTAACCTATTCAATGAACAAAATGTCGAAGGAAAAGAAGTAAGTGATATTGTTGATATGACTTACGAAGCAACTCTAAAACGCCTTGACGACAAGGAAAAAGAAGTAAACGAAATTATGCAACTTGATGACGGCTTTAAGCGTCTAGAAAGATGGGTACTTCTTAACAAGGTTGACAATGCGTGGGTAGAACATATCGACACAATGACAATGTTAAAACGAGAAATTTTAACTCGTACAGACCCAGTTTCAGCCTACAAACAAGAAGGTTACGATATGTTTGAAAATATGATTTCAAATATTCGTACAAATACAGCAAAAATGATTTTGAATGCTCATATCGAAAAGGTTGTTCAAAGACCAATGCAAGAACAAAAGAAAAATATTAAAGCCAATGCAACTCCTGTTGAAAAAGGCTCTCAAACCGTTAGAAGAACAACAAAACAAATTGGTAGAAATGACCCTTGCCCTTGCGGTAGCGGTAAAAAATACAAAAACTGCTGTGGTAAAAATTAGTGCTAAAACTTGACTTGATTTGACATAATTTGGAACTAACAAAGGAGAATATTATGGAAAATTACTTGGAATATTTAACATTTGCTAAAAGCCTAGCAAGAGATGCTGGCGAAATAATGAAAAAATATTTTGTTTTAGATAATGGCGGTAAATATAAAGGCGATAAAACAATAGTAACGCTAGCCGACCTAGAAATTAACTCATATTTGATAAAAAGAGTTAAAGAGCAGTATCCAAATCACGCAGTCGATGGAGAAGAAGAGCAATTTGGTGAAAGTAAATACAAATGGGTGTGTGACCCAGTTGATGGTACTGCGATGTATGCTAGACATATTCCAGTTGCTGTGTTTTCTCTTGCGTTAGTTATTGATGGTGTTTCTGTTGTTGGTGTGGTTTATGACCCATTTATGAACAATATGTATTCTGCAATAAAAGGTCACGGTGCTTTTATTAACGATGAAAAAATCAATGTAAATGACTATGATTTAGACGACATTAGAGCAGTGTGTCACTGTGATATGTGGACAAAAGAAAAAATAGATGTGATTGATGTGTTTAAGGAGTTACGAAAAGTTACTCGTGTAAACGACATAGGCAGTATTGCAAGAGTAAGTTGTTGCGTGGCAACAGGAGATTATACTATGGCTATATTTGTAGGTACGACTCATAAGCATTGTGATATTGCAGCGGTAAAAGTTATTGTTGAAGAAGCGGGTGGTAAAGTTACTGATTTGTTTGGTAATGACCAACGATATGACAAATCTATTAAAGGTGCTTTGATTAGCAACAAAAAAGTTCATAATCAAGTTTTGAAAATTATTAAAGATAACATTATTATGTAAAAAAATACCTTTTGACTTTATGGAAACATCAATGAGTTTGTTTTAATATAATAAAACATATTTTAGGTGTAAAAGATATTAAAAAATCGTTGTGAAATTGCAACGATTTTTTTGTTATTAAATTCAATAGTGTCATATTATTTTAATTATATATAAAATATAAACTAATCGCACCATAGAACGATGTTTTCACTATGCAGAGATTTTTTTAGGTCAATAACTCTTTGATTTTTTGAACCACGCCATTTTAGAGAAATATCTCGCTGTGCTTCGATATAAGGTCCATCAATTAAAACATCAACATAGTCCAAAATTGGATATTTGCCTTGCTTGTAGTCCTTCAAAACTTGTTCATACACATAGCCCGTGTAGAGCCAAATAGTTTTGTCTTTGTATGTTTTCTTAATCTCTTTGCACAAGTTTGTTAACTCACTCAAATTGTAGTGTTCTAGTGGGTGACCGCCAGTCAACGTGAGTCCGCTAACATAGTCTTTTTTTAGTTCGTCAAAAATTTCTTGCCTAGCATTTTTGTCAAATTCTATTCCACCAAATCTGTCCCAAGTTTGTGGATTTTGACAATTCTTGCAATGTAAGGAACAGCCACTTACAAATAACACAACTCTTATTCCATCGCCGTTTATTAGGTTATCGTGAAGTATGTTATGATAATTCATATTTACTCCTTTTTTCTTTTTTTATAGAAAAAATGCAAAAATAACGAAAAATTTTCAATATTTTTGCAATTTTTATTAGTTTTTTCATATTTTTGTTAAAATCAATACTTTTTAAGTGCTATTATTCTTCCAACAAATTTTCTTCAACTTGTTCTTCTTCGATAAATAGTTCTATAATTTCTGCCATTTCATCTTCAGTTAAACCGTCTGCTAAAATCTTTTCTTTATTATCCATAATAATCTCCTACATACTAACTCTATCTTTGAATTCGGCAAGTTTGTGGTCAGCGTACATACTTCTGCCGTTTACTCTTGAATAACCTAAATAGCCATTCATTCTTTCTATTCTAGTAATTTTACCAGAATGACACTTTGGACAGGTGTCGCTGTCTATAAACTGATTGCCACATTCTTCGCAGTAATCAAGTTGTAAATTAACGCCTTCGTAAAAGCCCATTTTCATTGCTCTACGAACCATTGTAATCATTGCTTCTATGTTGTATCCTAGTGGGTATCTACAATATTGTATTGCTCCACCTGTGCAGTAATGATACATTTTGTATTCAATGTCTTGTTTTTGAATTGGAGTGATGTTTTCGTATACGGCACAGTGAAAACTGTTTGAAGTGTAAGGTTTGTCGGTTATGCCTTTAACTTCGCCATACATTTTTCTAAATTGCTCTACTTGAAGTCCGCAAAGTGATTCGGCTGGCGTTCCGTATAGAGCATACAAAATTTTATCTTCTTTGGTTGCTTGTTTTTTGTATTTGTCAAGGTAGTCCAAAATTTTGATAGCAAAACCTTGGTCTTGAACAAGTGATTTTCCGTTGTATAAAAATTGTGTTTCATTAAGAGCGGTAATTCCAAACGAAGCAGTCATTGGTCTTAAAAATTCTCGACCTATCTCATCATCTGGATTAAAGTGTCCTTTGTAAATTCCACCTTGACAGAAGGCGAGTGGGTTAGTACCAGCCTTTTTGTGACTAAAATATTCAAAGGTTCGGTTATGAATTTTTCTAATGAGTGCCAAGTAGTAGTCGAGTTCCTTAAAGAATACTTCGTCAATATCAGTATATTTTTCTGGCTCTTTTTCGTAGATTAGTTTTGCTTTTTGAAGTATCATTGGAAAGTGAATAGATATAGCCCCCATATTCATTCTGCCTTCAAATACTGGGTAGTCGTTTTCATCGGCAGGCTCAAAACCGCCTCTTTCGTACCAAGGAGCAAGTGTTGCTCTGCAACCCATACGAGAGATTGTTTTGCCGTATTTTCGGTAAATATCTCCGCAATAGCCATCGCCAGTACAACTTATGTAATCAGGGTACATTGATTTGCTAGAACAGTCAATGGCTTCTAAAAATAGCCATTCATAGTCCTTGCCTTTTCCGTGTATGTTTTCGTCATACAAAAAACTGAGTTTAGGGAATAATACTGGGTGTTTGAAGCCGTCTTTTCCTTGTCCGTTTTTTCTAACTCTCATTGCTACCGATGAGCACATTGTTTCAAACTTGCTTTTTCCAAGTCCAAACGAAACAGCAGTGAATGGGTAATCGCCACGGCTAGAACCAACAGAGTTGAGTTTCATTTCTAACCCTTGCCAGCCTTGTTCAAAATCTCTTTCCACTTTTTTGTTTGCGTATACTTCGGCATTCTTTGTTGCCTGTATTTCGTCAAATTTTTCGCAAGACTCATCTAAAATATTTATATATTCTTTCTTGTACTTTTCAAAACTTTTTTGAGCATAAGGGGCGAGAAGTTTGTCGATTTCGCTAATAGTATAACCGCCATACTGACACGAAGCCATATTCATTACAATATCGCCGATTAAGTCAAACGCAACATCAAGGGTTTTAGGCTCATTATAGTGCAAATTTCCCATTTCAAAACCACCAGTTAAGATTTCTTTAACATCGGCAAGACAGCAGTTGAAAGAGTCCAGTCTGCTACCTCTATCGTGAATATAAATGTAGCCTTCACTCATAGCCTTTTCTTCATCGCTAGTTAGAAAGAATTTTTTGTATAATTCGCTATTGAGTTCGTTGTAAACTATTGCTCTTTGAGTTGTGATAATGGCACTATCAGCATTTGCATTACTTCTGTCCCCGATAAAGTTTAGCCCTAGTTTTTTGTTGTAAACTCTGTCTAGCATTCTTGCAAACGAAGCCTTGTTATCTCTGTATTCACGATAACTTCTAGCCACGGCCTTGTTAATGTTGTCAAGAGCAGTTTCAACAAGATTATGTACATTTAGCACGGGTACGCTCTCTAGATGAGCAATTTGTTGTTCTACAAATTCGCAAACTTTGTTTTCTTCGTCTGGTGTTAAGTTAACCATAACTCTCGTTGCAGATTTTTCGATAGCGCTAATAATTTTTTTCCTATCAAAATCTTCCAGTATTCCACTTTTTTTGATTACTTTAACCATAAGCGCTTCTCCTTAAACAATAAAATTACATACAAGTTATCACTTTGAAAAGCACTTTGTCAAATTAAAAAAAGGCATATTTTTGTCAAATTTTTTTTGTAAAAAATACTCATTCTCAATGACTTTTAATTTGGCTAGAAAACACTTGCAAAACGCAAAAAATACATTTTTTAACAAATTTTATTTTACAAAAATCATATTTGAATATTTTTTATTTTTATAATGTAAAATAAATATTGTATAATAATTGTAATATATAATATAAAGGAGAAAAAGTATGAAAAAGAAAAATATTTCAAAACTAGCATTTCCACTCATTGCTTTTGGGTTTTCATTTTTGTTTTTAGTTTTGTTAAATCTTACTTATTGTGCATCAGCAACTGGAATAGAATTGCTTGATGTATATCAAACAGGATTTTTGGGATTTGTAATAGCATTCTTTCAGTTCTTTTACATAATTGGATTATTGCTACTAATAAACATTTCGTTTTTGGGCTTTTTGAAAGAATATGGCGTGGTGGAAATTAAAAAGTCATATAAAGATTGGACTTACAAAAAGTTAGTAAAAACTCTTATTATGGCAATTACAATATTAAGTTTGGTTACACTTTTGTTTGTTATAATATTCTGTATTAAGTACAGCATCTATATCGGTTTTGGTATTATAATGAATACTGTTTTAGCCATTATTGGTTGTGTTCTTGTTTGGGTACTTGATAAAAAGCAAAATGATGGTAAGGCAAGCGATGAGGAAACCAATAGCGACTCTAACGATATGACCACTGCGGGTGCAACTGGAACAGAAGAAGAGAAATTGGAGAACTTATCCTTGGACGAAGAAGAAAAATTATCTAATTTGGAAAAAGAAAATTCGCTAGAAAAAGATAACAGCCACGAAGAAGAAAACGAAAAAACTTTGGGCGAGTAAATTAAGTTTGATAGAATATTTTACCAATTTTCTATTGGTTGATTTAACTTAAAAATAAATAAATAATAAAATTTTTCAAATTTCAAATCAATTTATAAAGTTATTCATTTTGGATAAAAATAATAAAAAAACTCACAAAAAAGTGAGTTTTTTATTGTTTTTTGTCAAAAAAATTGATTTTTTTTAATTATTTTTGATAATACAAAGAGTTTTTGTGTCTAAATCCACTTTGATTTGGTCGCTAATTTCCAGCCCTGTTATTAGTAAAATATTGTTTTGACTAGCAAGTAAAGGTAATTCATTTCGCAACCTACTTGGCACTTTTTTATCAATAAAATAGTCTTTTAATTTTTTTGTACCACCGCTAAATTTTTGGAACATATCGCCATTTTGTTTTACTCGCCAGCAAACATCTTTTGGTAGTTTGTCATAGTCAAAAACAAGTGTTTTAGGCTCTAATAAATATTTTTTCATTTCGTCAAGTCCAGAGTTTTTTACTCTAACTTTTTTAATTTCAATGTTAGTTCCAAAAATTCTATTTTTACCTAAAACGAAAGGCGCTTTTTGATATTCTTGCTTTGGTTTTTTGAGCATTAAAGTTAGGTAGTCATATTCCTTTGTTGCGATAAGTTTGTTTGGTAAATTTATCTTTGTGCCATTTTCACTTTTTTGAGCAAGGTTAGTAATTATTGCAAAATGCTTTTGTTCAAAATCTTTTAGAGCATTAAGGTGGGTTAGAGCATATCTAATAATTCGAGTGGTAATGGTTGGCTTGTAAATAAAACAGTTCAATGGAATTTTTACCAAGTTTTTTTCTACAATAATGTTGTCAAAATTGATAATTGAATTTATGTATTCGTCATCTTGCTTGCAAATTTTTGAAAATGAAATAATATTATCTTCTACATTGTGCCAATGTTCTTTGATTTTTGGTAAAATTTCCTGTCTAATAAAGTTTCGAGAGTAGTCGGTATCGGCATTTGTTTCATCTTCCACAAATGCAATGTTATGTTCTTGGGCATAAGTGATAATTTCTGCTTTTGATGTATCAAGCAATGGTCTAATAAACCTGTTTGATTGATAATCCATTCCGCTTGCGCCTTTAAGTCCCGTTCCCCTAAAAATATTTAGCAGTATTGTTTCCACTTGGTCTTGCCTGTGATGAGCAATAGCAATTTTGTCCACAATGCCTTTGTTGAGTAAATTTTCAAATACCTTATATCTGCAAATTCTTGCACCTTCTTCCACAGTGACTTTGTTTTGCTTTACAAATTCTGGAACATCAACTTTGAAGGAGTGAAAGGTAATACCACTTTGTTTGCAGTAACTTTTTACAAACTCACTGTCATTTTTGCTGTTTTCTCTAATGTTGTGGTCAATATTTATAACAGATAAGTCAAAGCCAAGTTGACTTTTTTGCTCGTTCAAAAAATGGAGCAGACACATACTATCAATGCCACCACTAACTGCAACTCCAATTTTTTCGCCTTTTGAAATTAAATTTTGTTTTTCCAATGTTTTTAATGCGTTAATCATACTTTAATTATAAAATCTTTTTTTTAATTTTTCAATAAAATTATTTATAAAAAACACTCAAAATAGCATAATTTTTAGAAAATTCGACAAATTTTTTTAATTTTTTCAAAAAAACTAATTATTTATAATGACTCATTTTAGATGATTAAATAACTAAAATAAATGTTTTTTAATTTGAAAATATTTTTTTGAAATGTTGATAACTCAATAAAACAGGCCTTAAATAAAATGCTTACATTAAAATTCAAATATAATATTTGTTTGATTTATATTAGATAAATTGATATAATTATTAAATATAAGGTAGATTTGATAATGGATAAAAAACAGGAATTTTTGGAAATAGTAAAAAACAATATTAAGCGCGAAGGCGTTGACAAACTAATCGACTGGCTTGTTACAACTGATTTTTTCACAGCACCAGCAAGCACAAAATTTCATAGCAATTATGAAGGTGGACTATGCGACCATTCTTTGAATGTTTACAAGAGATTTTTAAGATTACTAAAAGATGAGTATGGCGACAGTTTAGACGAATATTGCTCGGCGGAAAGTATTGCACTTATGGCTTTGTTTCACGACATCTGTAAAGTCGATACTTTTGAAAAGGAAACAAAGAATGTTAAAGAATACTACGATGGTGGCTCACGAAAAGATAGCAAAGGCTATTTTGACTGGGTGGAAAAAGATGTGTTTGTAACAAATGACCAATTACCTTACGGCCACGGCGAAAAAAGTGTTTATATTTTAAGTGGATTTTTAAGATTAACTCGTCTTGAAGCAATGTCAATAAACTGGCACATGGGCGGTTTTGATTATAGGGTAAAGGGCGGAAGTTATGCGTTGAGTGATGTTTTTTACTCTTACCCTATCGCACTTTTACTACATATTGCAGATATGCAAGCAACATATTTAGATGAAACTTGCTTAAAATAACTCAAAGGAGATTTTTATGAATATTTGGCACGATATTGACGAAAAAAGAATAACCGAAACGGAATTTATTACTGTTGTGGAAATTGCCAAGGGAACAAAAAAGAAATACGAACTCGACAAGGAAACTGGCTTGATTATTCTTGACAGATTGTTGAGTACAAGCACGCATTACCCAGCAAATTATGGGTTTATTCCAAAAACATTGTCTGGCGATGGCGACCCACTTGATGTTTTGATTTTGTGTTCGGAGAGTCTTGACCCACTAACGCTTGTTAAATGTTATCCTATCGGTGTTGTTACTATGAACGATTGTGGACTAGATGACGAAAAAATTATCGCTATTCCATTTGATGACCCACTTTATAACTGCTACGAAAAATTAGAAGATTTGCCAAAGTATATGATGGAAGAATTGCTCCACTTTTTGAAGGTTTATAAAGATTTAGAACCAAATAAAATTACTCAAGTTGGCGAAATTAGAGATAAATATCAAGCAATGCAAATTATAAAAGAATGTAAGGAAAATTATAAAAATAAATTTTCTAAATAGGTGGTAGAGATGAAAAAAGGTTTTTTCTATAAACAAAATGATGAAATAAAACAAATGACAAAAGATAACTTGGCTGGCTCTTGGTGGTATAGTGCAAAAAATATGATGCTCTACTTATTTTTGAGTTTGGCAGTGATTGCTGGCGTGGTTGTGCCAAGTGTACTCAATCCAAAGTGGTACATAATTGCTCCGCTATGCTTGGTTGGGCTTTACCTTTTGTGCTTGCTATATTATGGTTATCAAACATTTTGCTTGAATTTATCAAGCAAATTATCCGCAAGTACCAAGGACTTGTTTGCGGGATTTGGCAAAAAAAGTTTTAGAATTTTTAAGATTATGTTTATGAAGTTTTTTATCTTTATATTCGGCTTGGTGTTGGCAGTGTTTCCATTCTTTATGTTTGAATTGTCTTATTCAATGACTTCGTTTTCACTATATAACGGCGATAAAATAAAAGCGGGGGAAGCATTAAAACAAAGCAAGAGATTGGTTAAGGGAAACAAAAGTAGGCTCGCTAAATTAAGATTAAGCAATATCGGTTGGTATTTGCTTTGCTTGACTGTAATCGGTGCGCTTTGGGCATTACTTTATATCGGCGTTAGCAAGGCGATATTCTATAACGACTTGAAAACAGATTTTTAATAAAAATAACTATGCGGAGTAGAAAAAAGCAATTTTCTACAATGCCAGTTTTTTTATTGTGCCAATTTAACAAATATAAAAAATTTTAATATTAAAGATATGATTAAAATTGTTTGCAAAAAAGAGTAAAATGATGGCAATGTTGCAAAGATAACGAATAGTGGAATTATGATAGCAAAAATATCTTAAAAAATGCAAAAAAAATCACCTTGAAAGGTGATTTTTTAACACATTATAAATAAATTACTATTTAAGTTCAACAGTAAGACCTGCTGCTTTAAGTTGTTCAGCAAGAGCTTTTGCTTGGTCTGTTGGAACATTTTCCTTGATTACGCTTGGAATTGATTCAACCAATGCTTTTGCTTCGCCAAGGCCAAGACCTGTAACTTCTCTAATAACCTTGATTGCAGCGATTTTTTGTGTTGCATCAAATGCTGTTGCAACAACATTGAATTCTGATTTTTCTTCTGCTGCTGGTGCTGCTGCGCCTGCTGCTGGTGCTGCTACTGCCATTGCTGCTGCGCTAACACCAAATTCTTCTTCTAATTTTTTAACAAGGTCGTTAAGTTCAACAACTGTAAGACCTTTAACTTCTTCTACAAATTTGCTTAAATCTGCCATTTTTAATTTCTCCTTAATTTTTAATTTTAGGTTACCCTAATAGACTATTCCTTTTCGGCAATAGCCTTGATTGTGCAAGCCAAGTTTCTAATAGGTGCTTGCAACATACCAACCAACATACCAAGTAAAACTTCTCTTGCTGGAATGTTTGATAACATTTTAACATAGTCAGCATCTACAACGCTTCCGTTTACGATACCAAATTTTACTGTAAGGTTTTTGTTGTCTTTTCCAGCATTGCAAATAACATTTGCTGGTGAAACTTCGTCATCGTAACTGATAGCAACAGCTGTTGTTCCTTCAAAGTAACTATCTGTGCCACTAATTCCAAGTTCGTTTAATGCTCTAAGCATAAGTTTGTTTTTGTAAACTTTGTATTCTGCATTTGCTTTTCTAATGTTTGTTCTAAGTTGTGTAACTTGGTCAACAGTAGTACCGCTGTAATTAACGAATACTAAACTTTTTGCTCTTGAAAACTTGTCTTTAATTTCAGCAACGACTTCTTGTTTTTGCTTCAAATTTTCGTTCACGATATTTCCTCCTTTTATAATGTGTTATAAAACAAAATTCCTTATGCCAAAAGCACAAGGAACATCATAAAAGTTCTCGTTATACTTACCTCGGCAAGATATTTAAGTCTCACGACACTTGCGGTCTTTGGCATAGATATTTTATTTACTGAAAAATTATAATGGTTTTATGTGTGTTTGTCAATAGTTTTTTCCTACTTTGTAAACAAATTTTGTTGATTTTGTAAATAATAATTATTGTATTATTAAAACTTGATATTGGTCAGCATTAAAACTTAATCTTTTTGGTCATTAAACTTTTTGTATATTATAGGTATTTTGCCTAAAAACTTATTCTATAAAAGATTTCAAAACTTTATTGCTTTGAAATTGCTGGGCTAAATAGGCAATAAAAAAAGTTTTAGTGTTATGATTTTGGGTAAATCTCACTAAAACTTTTATAGTTTTTATCATTTTTACTTTCTTACTCTTTGATAGAATACTTCACCTTCTTGACTCTTAAAGTAAACGCCTATAATTTTTTTCTTACGAGAATTTACGATAGAGAAGACTGCTCTCTTTCTAGCACCGCCATAAATGTTAATTGTATTAGATAAATCAGTTTTAACAAAAACATTGTATGCTCTAATTCTACCTAGGTTGTCTACAACCGTAATACCATCATAGTTGAGCATATCCAAAAATAAATTTGTTATTCCAATTAGTTTAGATTCACTAGCACTTCTTGATTGTGAAAATAGTTTGTTAAAGCAAATAGGTTCGTTAAGCCAAACGCCATCACTCAAATAGCCATCATCTTTGTAGTCCTTATCGATTACAACACAAATAGTGCCGTGGACATTTTTGAATACATTTTCAAATAGGTTGGAGTAGAGAGTTTTAATCTCGCCAAGTTTCTTTTTTGTTGTTCGTAGTTTAGAGAAACTTGCGTCAACAAACTCTTTGATTTCTTCTTTGTAATCTAAAATCTTTTTTGAAGTTAAACCAAAACTGATTCTTAATTCGTCTTCTTTTAGTCCTTTAACAAAAATAATATTTGTCATAGGTGAGTTTGTTAAAAATGCAAATAGTTTGTCAGTTTTGTCCTTTAACGACCTTTTTTCAAACAAAACGGTGTTAAAATCTTTGTCTTTAATAGAATTTATACATTTGTAAATACCATATTTGTATTTGTCTTGCTCAACGCTAACATAAATGCTCCAGTCGTGAATGCAGAAAGGTGCAAGTGCTTTCATTCTGGAAATAAACATTGCTTCGCTATCGTCAACAAATAGTTCGAGTGCATAGGAAGCAGTGATTGCTCTGTCAAGAGTGTCAATATCATTAGTAATTAAGATATTTGGGTGAATAGCCATTCCTTCTTCTTCGTAATTGCTGATTTTTGTAAAGAAATTTAGGTATTGATTGAGTAAACCTTGTGGAAAATTAGGCCACTCGTGACCTATAAATTCTACTATTTTATCTTTGGCATTTTGATAATAAATGTTCTCAACCATAATGTATATGCTCCAAAATTATTCTCTTAAATTTAGTTTAACAAAAAGCAAATTAAATGGCAACTATTTTCAAAAAATTGTTAAAAAAATTTGACTTTTTTCTATAATTATAGTAATGACGAAATTTTAAGCCGAATTTTTAATGATTCAATTTTTTTGTTCTCAAATTTTTGCTTTTTTTATTATAAAAAATTATTGTTCAAAAAGTTTTTCTCATAATCACTATTTAATAAAAAAAATGCCACAACTGGCATTATTTTTTATTATTTATGGATAATTATGTTTGATATTTTCAATTTTATATCAAATTTTCATCAAATTTTTAATTTATAATTGAAAACGATTGATTTTATTTTAGTCTTGTTTAACAACAAGTACTTCTTCTTTTTCGTTTTTCATATCGTATTTTTCTTTACATTCATCTTCAACAAACTGTGAATAGTTGTTTTCAAGATTATTTTTTGTTTCTTGCTTTTGAATATATTGATTGCTTAAATCTTCAAGTTCCTTTGATAAGGTGTTGTTTTTATTATTCAATGAGCCTAGTGAAACAAATTGAACAGTCAATATGATAAACATTATTGCGATAATGCTAATGGCTATATATTTTATTATGTTCCAAAGTTTTGTGTTCATTTGATTTTTCCTTTCTTTTTGGCTTTTTTGTTTTTTCTTTCTTTGAATGTTTTTTTGTTTTGCGTGTGGACTTTGTTTTCTCTTTTTTTAATTGTTTTTCTTGTTGTTTTTGAGCATTCTTTTGTGCTTTTTGTTTTGACTTTTCTTCTTTCTTTTTTTGTCTTAATTGTTTTGATTTTTCTAGCCTAGACTTAATTTTGCATATTAACAATTTGAAAAATTTTATAACATTAGTATATATCAAATTAAATAATTTTTCAACTAAAAAGCCTATCGAAAAATGTTCTAAAATAGCACCAAAACAAAAACTGAGTAGAAGAAACAACCTAAACTCGCCAAAATTTACAATATTTTTACCCAAAACAAAAATGACACTTGATATAGCCACAAAGCAGGTGTCTAAAATTACACAGATAATTTTGTTATTAAAAAAAGTCTTTTCGATAATATTTTTCAATTCAAAAAGTATGCCACACCATAATCCAAAGTATAGCATACATAAAAAGACTTGTCCTTGCAAAAGCGTTTCGTGAAGCATAATCGTTTATGAAAAAAGTCGCTTAAAAAAATTTTTTTCCTTTTGTTTTGTATATTTTATTGATGAAATTTTGCCTTCAAGGTCAAGCAGTTTGCACTCTGTATCAAGTTTTAATACATGAAGGTCTTTGCCATCAATAATCATATTCTCGTTGGCAACAACCAAACTCACTTGATTTTCTGTTGCACTGATAACTTTGTTTACGCCACTAATGTTTGTCAAGCATTGATTTGTAATGACAATTTTTGATGGCTCTTGTTTTTTTATGGTATCTTGTTCGTTCATAATTTACTCCTAAAATAATTTATTAAAGGGAAGTACGATTTATGATTGTTTTATTTAATACCGTGAATATTTAACTGTTTTCAAATTAAAAACCGACTTTTGTGAGTGAGTTTTTTTGATAATGAAAAATGTCATCAATGAATAAAAAATTGCAAAATAATTAAAAAAACAATAAAAAATCAACATTTTTTGCTATATTTTTCAAAAAAATGACTTTATTTTAGGTTTTTACAAAAAATTTTCACTAGCGGTTGAAGATGATTCGTTTTATACTCTTTGGAGTAGGAGAAGTTATGAAAGCCGAAATCTTTAAGTCAAAAAAAATAGTAAATGCACTAGGTGCTATAAAATATTTGTTATTCTTTGCAATGTTTTTTGTGTTATGGAAAGCGGGGATTAAAAATAATATATTTCCGTTTGCAATAGGACTATTTTTAGCTCTGTGTTGGTGTAATCAAAATGTATTTATTTTATCTTTAATGTTCATTTTAACAGGGTACTTATCTTGTTTTGAATTAACAAACTTGTGGCTCACACTGTCTTGCAGTGGGTTTATGATAATTGTTACATACATTCACAAGGCGATTAAGTCGCCAATAAAAATTTGGCTGTTATGCATTTATGCATTCGTCTGTCACACAATGCTTATATTATATAGTTTAGGTTCTAACGAAGCATTGTTAAGTGCTGTGATAAGCATTATGGTAGCAATAATTTTTATGCTTGCGTGCATTAAAATCTTTAAGGCTTTTTTAGTTAAGGGAATAGGCTTAAAACTCACTATTGACGAAATAATTTCGCTTTGCTTGATTCTAATGAGCATAAATCTTGGACTTTCTACAATCACAATTTGGAATATATCGCTGTCAAAAATATTTTCTATCTTTATAATAATGCTTGCGATTTATCTTTATGATGGCGCTAGTTCAATGATAATCTCTGTCGTGCTGGGACTGGGCGAAGCACTTTATTCAAACAACCTTACTATGTGTGCAGGCTATGCTCTTTTAGGACTCGCTGGACTATCGTTTAGAACGAGTCATTGTTACTACTCCGCTGTGGCGGTATTGCTTGCAGATTTGGTTTTGGGACTTTATTTTAATCTCTATTCAGGGTATTCGATATTTTCTTTTCTTTCCACATTCATTGGCGTAGGACTATTTGTTTTAATCAAAAAAGATACTTTGTCCATATTAAAAATTTTGATTGGTGGAGAAAATAAAAATCAAGCGTCACGAGATGTTGTTAATCGTAGTCGAAACGAATTGTCAAAGCGAATGTTTGAAATTTCAAATATATTTTACGAAATGAATAACACTTTTAGAAATACCGTAAAGGGTGTTTTACCACTAGAAGAAGCAAAAAAAATGCTAGCACAAGAAGTAATGCAAAAGGTCTGTGCAGATTGTCCAGAAAGATACAAGTGTTTAAGGTCGCTTGCAGACGAAACAAACAAAGTGTTTGACGACATAATTAGTGCTGGCTTTGAAAGGGGACGCACAAATATTTTAGATGTGCCTGCGTTTTTGTCGACAAGATGTTCAAGAGTAAATATAATTTTGCAAGCAATAAATCAACTTATTGTTAGTTACAAGCAATACGCAAATATGGTAGTGTCGATGGATACCAGCAGAGTACTAATTGCTGACCAACTTGCAGGAGTATCGCAACTGCTTAAAATCTTGGCGACTGATACGCTAAAACTTATCGAGTTTGATACGGCAAAGGAAAATCAAATCATTGATGAATTAAATTACTGCAATATTTTAGCCAATGAAGTGGTGGTATACGAAAAAGACACTCAAACTTCGTGCGTAACAATGGTTGTGAGAGAAAATGATGCAAATGAAAATAACATTTTGAAAGTACTCGCCAAAGTATGCAAAACAAAAATGCTCCTTTCTTCGTCCACGCCTAGTCAAGTGCCATCGTTTGTGGTTAATACCTATATTACCGCACCAAAATATGATTTAATATACGGCAGTAGCGGTTGTCCAAAACATAAAAACTCGGTAAGCGGAGATAGTTATTCATTTATAAAACTTTCGCCAGATAAGGTTTTGCTTGCTCTTTGTGATGGTATGGGCAGTGGCGAGCAAGCACAAAACACAAGTGATACTGCAATAAGCCTGATAGAAAACTTTTACAAAGCAGGTTTTGATAATGAAATCATACTAAACTCTGTCAATCGCTTTTTGAGTATAAATAGTGAAGAGAACTATTCTGCACTCGATTTGTGCGTGGTGGACCTTAATAGTGCTACCGCTGACCTTGTAAAAGTGGGTGCTCCCGAAGGACTTATCAAACATAGTGGGGAAACCGAGATTTTACAAGCAGGTGCTTTGCCACTCGGTATTTTGGAAGAAATTAAGCCCTCAATTATCAAAAAGAATATCAATTCACAAGATATGATTATTATGTGTAGCGATGGCATTGTTGACTCGTTTGGTGGAATAGAACAACTGCAAAAGTTTGTTTCTTTGATAGATACAACTAATCCGCAAACAATGAGTGATGAAATTCTTGCAAAGGCGATAGAATTGTCATCGAAAAAACTAAAAGATGATTGCACAGTTATTGCTGCCAGAATTTTTGAAAGAGTTTAAGAATTTGTTTTGCAGGGCTTTAATAAAAGTTAATTTCGCAATAAAAATTTTCGACATAAATTATAAATTTTTCAAAAAAAATAAAAAAAGTGATAAAAATCATTAAAAAAACACAAAATATCGACAAAAATTACAAAAAATTATAAAAATTTAGCAAAATAATGAAAAAATAAAAAATAAAAAAAAGATTTTGACAAAAATATTTTATTTTATCAAAAACATACAAAATGTTGTGTTAAAGCAAAAAAAATAATAAAAAAAATTTAATTGTAGTAAAAAATTGAGTTTAATAAAATAATCTATTAAATAACAAACAAATTACATTTAATACTAAAATAAACCGACATTTATCTCTTAAAAAATTTTGCGGTTAATGATAGTTCAAAAAAATAAACCGACATCTATCTTTTGTAAAAAGCCACCATAGTGTATGGTGACTTTTTATTTAATTTTATTGAATAGTTGGTATTGCTTTTTAGTAAAAGTTTTTATTACATTTTTGTTAGATGACTTTTACGATTGAAAATGTTTTTTAACAATTTTATTTGATACAATCAAATATAAATAGTAGTAAGTAATTGTTTGCGTTTTCAATGGATACAACACCAGTTTTTGTTTTGTAGTCAAGGTCGGCACAAAGTTCTACAATACTTTTTAATTTTCTTGCTCCAAACTTTCGAGCAACTTCCTTCGACTTTGTAATAGCAAATTCTTTAACGCCCAAAATAGAAGCAATTTCGGTGGAAGATTTGGCGCTTGTTATGGCAAAGAATAGTCGTCTAAAATAATTTTGAACTACGCTTAAAATGTTGTTTGTCGTTTTACGATTGTTCATAATATCGTTTTTTATTAGTTCGGCTTTTTTAATGTCACCACTAGCCAAACTGTTTGTAAGTTCAAAAATTGAGTATTCCAAATCTTTTGGAACAATTTGCTCAATGTGACTAATTTCGATTTCGCCACCAGAGTAACTAACAAGTTTGTCAAGTTCGAGTGATATTTTTGATAAGTAGCCGTTGGTGTAGTCAATTAAAGTGTCTATTGCTTCAGCGGTTATAGTAGGGGAGAGATTTGCATAGCCCGTTGCAAGTTTGTGAGTTATCCATTGTTTTAACAATTTGTTTTCAAGCCTAGAACAGTCCACAAATGTACAAAGTGGCTTTAATGATTGCACGGCTTCGCTTGACGAATTATCCACGATTACAAGGCAAGTTTGGTCGTTTGGAAGTTTAATGTATTCCTTTAATAAGTTGAGCAAAGTGGTGTCTTTTTTTGGCTCGTAAACTTTTAAGATAACCAACTTTTTTTCTGCAAAAAACGGCACGGTGTTTAGGGTATCTATAAACTTTACTGGGTCGAGTTCGTCACTCGTAAACACCTGCTTGTTTAGGTTGTTTTTTATAATTTGACCAAAAATTTGTTTTTCAATTAGTGAGCAAGAATTTTCTCGCAAAAATGGGTCATCGCCGCTAACAAAGTAGCAAGGCATAACCGCCGATAATAAACTTTTTTTCAATTCTGCAAATTTCATATCAATTTTGTTCTCCTATAATTAAAGTCTAGCCAATATTTGTTATTTAATTTTACGCCATCAAGACTGTCGATATACGCCTGTTGCTCCACCGAAAGTTTTTTTGTGTTTTTTATTATAACATCTGTAATACCAATTTTGTCAAATGCAATTAGTTTTTTCAGTGATTCGTTGTAATCATTTGATAACACATACCGAATAGGGTCGTAGTAGTTAATATAGCCAAGTAATTCAATCAATTTGTCGGTTTGATTAAGAGTTAACTTGTCACACAAAACTAGTACTCTTGCTTCCTTTACTTTTTGCATTAACTCGTAGTCAAACAATGGTTCTTCGTAATATGGTCCATCGGAATATTCCACCCAGTAAGCCCTTACTTTTCCGTCAATCTTAAAGCCCTTTAACCTGTAAACTTTGTCGATTGCTAGATAGTAAAAATCGTCATATCGTATTCTAACCACTTTGCCAAGTTTTGAATATAAAAGTGAACTATTTTCTTTTTCGCTGGCAGGCAAAAACAAAGTATCAGTTTTATACTTTTCGATGAGTTTTATTATCACTTCGTTTTGTTCTGGTGTGTAGTTTGGAACGATTATTGTATGAACTTTTCTAATCAAAAAGTTTTTGAAATGCGAACTCAAATTTTCAAAGTCGTAACTATTATCGTTGCTTGCGTAAACAAGCGTGTTATTGCCACTGCGTGCTTGTATCATACACGAGTTTTCAACGGTCTTGATTACCGAAAAATACTCGTGAAAGTTGTAGTTGCTCCTGATAATTTCGTCAACCGAAAAGGCAACGCAAACCACCGCACATATAATGCACATACATTGTTTTAATAGTTTGTTTGACATATTAAGTCTGCTTGCAAGTAGTAAAAATGTGTAGTAGGCGAATGTTGATAGTACTGGCGAAAAGTCCGTTTTAATAACGCCCGCTTTGGCTAAAACAGTTGTCACTGCGCTAATGCAACTAAATATGGTAGATAAAAACGAAAACATAAAGCCAATCGGTATGATTAAGTTAATTAAAAATGCTATAAACAGTATGCTAAAAAATATTGAGAATAATGGTAGTATTACAAGATTGGCAATTAGGCTTATTGGCGAAATATACCCAAAAGTTTTGATTAAAACTGGGAGTGTTAAAATTGTTGCTGATAATGTCACTGCAAAACTGCTTGCAATAAAGTTTGGCAAGTGAATTTTAACAAAGAATTTTGTTATCGACCTAGCAAATACAAGTATGCCAAACACCGATAAAAATGATAGTTGAAAACCAATGTCTATTACATAAATAGGGTTGATAAATAGTAGTATTATGCCCGCTAAACTCAAACTGGAAATATGGTCGTTTCGTTCGCCAATTACATTTGCTAGCATTAGGCAAATGCTCATAATCGTGGCTCTTACAACCGAACTAATAAACCCGCATAACGCACAGTATAGTAGCAAAAGTATTGCTGTAACAAAAAATTGCACTTTGGTGTTGGCTTTGAGTTTTTTTAGCAAAAAGTATATCATCATTGCTATAAAGCCAATATGTAAGCCCGAAATTGATAGTATGTGAGCCAGTCCACTCAACTTATAGTTTTCGTAGGTGTCTTGCTCCATATCACTTTTGTCGCCTAGTAGCAAGGCTTTTAAGATTCCGTAGTTTTCGTCACAACTTTCTTTTAAGGTGTTGTCGGTTTTAATGCGGACTCTTTCGATTAAGTTTGCATTGTTTTTTGTGCAAACAATCTCGCTTCCGCTGGCATAACCATAGTAGTAAATATTGTCAAACATCATTTTTGTGTTGATTGTTTCGGCTATAACTTCATTGCTAAAAATTACTGCTTCAAAAGATAAATTATCGCCAACAGTCACTTTGCTGTCGCCAAACGAAATTTTAATTTTCATTTTGCCGTAAGATTTTCCGTTTAATTTTACATTGCCCAGCACTGCCGATAGTTTCCCGCCATCGAGTATGGTGGAACAAACTCTCGCTTCAATTGTGGTATGAACCGAGTTTCTGCCCACTTCGTCAAAAACTCTTTCCGTGTCGCTAATCTTTTTTCCAACAACCCCAAACACAAGGCATACTCCAAGTATTATTGATAGTAAAAGCGTTATTCCCATTTTTAAGTAAGATAAATGTTTTTCGCCTTTCATTAGTAGGAGCAGGGAAGTTGTTAAAATAAGCACACCAATAATAACACAATAGTCCACAAAGTTGGCAGAATTGATATTAAAAATAGCACAGGCACAAGTTGTACCTATACACAATCCCAAAAACAAAGCCAGTAGCGGTCTATAATTTATTATTTTTTTCATTTGTTTAAGACATTTTACCACAAATAAAATTTTTTGCCTTGTCTTTTTTGATACTTGCAAAATTTTGCCCAAAAAACTTTCAAAAGGCTGTATTATTATATATAAATATATATTATATAGATTAAAACATTATATATCAAAAAAATGTTAAAACATTTTTGCCCAAAAACCTTTGACAAATTGCGACAAACCAAAAAAAACAAAAAAAATAAAAAAATTTTGAAAAAGTGGTTAAAAATATTTGCCTTTAATTTTGCCGTTTATTATACTATGAATGTTTATAACGAAAGGTTGTAAATAAAATAAAATAAAAAAAGGAGAAAAACAAAATGGTAAACTCAAAGAAAATGAGAAAATCAACAGTTGCTATCGTTCTTTTAAGCATCTTGCTTTGCTTAAGCATGATTTTGACAGCAACAGGTGCTTGGTACACAAGTTCATCTAAACAAGATGGCCAAGGTGGAAAAGTTGACTTTGTTATGAGTGATTGGATGACACTTACAGTAAATGCAGGTGCAACTAACACAGTTAAAGTAACAACAAGTCCAAAAGGTGTAGGTTCAGAAGACTGCGCTACAAATGAAGCAGGAGCTTATGTTGTACTTCCTGGCGATAAAGTAACATTTACACAAGGTGCAAAGGCAACAATTACAGCTAATTCTAAAGTAGCTTTCTACTACATTGTATCAGTAGATGGTGGCGCAAATTGGTCAGAAGTAACATATTCTGATGCAGGCGATGCAATCGTTCTTGCTACAGAAGGTAATCGTGCTGTAACAGGTGCTGTTGATAAATTTGATATTGCAGGCGATGTATACACAGTTAAAACAAGCCTAAATTATGGCGATGTAACTGGTACATTCTCTCTTAACTTCCAAGGACAAGGTATCCAAGTTAAGACAATCCAAGCTAACAACTTGACAGCTGAAGCTGCAAAGCCATTGCTTGAAGCAATTGTAATTGCTTAATTATTAGGTAATTAGTATTATGTACAAAAAAACAACTCTTTATGAGTTGTTTTTTGTTTTATTGTTTTTTGTGATATTCTAGTTTGCCTGCTCTAACAACAAAGTAATCATTGTTTGCACCTTCAAAATATTCTTCATAAGCACCTATTTCCGTAGAAGAAGTTATAGAAAACCCATTAGTATTTGTAAATGAGATTGTTTTTTTAATTATTTTATCATAATATTTCATATAGCAATCAAATAAAATTATATCATCATTATATGATTTATAATAAAAATGAATATTTGTTCCTAAGCCAATATTTAGAGAAAAATTAGTGTATGAATCTAGTCTTTTTATGAAATTCTCTCCAGTCTCTTTTGTATATATAATAAATCTCCTTGAAACGAAATCATTATAAGGTTGTAAATAACGAGCCCCTGTTGTAAAATAATATGGTTTATTTGTAGAATTTACATAATTAAACATCGAGTAATATGTGGCATTTGTCAGTGCAAAACTATTCTTAAAAATAGCTGTAAAGTAAGTAGTAGATTCATTGACTGGAATCCAATCAAGGTTACAAAATTCTTGCGTATTTGATATTTCATTATTTAACTTATTCTCAAAGTATATTTTTGTATCTGCTTTTTGATAATAGTCGATTCTTTTATTTGGCGCGTAAGTATCTGCAAATTTTTTAGTATCAAATGTTGTTTTGTATGTTAAACATTCAATTCCTGTATTGGTCCAACTCAAATTATCCATATTATGCATATCAGTAACATTTATTTCGGCAATTTTTGCTATTCCACTACTACAATCGCTAATGTAATATTTGTTTTCAAAGTACTCAACATTAAAAGGTGAAATTGAATTAACAATTTCTGCATTGGGAGCAAGCAATTGTAACTCATAGAATGTTAATGTATATTGAAGAGTATTATTTGAGTTTATTTGCAAGTAAAATAAATTCGATTGTTGTAATGTTAAACCGTTGACAGTTCTTTCTAAATCGAATTCTTTACTAGTGTTATTAAATGAGTATTGTTCTTGATAAACTAAATTGCCATTTTGGTACAAGTTAATAGTGCCATTGAATGTTATAGTTGATGAAAATTTTATTCTAAAAAATATTTTACCACTTGAACCCAGTTCTGCAGTAAATAAGACAGTTGGAGTCTTTAGAGTATTCATTACTAAATGATATTTTCTACTATACTTTGCATAGCCTTGCAAAATTGTACCTGCTGGATAATCGCTAAAAGTTTTTGGGTTGTAAAATGGGTCTGTTGGTGTAAGTAAACTGTCTCTAAAAGCCATAAGAGTTGCAATATTGGTCGTATTTGTTGCTATATTTGCTGTGTTAGTAGCAATGTTTGCGGTGGTTGTTGCGATATTTTCAGTGTTGGTATTAACCTGCGATTGCAATGTACTAATGTTATCAGCGTTGGTTTGAATATTTGTTGTGTTTGTGCTAATCGTTGATTGCAAATTGCTGATATTTTGTGTGTTAGTTGCAACAGTTGTTTGCAGTTCACTCACAGTTGATGTGATATTTTCGGTGGTTGTTTTTAGTGTGGCAATGTCGGCGGTGTTGGTGGCAATATTAGTTGTATTAGTATTAACTTTGCTGGTCAAATCGGCAATGTTAGTCGTGTTTGTGGTAACCTTGGTTGATAGGCTATCGACTTCGGTTTCAAGTGCATCAACCTGTGTTTGCAGGGCTGTTATATCTGCTTTGCTGATTTCCGGATTGCCAGTTGCGGAACTATTTTCTAGTGCAGTAATTCGTTCTTCGGCGTTTGACATTTTTGTTGTCATACTTATTTCTTCTGCTAATAGAATCATCATTTTGTCCCAATGGTCATTAAGAGTTTCGGTGTGCGAAGCAGTGAGTGTTTGCAGGTCGTCAATGTCGGTTTCGGCGGTGGTTACCCTAGTTGTTAAATCGGCAATATCGCTTGTATTTTGCGTTACTGATGATTGAAGATTTGTTATATTGGTGGTAAATTCTTCGCACTGCGACTTAATATTTACTATATCTGCCTTAATGCTTTCTATATCGGTTTTGTTCGTGGTGTTGTCGCTATCAAGAGTGTCGACTTTTGTTTGAAGTTCTGTAACCAATGTGGAAAGACTACTCAATTTCTCTTGCATCTCCTTAGTTGCTCCGCTGTAATACCTTTCAAGTAGCATATCAAGGTCGGTTCGCAGTTCCATTAAAATTCGTTGTAGTTTTGTTTCTTCCATAATTTTCTCCTAAAATTTTTAACATTTTAAGCATAAAAAACCGAGAATTTCAATAATCTGTGCCAAAATTTTTATTGATACTAACTTTCAATAAATAGCAAATTTCAACATTTTTACAATAAGTTCTATCAGCAGAATAAAAGTTTTAAGAAAAAATCCTTAATAAATCTAATTAACTAGGTTTGTGAAAAATGATACAGTGTTTCACTTATATTATAAATATACAACTATTATTAAATGCTATGCGTGTGATATTAGACAACTTTGTATTTTTATAAAAAAAATCAAGTGTATTCAAATGATGGTACTGTTTTTTGTTTCAAAAATTTAGTAAAATTTAACTAAAAAAATGGTTTACAAATTTTAATTTAGGGCTATTTTTGTTTTACAAACAAATAAATATTATATATAATATTTACAAATGGAATTGGGCTTGAACCAAAAAGGAGAGCAGATGAGAACATCAAAGTCAAAAGCAAATAAATCTTTTTTGATACTTTGCGTTGCATTGTTGTTTTTAGCGAGTGTTATTTTAACCACCACTGGTGCTTGGTTTACTTCGAGCAGTAGTGCATCGACTCCTGGTTCTTCCACTGAATTTAGGTTCGCAACATTTGGTAAAGTTGCGATAGATGTTGGTGGCTATCAACATGTAGATGCCAATGGCAAAGCTATTACTGACCGAAAGGGTGGTACGGGCATAATTATGCCGGGCGACAAAGTTACAAGCAGTTCTATTAAAATCACTTATGATGCTGATGGCACAGCCGATACGGACAAGGTTTGGTATTTGATTAAATTAGATTCTACAAATAAATACTATGTAGTTTCCAACGGCGCATTGTCGGAAGTGACAACAACCAAACAAGCACAAATGATTCAACAAGGCTCTGCCAATGCTTTAACTATCAAAGGCGAAGTCGTAACAGTTCAAGTGGACGGCACTACATACAGCCTAGATGGGTCAACATCTTCTAGTAGCATTGGAAACTCTGCTCAAGGCAAAAAGTTGACTGCCCTTGGCGCTAAATATGGTTTAATCACAATCGGTTCAAATGGCAATACATACAAGGTGGCAGTTATTCAATATTACAACATTAATGCAACACAAGCCTTTACTGAATTAAAAACATTGCTTGATAGTATGTAAAATTAAATTCACTTGGAATATTAAGTTGTTTATAAAAATTGAAAATCATTAAAAAAACCTAGCAAAAATTATGCTAGGGTTTTTGATATATTTACTCTCGGGCTTCTAGTGGAATTTTGTAGTAACATAGTTGGTTATTTTTTATGGCAAAATAAGCATTATTAGGCATAAAGAATACTTTTTCGTAAGAACCGATTTCTGTTGTTTTTGTTATGGTGTATGTCGAATACTGTACATTTATGTCATATCTAATAATTTTATCAAACCTTTTTACAAAAACCGCAACAGAGAAAATGCTTGAGTTGGTAAAAGAAGTTAAAATCACACTAACATCACTACCATAGCCAAGACTAATAAAGTTGTTACTACCTGTGTGTGCTGGTCTAAATTGAACTTCGCCATCAGCGGTAATAATAGCACTTGCTAGCGTCATTTTTGTAGTATAATTGATGTTGTTGTATTTTAACCCACCAACTCTTATATATAATTTACCAACATTACCGCCTGTAGCAAACCCCATTTGATTTGTGCTATTTGCTAAATTATAATATCCACGAGTCATATATGTATTGTTAAATCTCGCAACAATAAAATGTGGATTTGCGTTTGAGTAAAAAACAGGGTCCGCATTCATTACCATAGTCATTTCGCACGACTCAATATTATTTTCGAGTGTTCCAAAATAATATTTGTCATTTTTATGTTTCACATAGTAAGGGTCAAGTGGCTTGTAGGTTTCATTGAAAATCGTCATCGAAAAAGTGGTTTTACATTCTTCAGCAACTATATTTGTGCTTGTCCAAGCAATATCTTCCACCTTTGTAAAACTTTCTTCATCAATTACGGCAGTTTTTACGGTTCCATCAATGCAGTTTGTTAGGTAATATTTACCGTTAGCATAGACTGCATCAAATGGACAAGGACGAGTGATAATGTCGGCATTTGGGGCAAATAACTCCAAAGTTAAAGCATTAAGATTGATATTATTACTATTTGCACTTCCTTCACTTTCTAGTGTTATGTAAAAATAGTTACTTTTGCTGTCTGCATTAAAATTTAGGTCGAAATAATTTCTTAAAATATGCACATCATTGTTTGCCATTATGATTTCAAATGTTTCTTCTGCAATCTTCGTCCCATTAAGATATACTTTCATTAACACACTTGTGGCTGTGACGGTTTGCTTAAATTTTGTGTATAATCTAATTTTTCCAGTTGAACCCGCTTCGGTACAGAAATAAATTTTAGGACTTGTAAGCACTGTGGAACTATTCATATCAAGTTGTCTTTCCAATTTATCGTAAGTTTGCAATATTGTACCTGCAGGATAATCACTGTAAGTTTTACCGCTATAAGTTGGGTCTACTTCGCCTTGAAGTATACTAATTTGTTGTTTGATTTTGTTGACACTTTCTTCCAATGAATCGACATCTTGTTCTAGTTGCTCCACCTGCTCGGGATCGACTGTTGAACCTTGTAATTCAGAAATCGCTTCTTGAATATTTGCCAAATTTGTCTTATTTCGTTCTCTCAATCTTTCAATTTCATTTGAATTATCTTCAAACATTCTCAAAATTTTTTTGTCACTTAAATTTTCCATAAAATAACTCCTAGTTGCCCGAATTTTAACACACTAGTATTATATATACAAGAATTAGTGCCAATAAAAAGAGTTTATTTTAGTAATAAGATATATAAAATATAAGCCTTTCAAATTTGCAAAAAAATCTATTAAAACAATGTTAAATAAAAGTTTGACAGCAACAGGCGCTTGGTATACAGCAAGTGGCGATGCTAAGGGCAACAATAATGGTTCATTTACATTAAGAGATAGATGGATCGACATTAGTTTGGAGGCAACAGCTGGTACAATTCAAGCATATCGTAGCGACAAAACAACAACTGTAGCTAATGATGAAGTTATGCCTGGTGACTACATTAAGGCAGATGGTACAACATTCAAAGTTACAGCAACATTGAAAGGAGCCGATGAAAGCATTGCATCTGTTGACGCTTATGTATTCCTTGTAAATGCTGACGGAAAATATGTTCAAATGAGAAAACTTACAAATGGATCAACTGAAGCTGAATTTGATGTAATTGATTTAGCAGTTACTGGTACTGGTATTGGTGCAAAAGATGGAGAGGGTTTCTATCAAGTTAACACAAGCCTTGAATATTCAACAACAGTTCAAACAGTTGCTAGTTTCACAATTGGTGCTTACTCTGTTAAAGCAATCCAAGCTGAAAACATTGCTGATGAAGCAGCCGCTGCAGCAGCACTTAATCTTCAAAAAGCAGCTTAATTGATTATACAATAATTAAGTTAAAAAAAGAACGGAATTAACCCGTTCTTTTTTTCCATACATAAGGTAGGTTTGTTCTTTTTACAAAAGAGTTTAGACCATCACCTTGTTGTGCTAATCGCTTCATAATTTCAATGTTAGTCTTTCCTGCACTAGAATAATTATAATAATAACGCCAATGTCCACCAAACTCTATAATTATTCCGTCAGTTAAAATTTCGTATCCAACAACATTTGAATCACCGTTTATGTCTTTGTATTTTTGAAACATACTTTCTCCTTTTCCTTATTAAAAACACAAAAAGAACGGAATTAAACCGTTCTTTTACAATGTTCTATTAAGCAAATAAACCATTAAGTACAGTTTCTGCTTCGTCAAGAGTAATGTAATCAGCTTGAACTGCAGCTACTTTGATTTGGAATGTAAAGTTAATTACTGAACCATCTTTAACTGTTAAACCATCTGCAGACAAAGCAGTACCATTTTTAACTGCTTTAGCGATAGTCAAGTTAATATTATTCAAAGTAACAGTTTTACCAGCGTTAGCTTTGTAAATACCGTCTTTTGATGTTGCTTCAACGCCATCACCAGCTGTTACTGCAAATGCAGGAACTTCAGTAACACCAAATAAACCTTTGATTTGAGCTTCAGTTAATTCAGTATCATCAATTTTTACAACTAGATTTACAATGCTTACTTTAATGTAAGAAGCAACATTACTAGAATTTGTAACTGTACCACCATTAAGTTGAATGCTTGAACCAGGCATTACTTTTTCATTTCCGCCAGTTACATCAAGAGCTGACCAAGCTGCAGCTTCTCCATCAGCATAATTGATACTGATTGTACCAAATGTACCATCAATATTTTGAGATGTTCCTGCTTTTGAACTTGTGAACCAAGCGCCTGTTGCTGTCAAACTTTGGTGAAATGTTAAAAAATACAGAAAATAGTGAGTTTTTTATGTGTTTTATCTAATTTTTTTCTAATTTTCTAAAAAAGTCATTGAATTTTTTGATTTGAAATTTGTGTTGAATTTCAGTAGGTTTATAATAATCATTTTGAGTATTAAAAACTGTTTTAAGCACTAAAGAAAATTTTATAAAAGAAGTAAAATTTTGTTTAGGGGGAGGTGAAATCAATGAATTATTTTGAAATAATTGAAAATTTAGATGTTTTAAGAATATGGCACATTCAAGAACTTTTTGGGCTGACGAAAAGTCAAGCATACTATTTTATTAAAAAGCAAAAATTCAAAACAATGTTTTGTGGAAATAAAATGTTTATTTCAAAACAAGATGTGTTTGAGTATTTTAATAATCAAAAAAAGTAAATGGAGAGTAGTGATGAAAGGTAGTTTGCAAAAAAAGAATGGCACATACTATGCCGTGTTTACAGTTTTAGAAAACGGTAGAAAAAAACAAAAGTGGGTAAGCACGCACCTAAAAGAAGGTACGGAAGAACATATATTAAAACAAAAATTGGAAGAAATTTTAATATTAAATTCTAATTATTCCAACAAAAATTATAGCAAAATGGCGGGAGAAAATTTTGGAGATTATTACATGATTTGGTTGGGAATTAAGAAAATGAAAATAGAACCATCGACCTTTGAAAATTATCAAAAGTACGGTAAAAAAATTTTTACTTACTTCAAACAAAAAGGTGTTGCATTGGGAGCGCTTATGCCTATTGATATAGAAAGTTTTTATTCATATTTATTGCAAGAAGGTATTTGTAAAAATACGATAAGACATATTCATGTTACATTGCATCAATGTGTTGAGTACGCAGTTAAAAATGATTGGCTAGTTTATAACCCAATAAATAAAGTTGAAAAGCCAAAGGAAAACCTAATCAAAAGACAGTTCTATAATGTAAATGAAATGAAAGATTTGTTTAACTTAATAAAAAATGAAGAATTAAAGTTGCCGATAATGCTCTCGGCTATTTATGGTTTAAGGAGAAGTGAAGTTTTAGGGTTAAAGTGGAGTGCGATAGATTTTGAAAATAAAAAAATAGCAATAGAACATAAAGTGATTCAAGTAAAAATAAATGGAAAATATGTTTTGTACAAATCAAACACTCTCAAAACAAAATCGAGTAATAGAGAACTGCCTTTGACTACGCAGGTTGATGCAATATTAAGAGAAAAACAACAAGAGATAGAGCGGAACAAAAAAATGCTTGGAAATGAGTATAACAATTTTGACAATGAGTATGTGTGTGTGGACAATATGGGCAATTTAATTACGCCAAGCAGGTTGACACATGGATTTAACGATATACAAAAAAAGTATAATTTGAAGCATATACGATTTCATGATTTAAGACACAGTTGCGCTAGTATAATGGTGGCACAAAATGTGTCAATGAAGCAAATTCAAGAATGGTTAGGACATTCAAATTTTTCGACTACGGCAAATATATATTCGCATCTTGATTTTAAGAGCAAAATAAATAGTGCTAAAATGGTTTCAAATGCTTTTTCGTTTATCAATCAAACATACAATATTAATCAAGAAATTTTACCAGAATCGGAAAATATTACTGAAGAAGAATTGATAACAAAAATTAAAAAATATCAAAGAATGTTAAAAAAATTGCGAAAAAACCAATAAAATTTAAGTTTTTTATAAAAAAAGCGAGTTTTAGCAAAAACGCAATTAAAAGGTTTTTCGAAATTTTAATTAAATGTTTTGTGCTTTTATAAAAAAATTGGCAAAGATAGCGATAGTTTAATTTGGAAAACATATTAAAAATATTTGAAATAAATTTAGAAAACACAAAACAAGCGTTACAAAAATCATCATCACAATTTTTTAAGTTGGTATTGCATTGGTAAAACTTATGTGATAAAATAAAGTTAAGGAGAAATATTATTATGCTTAATAACAAACAAATTAAAACTTTTATAAAT
Organism: uncultured Clostridia bacterium; assembly: GCA_934747255.1. Lineage (GTDB taxonomy): Bacteria > Bacillota > Clostridia > Christensenellales > UBA1242 > CAKVNM01. The sequence continues at coordinate 28,288 of CAKVGH010000001.1, read as the reverse complement.
TATTATGGGGCTGGCGATTTTTATGCGTTCCACGAAAGAAAGCCGGACGGAAGTATCGTTGTAACATATTTTCCATCGCTTCAAAAAGTTATGGACAGACACGGCTTAAAGAAGATTGCGAGTTCTATGGACACTCACAAATGGTATTACGAAAAATACTTTAATCAACTCGTAATCAAGGACGGCAAGGCAACAATTATCTCAAATCACGAGTTTGTTGATAGAACTTTGGAAAAAAATTTTCCGCTGTTTTTGAAGGAATTGAAGAAAAATCAAATTCAACCAAAGTACGAAGCATTATAATATTTAATGAGTATTTGAAAAATAAACCAGATTTTTTTGCTGTGAAATAGCAGTTTTCAAAGTAATACAAAAACAAAACCATTGTTCCATCTGGCTGTAATTAAAATCAAAAAAACTTTATTATCAAACTTGTAGTAGGTAATAAAGTTTTTTTATGATAAAAAAAGTGAAATAAAAAACACGGCATAATGCCGTGCTAATGGGGTGGAATAAGAGGCTCGAACTCTTGACCCCAAGTGCCACAAACTTGTGCGCTGCCAACTGCGCCAATTCCACCAAAACTTTATCATTATACACATTTTTTGCTTGCGTGTCAATATATTTTTTAACAAATTTTTGATTATAAAAAAACACTTGCAACTTTGCTAAAATTGTATTATAATTTGCAGGTAAGAAAAAATAACCATTAAGTTTTCATAAAAGATATTTTAAGCAATGTATGTTTTTTGAATTATCTTTGATTATTAAATTTATTTTTTGGCTTGCAACTACTGGTTCGCTTTTAATTTTCATTAAACAAAATATCGTTTAATCAAGCACCATAAAGAGTTTATCATTACAAAAATTTAATACTGCAAATGCGACACGGAAGATTGTCAGAGTGGTCGAATGTGCCTGTCTCGAAAACAGGTGTGGAGCAATCCACCACAGGTTCAAATCCTGTATCTTCCGCCAATTAGTCATACCCAATTTGGTATGGCTTTTTTGTTGTTTTTTAATTTTTCGTAAACTATATTGTGTAAATTGAGTAAATAGAAAAATAAAAAATCCCATAAAAAACTCAAAAAAATCTCATATTTTAATAAAAAATCTCAAAAAATCAATAAAAAAAAGGCTAAAAGTCGCATTTTACAGCATTTTAGCCATTATATTATAAATTATCATTTGAGTCAGTTAAGTCCTGAATATTTGGTTTGCCTTTGCAATATTTTTTCATTAGCTTTGGGCGATTATTCATAAATTTTATTAGTCCATCAACCTTGATATGATATTTTTTGATATAGTAATAGGAGTCAGGCGATAGTTCAATCATAATGTCTTTTTTAAGGTTAAATTGGTTTTCTTGTGGCAGATTGGAGAAGATGTATGCCATAATCGTTCCGTCAGGTCTAAATACTACTCGCAAGTATAATTTTAGGTCTGCGTACGGAATAAAGTCGGGCAAATTTTGGTCTTTCAAAATACTTTCATCAAACTGATTTGCAAGGGCTTTTTTGAAAATCTCTTTATCGACTTCGTGATTTTGCACAGCTTCTTCTTGTGCCATATCTTCGAACATTTGACTTTCAATTTCACGCATTTTTTCGTGGTCGGTAATAAAGCCGTTTTCGTCAAACTTGAATAAAATGTCATTTTGTAAGTCAAGAAAAGAATTTTCAACTTCATCTTCGTATTCGTAGAGATTAAAAGAATAAATTTTATCAAAGAATTTTCGGGTCTTTTTTTGAATAAGAATAGTTCCAACAATGCAGAATACAGCAAATACTACAAATATCGCAAGTGTTGTCCAAATCAAAATATTAAATTTTGTCGTTGTATCATCTTTTGAGCCTTCGATTAAAACTGCAATTATAAATCCAACAAGCACGGCAAGTAGTGGAAACATTCCAAATAATACAAATTTGTTTCGGGCGGGTGAGTTAAATGGAATGTTAAAACATTTTTCCAAAACATCAATTTCGGTTGTTTTACGCACTTTTTTGATTTTAAGTATATGTAATACTAATAAAAGAATAAACAAAACAGCAAAGCCACTTAGAAAACCAATACCTATTTTGATGTCGTCGCTTGCAATTTTTAACGCAGTTTGAGTGTCAAGATTATAAACGGAACTTTCAACACCAAAAACATTATTGCTGTTTTTTAGAACAAATAGTTTTACGGAATTGTTTTCTAGCACCTTTACTTCATAAAAGTTTAAGTGTTCGCCAATTACGGAGAAAATTATGTATTCCGTATTTTCGGTTGTAATGATAGAAATTTGATTATTGTCTTCTTGGCTTAACACCGACTTAACATTTACTTCTACACTTTCGATATTATTTATATTCCTGTTTGCATTGATACCTATTAAAATTCCAATACCAGTAATAAAAACTACTATTATCGCAATTAGTGTAAACAATGTTAAAAGTCTTGGCAATGGCGATGTTTTTTGTTTTTCTGGGGTAATAGTAACTGTATTTTTCATAATTTCTCCTGATAGTATTTATATTGAATTTAAGTGATTATTCAAAATAAAAAATTTGTGTCATTAGTTTGTATTAACAAAAATACTTAATATTTATTATACTATTTTTTTAATTTTAGTGCAAGAATGCAATACCTAATTATTTCTAAAATCGCCATAAATTTTTGAAACGAGAGATTTTATGATTATGATAATTTTTTGTTATATGATAAAATATAAGCGTAAATTTATAAAAAATCAAAAAAAATGGAGAAAAATATGCAAAAATTAAAGAAAAATATGGAAAAAAGTGAAAATTTTTCAAATGAAGACTTAATTAAACTGGCTATTAAAGCAAAAGACAATTCATATTCTCCTTATTCAAATTTTCCAGTGGGAGCAGTTCTACTAACAAAAAGTGGTAAGGTGTTTGTTGGAACTAATGTTGAAAATTCAAGTTTTCCGGTAGGTTGTTGTGCCGAGAGGAGTGCGATTTTTTCGGCTATATCTAATGGTGAAAAGGAGTTTGAAAAACTGGTGGTAATATCAAATGACAAAAACTTTACATACCCTTGCGGAATGTGTAGGCAAGTTATGGCAGAATTTATGCCAGATTCTAAAATTATCTGTGCAAAGTCATTAACAGAATATAAAGAATTTTGTGTGAAAGACTTACTCCCTAATTCTTTTGAAATGTAATTTTGATAAAAAGCATAACCTAAAAAGTTATGATTTTTGTTTTTAACTTGCATACTAAAAATAAAACTACGAAAACTAATAAAAATTATATTTAGACAGAAAATGCAAAAAAAGTATGGATTTTTTTTGACAATGGGAAATATGATAAATATAATAAGGTTAATGGAGGTAGAAAAATGAAAAAGAAATTTCTTGCGTTTGCAAGCATACTTGTATTAGTGTTGTCATCACTTTGCTTGGTTGCTTGTGGAAATGCAAAGCTTCAAGTAACAACATTTGAAGAATTAAAAGGTGCATTAGCAAATGCGAACAACAAAGATATTGTAGTTGTATCTAACATGGAAATTCCTAGTGGTGAAAAGTTGGAAATTGCTAGCGATGTTATAGTAACTATCAAACAAGATGTAACTTTAACAAATGCTGGAACAATTACAAACAATGGTACACTTATGGTGCAAGGTAAGTTGTCTGGCGAAGGAGTTGTCAATAATAGTGGTACATACTCTCTTGCTGTAAGAACAAGAGCAGAACTACTTAATGCTTTTGAAGTGGCTAACGAAATCGTGCTTTATGAAAATATTGCAGGTTACACAGATGGCGCATACAATGGTGATATCACAGTAAAGAGTGTTTTAAGAGCATACGATTTTGTGCTTGACCTTAATGGACATAATATCGAAGAAGAATTAAATCTTTGTACTTATGGATTGGTAAACAAAACTAATGTTTACTTTGAATATGGTATTAAAGCAACAGTTAAAGACAGTAAAAAAACTGGCTCGATTGGCTCTAAAACAGATAAAGATGGTTGCTATTATGGACTAATGGCAAATGGAAAAGATAATTTGGACATTACTGTTCAAGATGTAAAACTTTATGGTTACTATGGTGGCTTTTATACAAATGGCTCTTGTGAAGGAGCAAAATTCACTTTCCAAAATGTTGTAATGGAAGGCGGAGAAGAAAATCTTGGTGTATATTTGGCATCTAATGCAAACTATTCTTTTACAAATTGCACATTTAATGGTGGCTCTGGAATTTATACAAAGAGTGGTACTTATGTTTTAGATAATTGTACTGTTACAGCGACTGGAACATATAGTGCTCCAAAATATAACGGCAATGGTGCAGAACCAACAGGTAGTGCATTGATTGTTGATTCAGCAGTAGGCTACAAAAAAACATTAAACATAACTGTTAATGGCGGAAGTTTTAGTAGTGTAAATGGCTACGGCGTTGAAGAAGTTTCAACCTACAAGGAAGGACAAACGGCAGTTTCGTACGCAACTGTTTCACTCAATAATGTTACATTAAGCGGTGGTTTAGGAAAAGTTGCATCACAAAACAATACAGTTACACAAAACTAAAAAATCAAAAAAAATATGGCAAAAAGCCATATTTTTTAATGAAAAAATTGCAAAAAGTATGATTTTTTAGTAAAATTATAGAAAAAATTAGATTTTATCAGTAAATAATAATTTATACTTTTATAAAAAAATTTATTGTAATAGGAGAAAAACTATGACAGAAATTTGCGTGCAAGTAAATGATAATATTGAAAAAGTCAAACAATGCCTTGAACAATTAGGCTATAAATTTATTGAACAATATTTTAATCACGACACATACTTTACGACATTCGATAGGGAAGAAATAAAAAAAGTATCGTACAAAGAATTGTTAAAAAATTCGGTAATTATTAGAAATATTACTGGAAAAAATCTCGATAAAAAATATATTATCTACAAAAATAAACAATTGGACGATAATGGCAATGTCATTGATGAAGTAAAAGAAAAATTGGTCATTGATGACATTCAAAAGGCAAAAAATATTTTTAGTTATTTGGGACTTACAAATTGGTGCGACTATGTAAACGAAAATAATGAATTAAAAAAAGGCGAAGTTTGTCTTAATATTCAGTGTGTAAAGGGACTAGGAAATTTTATTGAAGTAGAAGAGTTTGAAACAATAAAAAATAAATCAAAAGAAGAAAAATTTGAAATTTTAGAAAACCTAATAAAAAGCTTTGGCTTAAAGTTAGGCACAGATTTTAGTTGCAAAAAACCATTTATGTTGCTAGAAAAGAACTTTCAATAATTTTTTTGATATTTCGTAAAATAGCACTTGAATATCTAATTGAAAGAGTTTTAACAAATTTAAGTGCCGTTATTATTTCAGCAATAGTTTTGGTTTCAATAATTTGTGCATATTTTGTATTAGATAAAAAAAGCAATTTTTTAAGAGTAAAAAAGTAATTGATAAAAAAAATGTATATCGTAAAAAATTTCAAAGCATAAAAAACCATCAGCGATGAATAATTGCAATTTGCACTATCGCACTGATGGTTTTTGTTTGGTACTCTCGACGGGACTCGAACCCGTGTTACCGGCGTGAGAGGCCAGCGTCCTAGGCCACTAGACGACGAGAGCATATTTATCAAACTTCAAAAGTTTAGCATATTATTATAGATTTTTCAAGCGTTTTTTTAACATTGATTTGATATGCTTTGCATTTTAATATTTGCAAATAATATTTTTGCTTTTTGATAATAATATTTTTCAAAATTTTTTTTAATATTCAAAAATTTATAGTTGACATATTGATTGTTTTGTGATATATTAAATTGCGTTGCGGGTGTAGCTCAGTGGTAGAGTTCCAGCCTTCCAAGCTGGCTGCGTGGGTCCGATTCCCATCACCCGCTCCAATATTATGCGTTTGTAGCTCAGTTGGATAGAGCATCGCCCTTCTAAGGCGAGGGTCGGGAGTTCGAATCTCTTCAAACGCACCATTTCAAATAGGCCTGATGGGGTGTAGCCAAGCGGTAAGGCAAGGGACTTTGACTCCCTCACGCGTAAGTTCAAATCTTGCCACCCCAACCATTAGCGTAATTGCTATAACACCTATTTGAAATTTTTTTGAAAAAACATTGACAACTGTAAATTATTTCAATATAATAATATAGTTGTCAACTATGACTCATTAGCTCAGCTGGTAGAGCACCTGACTTTTAATCCGGTTGTCCGGGGTTCGAATCCCCGATGGGTCACCAAAGTGTTCCGTTCCCTAGTATTTGCGGAATGGAACATTTATTTTATGCGGATGTGGCGAAATTGGCAGACGCACTAGACTTAGGATCTAGCGGGAAACCTTGGGGGTTCAAGTCCCTTCATCCGCACCAAACAAAGACCAAACCCTAATTTTGAGTTTGGTTTTTTATTTTTAGCGAAATTAAAAAAGGCTGGAAACTGTATGAAGAATATAATTGTTGTTGATATGCAAAATTTACAACAATATTAAACCAATATTTTTGCAAGATTTATGTGCGTCTTCATTACGAAATAATCACATTAAAGATTATGCTTTACAAATTATTAAAAGACAGTTTGGAAAAGATAGTATAAGTAAGAAATATTGTAACTTATAAAAATTGGGTAAAAAAATAAATGAGTAAAAAATCAATTTTATATTCATTTGAATATACAAAAAATTACTAAAAATATTTTAACAAAAAAGGCACTTTGTATTAAGTGTCTTTTTTGTGTAAAATGTTGGTTATTGTTGCGGGTGGGGTGAATAAAACCTTTTGAAAATTGATTTAGCGTTGAGTGGTTTTAATTGTTATTTTTTAGTAGTTAAAAACAATTTGCTTGCTGATAAATTTATTAAAAACCAATTGTTATTTGGAAAATTTTTTAGAGATAATCCTAATAAAAATTTTTAACCAAAAAAATTTAACAACCTGATGATTGTTGCAGATAGTTTTCTCTTGCTTTGGTGTATTTGTCGGCAAGTTCCAAAATGTACTTTTCCTGTTCAAATTCACTAAAAGAATCAAATGCTTCCTTATCAATCAATTTGTTAAGTGGGTTAGAAATATCTTCGTTTTCTTGTAAAAGAGCGTATACTCTACGGTTAAAATTTTCTTCATCTACGGTATCGTTAATAATTTTTATTGTAATATCTGGCTTTTTGCAATCCATTTTTGATAGGACTTTATAATTTCGTCTATCAAATGGCTTTTTGTAACCAAAACTTCCATCAATTTGCGAATAATTTGAATTTTTTAATCTTTCCTTTGCTTGCATTGCAAGTTCTTTAATTAAGGCTTTTGCCTGTGAATTTCTACTCATAATTTTTCTCCTTACATAATTTTTACAAGCACATTATACATCTTTTGGCATAGCAAAAACCCCATTTTGCAAAAGTAGTTAAAAAGTTATAACTAATGTTATTTTTTAGCAAAAATGCACATTTTTTTACAAACATTATACCGAAGTAATTAGAGTTTTTATTAGGTTTTTCGGCTTAAATAACTTAAAAGAGAGTAAAAGCATTGTTTATCAAAAATTACTATTAAAACTCGACAAATATGTTATAAAACAATTTTATTTTTCATTAAAAATTTAATGTGCAAATTTTTAAGCAAATTGACCCAAAAGCATTGACAAAATAATGCTTTTTAGATATAATCGTGCTTGAAATTATAAAACAAGGTGGTGAGTAAGTTGAGTTTAGTAAGAGTTGGCGAAAACGAATCAGTTGATAGCGCAATCAAAAGATTTAAGCGTAAATGTCAAAAAGACGGCATCATCGGAGATTTAAGAAAAAAAGAAGCATATCAAAAACCAAGCGTTAAGAAAAAATTAAAGTCCGAAGAAGCTAGAAAAAGAAACAGATAGTTTTTTAAGTCAGTGCATTAGCACTGATTTTTATTTTAATTTTATTGCAATAATAAAGATATTAAGTTATAATTACTAAAATTATTATATATTATTAAAGATAATTTTATAGGTATGATTTGTTAATCAACTAATTGTTTTTTGCAAATAAGATAAAACATTGTCAAGGAGATAATATGGGCACAAGGTTAGAATACAATTCAAAAGATAGTTCGATAGCATTTTTAATGTCGCTTGTAGCACCACTTTTGATTGGCTCGGTGGCAGTAATGCTATTGAAAGGATTTTTTCCTGCAATAGATGATACTACTTACTACTATGTGGCATTGTCTATAAATCAGTTGGTATTTTTAGGCTGTTTTTTGGTCTATAATAAGATTACAAAAACTAATATAAAATCTGCGTGCAGAGTTAAATTTAATCTCAATTTTTTACAGATTATTATTGTAATTGCTATCGGTTTGGTGGCAATGTATGGTTTTTCCAGTTTAGTTGACTATATGGGCTATGTATTGAGTCAATTAGGCTATACTTCGACAAGTTTTAGTTTTCTAAAACTATCCAATTTTGGAATGTTTTTGTTAAGCGTATTTGTTGTTGCGGTAATGCCTGCTTTTTGTGAAGAAAGTTTGTTTAGGGGTATTGCTCTAAATGGCTTGCGAAAAAAGGGCGAGTGGACAGCGATAGTCATTAGTGGACTAATGTTTTGCATAATGCATTTGAGCATTGAGCAGAGTATTTATCAATTTGTTCTTGGAATGGTACTTTCCAGTGTGGTTGTAATTACTGGTTCTATTTTGTCTTCGATGATACTACACTTTTTCAACAACTTTTATATTTTACTATTATCATTTATTGCACAAGGAAGCACAACCGAAACCCCAGTCACAACAACATATACAACAGTAATTGACCACATTTTGCCATTTTTACTTGCAATAGTTAGCGTAATCGTTATTTACTTGTTGCTTGTGCTATTAAAAAAATGCACAAAAAATTGCGAATGTAAGGCTTTTTCTTTTGAGAATTGGTCAAAAAATGCTAAAAAAACGAATATAGATAGTATAGTGCCACAACAAGACAATAATTTGGAAAATAGTCAAAATAGCCTAACAAAAAATTGTCAAGAAATTGAAAAAAATCAGGTTATTACCATTGTAGATGAAAATAGTTCTCAAAATTCAAGTGATAGTAATGCTAAATTACTGAACAAAGAAAAGCAAAGCGATGTAGAACAAAACGCATTAACCACTAAAAGTGAGAGTATAAATCAAACAAACACACAAAAAAAGCCAGATTTATTTTTGATTTTGAGTTTGCTATTCGGTGCGTTTTTATGGATTGTTATGGTAGTGGCACAATTTTTTGTAAATTAAGAGAGCATATATGAACAAAACAATATTCAAAACATATTTAATTTATTTTATCGCACTGCTTACTTTTGTTTGCGTAAGAATTGCGTCCAGTTTGGGTGCATTTTCGTGGATACAAGACGCAATGATAAGAAGCAATGTTGCAACTATTGTTATTCAAATTGGAGTGATTTTTACCATTCCATTTTTGCTTTCTATCTGGCTTTTCAAAAGCAAACCAAAGCAAGTTTTTAAGGATTTCGGTTTCAAAAAAATCAATTTCAAGTCAATTTTAATTTGCTTTGCTATTGGACTGCTAATGTTTTTTCTAAATATAATTATTGCAAGTTTTTTTAGTTCAATTTTATCAATGTTTGGCTATTCGTATTCTAGCGGTAGTGCGGGTTATACCTACGATACTTTTCCAAAGTTTTTGCTAGGGGTATTATTTGTGGCAGTTTTGCCGGGATTTTGCGAAGAATTTTTGCATAGGGGACTTGTTATGCGAAAGGTCGGCAACGAAACAAACTACAAGTATGCAATTTTGATTAGTGCACTTTGCTTTGGACTAATGCACCTTAACATAGAACAATTTTTCTATGCTACAATTCTTGGAATTATAATGGGCTTTGTTGGTTCTGTTAGTGATAGTATTTTCCCTTGTATGATAATGCACTTTACAAACAACTTTATGAGTGTGTATTTGACATTCGCAAAGGAAAAAGGCTTGTTTATGGGCGACTTTTACTCAAAATTAAATAGTTTGTATAGTAACAATTCGCCTATATTTACATTTATCTTTACCATATTTGTGTTAGTTTTGCTAATTGTGGGAATAGTTTTTTTAATCATACAACTATTTAAGGAAACACGACTCAAAAAATTGCAACAATCACTTGTAAATGTGCAAAAGGAAGTATCTGGTGATAACATTGACGAGCAATCTCCACAAAAACTTTCAAGTGATTTCAAAAATTACATTTTGCCACAAATAGAGTCTTCAAAGGACTATTTGTCACCATTTATGCCTACGGCAAAGTCAAAGCCAAGCAAGTCGCTGGAAACTAATTTATTTTTAATTGCAACACTTGTGTTAGGCTTTTTAATAACAATTTCGACATTTATTTGGGGTGTGGTTTAATGGAAATAAATATTGTATGTACGGGTTACTTAAAGGAAAATTATTTTAAGGACGCCGTAAAGGAATATCAAAAACGAATAGGCGGTTTTTGCCAAATAAATGTTGTGGAAGTAAAAGATATTGATTATGGCGACAGCGAAGGCAATATACTAAAAGCAAAAAAGGTGGAGGCGGAAAGCCTTGCAAAATACAAAAAAGGCTATTGTATAGCACTGGAAGTTGGTGGAAAGAGTTTTACAAGCGAAGAATTTGCTAGCAAAATAAAAAGCATTTTTGATATGCAATCGTCAACTATTTCGTTTTTTATAGGTGGGTCAAATGGACTTGATAAAAGTTTTAGTGATAGTATGGATATGAAACTTTCGTTTTCAAGTTTTACTTATCCACATCAACTAATGCGAGTTATTTTGTTAGAGCAAGTTTACAGGGCGCTTACAATAATCAATCACAAAAAATATCACAAGTAGTTTGAAAAGGATAGAAAATGACTAAGGAAGATTTTATGTTGGAAGCCTTAAAACAGGCACAAAAAGCATTCAAAAAAAATGAAGTGCCAGTTGGCGCAGTAATTGTTAAAAACGGCAAAATAATTGCCACTGGCTATAATCAAAAGGAAAAAAAGCATAGTGCAACAAAGCACGCCGAAATTATTGCAATAGAAAGAGCAAGTAAAAAGATAAAAGATTGGCGACTTAACGATTGTGAGATGTATGTAACACTTGAACCTTGCGTTATGTGTGCAGGGGCTTTGCTTAGTGCTAGAATAAAAAAAGTTTATATTGGCGCTATGGAAAAAAACTTTGGTTGCTGTGGTAGTGCGATGAATATTTTAGATAATAGTGCTTTTACGACCAAAGTAGAATTTGAAACGGGCGTTTTGGAAAAAGAAAGCGTAGAGTTGCTTCAAATATTTTTCAAAAATAAGCGTGAAAAAAAGTAAAAACCTTGTGAATTATCAAATGATTTTATTACTAATTTTTATAAATTTATCTACTAACTGCATTTTTAGGTGCAGTTTTTTTATTGCCTGTTAACTTTGTTGGAACTATAACCTTTTTGTTAATATTTTGACAATTAAAACAAATCAACCTATTTGACAAAATGGCAAAATTTTTATAGAATAAAAATGGAGTAAAATTTATGTTAGATATTTTGGAAAAAACAGAAAGTATTTCAAAAGACAATAGTACAGACTTAATGTTTAATTTTAGAAAGGAATATTCGGTAGCCGAAGTCAAAACTCAAAACCTTTCCAACTTTGATGAAGAGAATGTTAAAAACCAAGTGCAAGTGGTAATTATTAGTCTTAACAAAAAGAGCATTGATTTAGTTAATAAAAATAATCAAATTTTTGTTTGTGGTAAAACTATGCTCGAATGGGTTAAAAATAGTGTTAGTGATTATTCTATCAAAGTTGTGGAGCTTGACAGTGAAGATGACTTTTTGAGTGCAATAAAAGTCCTTCAAATACAAAAAAAGTATACACTTTTGCTTTTTGATGATACGCCACTTCTCAAAAAAAATACTGTTGAAGACATTGTTGAATACTTTGTGATTAAAAATTTGAGTGTCTTAAAATTAAAGCGTGGTTATATGTTTGAAACCGACTATTTAAGCCGAATTGATAAACTCCTTAATCCGCAGGAACAAGTATTTAATGACGAAGATTTTATATCAGTTGATGATAGCAATAAATATAGTTTGGCTTGCGGTATTATGAAAAATCGAATTGTATTTTATCATCAAAAAAACGGTGTTTTGTTTGAAAATGCTCTTGCTGTGCAAATAGACGCAGATGTCAGTATTGAAGCAGGTGCCATGATAGGTCAAAATGTTCAATTACTCGGCAAAACTATTGTTGAAGGCGGGGTTAAAATAAATAACTCAACTATTAAAGATAGTGTTATAAAATCAAATGCGGTGCTAAATAACTGTGCTATAAATCATAGTGTAATTGGTAATAATTGCAATATTGATAATTACTGTGTGATTAAAGATAAGTCAATTATTGGCGACAACTGCAAAATGGAAGGAATGAATTATGTTTCTCACAAAACTATTGAACCAAATTCCGTTTTAAGTTTTGGAGAAAAAAGGAGTTAAAATGTTTTTAATTGTAGGATTGGGTAATCCAGAAAAAAAGTACGATAATACATATCATAATGCGGGGTTTATGTTTATTGATGAGTTGTGTGCTCAAAACGGAATAGAACTCACAAAACAGAAATGTAAAAGTCTGATTTATGAAGGTCACTTGTTTGGACAAAAAGTTGTCATCGCTAAACCCTTGACTTATATGAATAATAGTGGCGAAGCGGTAGTTGAATTAAATCGAAGTTACAAGCCAGACCATATTATTATAGTTTATGACGATATAGATATAGACAAGGGAACAATTAGGTTTAGGGAAAAAGGCAGTGCAGGTACTCATAATGGTATGCGAAGCGTTATAAGTCTTATGGGAACTGAAAATATTGAAAGGTTAAGAATAGGCACAAAGGCGACCGAAAAAGTCTACGATTTAGCAGATTATGTCTTGTCAAAAATGGATATGGAAACCATTGAAAAAATAGATAGTGCCATTCAAGACGGAATAGAACTTATTAAAGAAAAGATAGAAAGAAATTAAAATGTTAGAACAAATTTTATCATTACAAAAAGGTAATAAAAGTCAATTAAACTCACTTTTAACGGATATTGCGTCCAAAAAAAATGTGAGCATTTTTGATGCAAACTTGGGTGCAAAAACTTGGATTTTAAGTGAAAATAAAAACTTTATTTTGTATGTCACTGAAAGTATAGATTTGCAAAACAAACTAAAAGCACAACTCACAAGTTTTGGCAAAAAAGTGGAAGTACTATCAGCAATAGATTTTGATATTAAAACCAGTTTTTATAAAGATGATGAAAGTTCAAAAAAACTAATTAGCGTGCTTTCAAAAGTTCTATCAAATCAAATAAATGCTTTGATTGTATCGCCAAAGATTTTGTTAAAGCGTCTGCCCGAAATTAGTCTTTTTAAGGACCATATTTTTAAGATAGAAAAGGGCAAAGAATATGATTTTAGAAAAATAGTATCATATTTAATTTCCAGTAACTATAAAAAAGTTGATATGGTGGAAAAGCAAGGCGAATTTGCGGTTCGTGGAGATATTATTGATATTTATTCTCAAAATGAAGAACTGCCATTTAGAATAGATTTTTTTGGCGATGAAGTTGATTCAATTAGTACTTTTAATACTATGGCTTACTCAAAAGTTAGAGAGTATCAAAAAGTACAGATTATGCCAAATACTTTGTGTTTTATTGATAATGTTTCTCAATTAGAAAATAGGCTTGATGATGAGTGTAAAAAAGTTAAAGGCAAAATTTCTGTTGATGATGAATTAAGACTAAAAACTAATATTGAACAAGTAAAATTCAAATTGCAAAATTCTAGTACAAGTGGTATAGAAAACTATATTTTGCCATTTTTACCTTATGATAAGACCATTTTTGACTATGTGCCAAAAGATAGCATTTGCGTGTTTGACGATGTTAAACTCATAGTTGATTCGCTAGATAAATCAATAGCCGAATTTAATGACAACTTTTCGCTTTTAGTAAAAACTGGCGATGCCTTTAACATTCACAAAAATTTGCTAGTCGAAAAGTCAAAGTTATTTAATAACCCTTTGCAAAAGATTTCTTTTCAATCTATTAACACAAGCAATAGGATTTTTTCGCCACAAAGTGTGTATACTTTGCGTCTTTCAAGTTCGTCAAATTTTTATGGCAAATATGACCTTTTGCTTGATGATATAAAATACTATCAAGAGTTTGATTACTTGACTGTAATTTACGCCAAAAATGAAAATACAGCAATTTACTTAAAAGACTATTTGTTAAGCAAAAAAGTTGATGTTTGCTTAATTTCAACCGAAGACCAACTGCAAGAAAATAAGATAAACATAATCACAAAAAAGATTTGCAATGGTGTAATTTTTGTAGACGAAAAGATAGCGATAATTGGTACAAACGAACTTCTTGGCAAGGAGCAGGAAATTGTCCTTACAAAAAAGACAAAGAGAGATGTTTTCACCCTGCCAAAAATTGGCGATTATGTCGTTCACGAAAAATATGGTATTGGCAAGTGTGTTGGCATAGAAAGACGAAAGTTTGCTTCGTTTGAAAAAGACTATATTACTTTGGAGTATGCTAACGGCGACAAACTTTATGTTCCAACCGAGCAAATAGATTTAATTTCAAGTTATGTTAGTTCCAGCCAAACACAAAAGTTATCAAGACTAGGCACAAACGAGTTTGAAAAAGTAAAGCAAAAAGTAAAGTCTAGCGTAAAAGAAATGGCGTTTAGTTTGTTGGAACTTTATGCAAAGCGAGAGCAAACAAAAGGCTTTAAGTATCAATTAGATGATGCTCAAACAAAAGAGTTTGAAAATGCTTTTCAATTTACCGAAACTCCTGACCAACTGGAAGCAATCAAAGCGGTTAAAGACGATATGGAACAAGGCAAACTGATGGATAGGCTGGTTTGCGGAGATGTTGGCTACGGTAAAACCGAAGTTGCATTAAGAGCAATTTTTAAGGCGGTGCAAAGCGGAAAACAAGTGGCATTTTTAGCACCAACGACAATTTTATCCGAGCAACATTACAACACTTGCTATGCTCGAATGAATAATTTTATGGTGAATGTCGCAGTTCTTAATCGTTTCAAAACAACCGCACAAGCAAAACAAATATTAAAGGACTTAAAAGACGGAAAAATTGATGTAATTGTTGGCACGCATAGATTGTTAAGCAAAGATGTGGAGTTCAAAAATCTAGGGCTACTTGTGTTAGATGAAGAACAGCGTTTTGGAGTTCAAGACAAGGAAAAAATCAAGAATATTAAAAACAATGTAGATGTCTTAACACTTTCTGCAACACCTATTCCACGAACACTCCACATGAGTTTGAGTGGTATTAGAGATATTAGTCTAATTACAACTCCGCCAGAAGGCAGGTTGCCTGTTCAAACAATAGTTACAGAATATAGTGATGTTTTATTAAATCAAGCAATAAAAAAAGAACTTGATAGGGGTGGACAAGTTATAGTCGTTTATAACAGTATAGAGCACATTTACACTCTTGCTGAAAACATTAGAAAAATGGTGGGCGAAAATGTAAAGATTGGTGTTGCTCACGGTCAAATGGATGAAAAGACTTTAGAAAATCAAATTTTTGCCTTGTATAACGGCGACATTAAAATTTTGGTGTCTACAACCCTAATTGAAAACGGAATAAACTTGCCAAATGCTAACACTTTGTTTGTTAAAAATGCCGATAGGCTAGGATTAAGTCAACTTTATCAACTTCGTGGCAGAGTGGGTCGTGGCACAAGGCTAGGGTTTGCATATTTTACTTACGATAAAGACAAAATTATGAGTGAAGAAGCATACAAAAGACTCAATGCTTTAATGGAGTTTACGGAACTAGGTAGCGGATTTAAGATTGCAATGCGAGATATGGAAATTCGTGGTTGTGGTAACATTATGGGAAAAGAACAGCACGGACACATGGACAAAGTTGGCTATGATATGTACTGCAAATTGTTAAATCAAGCAATTAAGGAAATTCGTGGCGAAAAACTGGAAACGGAGAAAGAAGTTAAAATAGATGTTAGTATTAACGCATTTATCCCAAAAGACTATATAGAAGATGGCGATTCAAGATTTAGAGTTTACAACCTATTGATTGCTATTAAGAGTGAAGAAGATAGACAAAAAGTTCTAAAACAAATTAAAGATGTCTATGGCAAAAACATACCAACAGAAGTGGAAAATTTGTCAAAAATTTCGCTCGCTAGATACTATTGTCAAAAATTGGGAGTGTCTAGATTGCAGATAAATTCCAATAGGTGCGCCATAGAATTTTACGAAAAACAATCGCTACTAAATGACTATGTAACGAGTAGCCTTTCAATTTGCGGGCTTGATTATGTATTAAATTTTGATAATTTACCTATAATTTTGTTTAAGGATAACGAAAAGCAAATTGGGACTAAGTTTCAAGATGTACTAAATTTTTTGTCAACTTGCTTGTCAAAAAAATAAAAACATTTTTCAAATAACTGCTATCAAGTATTTGATTTTTATGTAAGATTTATATTATAATAAAGTGTTTACAAAAATGGAGAACAGAAAAGTGAAAAAATTTTTATTAAGTTTAATTATGGTATTTATGTGCGCAGTTACAATTTTTAGTGGTTGTAGTTTAGTGCAAACAAACACAAATCATTTAGCAAACAAAACTTGCGCAGAGTTTGGTGATATTAAGGTTACAAGACAGGAACTTGTTAATTACTATTACAACGCATACTCACAAGGTTATAGATATGAGGTCAAGGAACTTTTGAACGAACTTATCAATCAAAAGATATTGATTGAACAAGTTAAATCAAATCTTGCTGGATATCTTGAATGTTATGGCGAAGAATTAGAAAACGAAAATGGTACAACCTTAAAAGACATTAAAAACAAGTATTTCTACAATCAAGCAATGCAAAAAGCATACGACTACATTGACAGCAAAATTTTGGAATACGAAAACTTGTACTTGTCATTACACGGCAAACCAAAAATCGAAGATAATGGCAAAGACAGTGATACAGATTATAAAGCAGAATCACCTTACGAATCAAAAGTTGAAATTGTTGACGGTGTGTTTGTAGTAAAGAAAGACAAGGTTGACTTTGAAGACACACTTATTAGTGATTATCAATATGACCACATTATTCACGGAGATGCTTCTTTAAGAACTTTGGCTTACAACAGATTTATCGCTGGCTTAATTAGAAACGAAAAAGGCAAAGGTTTAGATACTAACCCAGAAAATGTTTTGAAAAGAGAAATTGAAAGAGTTTATAAAATCTACGAAGAACAACAATATCTTGATTTCTTCAAAGAAGATTATATGAGAAATCTTCCAGTTGACAACGAAGCAGTTGTTAACAGATTCAAACAAAGCGTTTTGGAAAGTTATTCAAAATTCAAACTAGAAGGTAACACAGATGTTGCTTATCAAAATTATGTTACAGCAATGCAAAAGGATGCTAGTGCAGTGTTCTATCACCCTTACGAAAATGTTGCAGGCAAAGGTTTTGTTAAAGTTGCTCACATTTTGATTAAATTTACAGATGACCAATTACAAGGTGAAAACGAAAATATTGATTCATTAAAACAACTTATTGATAAAAAAGATTCAATGAGTGCGGATGAATTTGATAGAAGATACAATGAATGGCTTGAAACTTGTGTTGGAAAAGCTAGATATACTTTGGAAGACGAAAAGTTAAATCCAGAACACAAAGCAGGTAATGAATACGGCGAAGCAAAATCTTATAGAGAAATCTTTGCTGAAATTACTGCTGAATTAAGTGCTACAACAGATGTTACAAAGAGAGCAGAGATTATTAACAAGTTTATTTACAAATATGGTCAAGACGAAGGCTCATTAAATGCTAGTGTTTACTACACAGTATCTATTGATGATGGTGTTACAGAATCTTGGGCAGGCGACTTTGCAAAAACAGTAAGAGAAGTTTATTCTAATCAAGGTGCTGGTGGTTATAGCGATGCTTTCCTATTAACAAATGTTGTTGATAGCGAAGGAAATTACACATTCAACGACAAAAGTTATGCGGGAATGGATATGGTATTTGTTGTTGGAGAATACAAAAACTTATGCGATATCGGTGCGTTAAATAGTTTGGACGAAAATTATGCAATTACCCTTTATAACACAAGAGTTATGGAAGGAGTTGAAAGTAAATCTCTATACGATTTAATGTATGATTCACTTACACTTTCAGACTACACAAAATATAGAAAAGGCAAACTTGACACTTTCAAAGATGGCAAGGAAGTAACATTCTATCAAGATGCTTATGCAGATTTATTATAAAAAAGGCAACCGAAAGGTTGTTTTTTTATGCTAAAAACAAAAGGATATTTGAATGAGTTTTGTGATATAAAATGATTGCTTTTGCAATACGACATCTCAAACAAAAATGCAAACTTATCTACTAATTTGAAAAACAGATTTTGCATATAAAAAAAGTGCGAGCAAAACCACATTTTTCAGCAAAAATGAATTTGTTTTTCAAGAAATATCTTGACAATAAATACATAAAATAGTACTATATAATTATATATTATGGCAAAAAAGAAGGTTAAAAAATTTACTGTCAAAAGTTATAAAACCATAAAGGGTAGACAGTTGTTTTTCATTAAGAGCAAGGCTTTTATCAGGGCTTGCTATTTTAACCGCAATTTAAGGCTATTTCAATACAAAAGTGATGACCCAAGAAACAAGAGTTGTTCAATTAAATATAAATATAGCATTGAAAACTTAAAGCAAGCAGAAAAAAGCGTTACAAAAGAAAAAACCAAAAAGAAAAAAATTTGGAGTTGGATTTTCTTACTTATTAACATTGTAGTTGTAGTTGGTATTTGTTGGTATCAATTTGCAACTGGTGAGGCTATAAGCATTGGAGAACTCTTTACTCTTAATGCAAATTGGGGCTTTTTGGCTCTTGCATTGCTTATGGTAATTTGTGCAATGCTGATAGAAACCGCAAAAAGTTTTCACTTGATTTATATAACGACCCACCGAATTAGACCGTTTTTAAGTTATAAATCGACAGTTTTGTGTAGGTATTACGACTCTATTACACCAATGAGTAGCGGTGGCGAACCTTTCCAAATTTATTATCTTAAAAAGCGCGGTATTCGAGGAGAAGTCGCAACAAGTATTCCTATTGTAAAATCACTATTTTGGCAAATCTCAAACACTTTTTTGTGTGCAGTACTTTTGATATTTAATGCAAAAGCATATATAGGTGGCAACCCGCTTGTAATAACTCTTGCGTGGATTAGTGTTGGCGCAAATTTGATAGTGCTTTTGTCAATTTTGATGCTATCAATTAGCAAAAGAGTTGGTCCAAAAATTGTTATTGGTATTCTAAAATTACTAGCAAAAATGAAGATAATTAAAAACTATCAATTAACTTTTAGAAAGGTTATGCGATTTGTTATTAACTATCAAAATTGTATGCGTTCATTTGCCTCAAACATTTTTACGGTAATAATTCAAGTAATTTTGGCACTTGGAGAACTATTAGTTACCGCATTGATTCCTTATTTCATATATCGTATATTTGCCACTGGACCAAATTTAATTCCAGCAACGGACATTATAACCAAAACCTTAATTTGTACCATTGTTAGTTTGTTTATTCCTATTCCGGGTGGTTCAGGAGTGGCGGAATTTTCGTTCCTAGCAATGTTTAGCAGTTTGTTTGAATCAGGAACACTGGTTTGGGCAATGCTTATTTGGAGAATTTTGACATACTATATTCATATTTTCCGTGGTGTTGCAATTACAATTTACGATACCGTTTATGGCAACAAAAAGGCTGATGCTTTGGTTCAATCAGGCTACTTTAACGAAAAAATACATTTTGCAATGATTAGACGAAAACGCAAGAAATCTACAAAAGAAAAGTTGAGAGAACAAAAGTTAATAGATGAGCAGACTAAAACAGAAAGTTTATCTCAAAATCAAAGTGATAATATAAATGTTTTCAATGAAAATAACGAATTATCAAACACTGAAAGTAATGAAAAGAAAGTGAATAAAGCAGATACAAAAAAGTTGAATAAGACTAAAAAGATCAAGCAAACATCTACTACAAACATTGACGAAACACAACCAGTAGAAAGTAAAATAAACTATACCGAAATTAAAAATGAAGGCAATGAACAAACTGTCAAAGACACAAAAAAAGTTAAAAATAATGCTAAAAACCCTAAAAAATCAGCAAAATAGAGTTTAATTTTGCGATTTTTCTAAAATTTTCATTAAAAATTATTATAAAATGGTTTTCATATTAAATATGATTTAGCAAAAAATCTCTTATAAAAAAGAGATTTTTTATTATATTTATAATCATTATATTTTCCCGTTTATTAAATAAGTATTAAAAATTAAATAGGAATAAATCTATTTTTGCTGTCGTAAACTTCCATGCAGTCAAAGAATATTTGGTATTCATCTTTATGTGCTCTCAATGAGAATCCATCTAGTGGTCGTCTATCCATAAAAAGCACTTGATTTTCTTTTGCGGTGTTAAATGGAAAGTATGAATAAAAATGTTTGTCGCCAACGCCACAAAACAACTTAAAACCTTCGTCTAATAATAGTTGATGCTTATATGATATTTTGTCGTTGCTTAAAATCTCGTTTTCGCCATACGGATAGACATAAATATTGGTCTTGTCAATAAGCGGTTCAACTTCACTTTTCCATAATGCTATTTCACTATCAAATGTTTTGTTGCTTACTTTTTTCATGTGGTAATGACCATAAGAGTGGCAAGCAAAATAGTAGCCGTTATCCTTTAATGCTTTTACTACTTTTTTTGCATCATCAATTTCTTGTCGATTTTCAGTTTGTGTTCTGTATCCCAATATTCCGTCATAACCTGTCAAACAAAGCATTGCCTTTGCTCCGTTATGTGAAAAATCTTTATGAGAATAAATAAAGTTTTCTAGTACCGAAACAAACTCTCTTTCATAATCATATTTTCCGTCAATAATGGAACATAGCCTGCCTTTTCTGTCAACAGCGATTTTATCTGCCATACCCATATTCATTTTTCGGTGGTCATAATTCACATCGTCAATAGATAAAATAAAGGGCTTTTTCCCGTTAGGAAGAGTAATCTTAACTTTTTCTGCTTTGCCATTGCTATCAATTTTGAAACAGTCATTTGCATTAACTATAACATAATTTTTATCGTAAAGTGATTGTAGGATTTTTTCAAACTCACTTGTTGTTAAACAATCCCTGTCGTAGTGGATAGACATTTCATTTGACCTATTTAGTGCTTTTTGTGGGTTTACGAGTAAGCAGTGGGTGAATAAATGTTCAACTTCTGGCGTGGGAAAATTGGTTTCATTTTGGCTATTGGTTTGAACAAAATTTTCATTTAGATTTTTATTTTTAATATTATTGTTGATGGAAAAAAATCCAAATTCTGTCAAAAAAACAGCAAAAATCATGCAAAATAATGTAAAAATTAGTAATTTTTTCAAAATAATTGATTTTTTCATATAATTATTATTTGTAGTTATACAATTTGTATTATTAAAATATCTGCCTTTTTTTGACAAAATTAGTCAGTATCTTATAAGAATATCTATGCCTAAAATATGTGTGTAGTGATAAAATTATAAAGGTGAATTATGGCAGAACATTTTGTGTTAAGAAATATGCAATTTTTATATTGCGATGAGTATGCGTGTGGCAACTTGTTTCAAGAACTATGTAGTAGATTTGCATATCAAAAAATATTGATTTTGGAAGATGATGGCTATTTAGAAAAGTACTTTGCTGAAAAGAAAAGAGAAGCACAATTTTTTGCGACCTTTCAAAACAAGATTGATGATGGCTTATATGACTGCATAGTTTGTACAAACGAAAATATGATAGATTATGTAAAAGAATATTGTGTAAAAAACGATTGTTTTTGCGTGCTGTTTGTAAAAGATTACATTCCTATTAAATCAATTTATTCATTATTAGATAACTCTAAAAAAGGGTTTTTGTTGGGAGTTGTGATAGATAGCGATTATGTGGAGCAAAGTCAAAATTGTTTTGCTGTTAATTTTGTGTTAGATATGATTGCAAAGGTTTTTTCGTGTCTAGAAGCAGATATGAATCATGTTTATTTTAATGAAAAAAATAATGTTTTTTCTTCATCTAATGTCTTTTTTGCCAAGAAAATTGAAAAAACTTTGCAATCTTTTAAGGAAAATGACCAAGATTATAGAATTTTGCTTGATTTTTATTCCAGTTTAATTATGGATAATAGCGGGTATAAAACTATATTAGATACCAAAGAATTGCAATTAGTTACGAGAGATGTATCAAAAAAACTATATTATCAGTCTATAATAAGTGAAATTTTGATGAGTATTTATTCTACATTTATCTCAAATATAAATCGTAACATTAAGGAAGTTATGGCTTGTGGCGATAAAAGTAAAAGTGTAGATGTTAACTTGAATTACATAAATTTTTATGATAAATTTGACAATGAGAGATTTTGGTTTGTTAATTCAAGATTTGGAAATACTATGATTTCTAAAATAGATGAGTACTTGCAAATTGTTGAATTTTTGAAAAACTGTCTTTATGAAATTGATGTTGAAAAGATTTATTCGTTTAACAAACAAGTGGAATTTTTTAATATAAAAAACAACTTAAAGACAGCTTCTTTGTGTTACGAAGGCGATTCGTTTTTGAAAATAATAAATAATTTTGGCTATCTAGATTTTAAGTAAAATTTTATTTGATTACTAAAAAATATTAAAAATTTTAATAAAAATGTCAAAAAAACGCGAAAAAAATGCTTAATTTTGACATTTTTTTATTTTTTTGCTTTTATTTATTATATTGTTGTCAATAATTTTGCTATGGAAAAACGATTACTGTTTATTTATATTTCATTTTGTGTTTTACTTTCTTGCTTTTGTTTATTGCCAAACAAAACTCTTGTATTTGAAACTTTATCAGTGCAAAATCAAACTGATGCTCAATATATATTTCATACAAGTGATATAAAAAATTTACTCACAGAAAATGGTAATCAAAAATTTGAAAACATAAGCATTATTAAAAATGGCGATAATTATATTGTTAAATGTGAGCCTAATATTGCTAGTACGATTAAACGTAATCTGGACAATGTTCAAGGGGAATCTATAACTTTTGCCGGAAATAGAAAAGACGCATTTGAATTTTTATCAAAATTTGACTTTGAAATGGTATTAACGGAAAATGTCGGCGGTGTTTATACATTATATGCGTATGTGCCAGTTATATCAAATTGCATATATGTAAATAATCAAAAAGTAAATTTGGAACTTGCTGTTAGCGATAATACCGTGACGATTGGTTGTCCAATTATTTTAGGAGATTATTAAATTTGGTTATTATACGTGAAAGCAACAGAGCCTACAATTTAACAAAAGACAAAGTGACGCTTGAAGAAAAAATTTGGCATATAGATAAAAACTTTTGAAAAACACATTTTTTTAGTTTATATCAAAAAAAAGTGGCAATAATTACATAAAAAAGGAGGATAATATGGAAGAAAAGGATACATTAAAGACAGAAAGCAAAGTGAAAAAATTTGTAAAAAAGAATGCTTACTATCTTGCGTTGATTGGTATTGTTGTAATGCTAGGATTAGTGATAGGTTTAACCGCAGGTTTAAGTGGTAATCCAGCACAAGAACCTGATGTACCAACAAATGTTGACACTATTCAATTTGTTTGTCCAGTAAGTAATGCTACGATTAGTAAAGGCTATAGTGCTACCGAACTTCAATACAATGCTGCTCTTAATGAATGGTCAATTCATAAGGGAATAGATTTTGTTGCAAGTGCAGGTACAAATGTACTCGCTGCTTATGATGGCACAATCGAAAGCGTTACAAACAACATTTTGGACGGAACTTCAATTACAATCAATCATGGCAATAACTTAAAAACAGTTTACAAATCTCTTGACGAAGATGTAAAAGTAAAAGTTGGTCAAACAGTAAAGGCTGGCGATGTAATTGCTCTATCTAGTTCTAGTGCGAGTGGTGAAACTACCGATAGTTCACAAGTTCACTTTGAAGTTTGGAAGGAAGATAAACTTGTTGACCCAGCAGGCTACCTTGATTTAGGAGAAAAATAAAACAGTATTTTTATACTGTTTTTTTATTGATAAAGTAATGATAGTTGTTGCATTTATGAATAATATAATATAAATATTGCTACAAGTTTATTATTAAGTAAATTGATGCTAGTTTGCAATCTATGGTATTCAAAACAGGCTATTTTCTTTAAGATTTTAGAGCAAAAAACAACATATTGTTTAACGATATTTGTAATTGGGCGTATTATGTTTGGAATATGTGCTTATTTATGATATAATTTATATTGTCAAATTACAAAAATGTGTTAGATTTGTTGTAAAAATTATAGCACTAAAAATTGCTTTACATTTTTTGCCCATAGGTGTATAATTGACGCATATCTTACAGAGATACGGAGGGAAATATGTGTTACGAAAAAGTTAAACAGTTAATTTGTGACCAACTCGGCAAGACAGATGAACAAGTTACTATGGACACAAAAATTGTTGAAGACTTAGGAGCAGATAGCCTAGATGTTGTAGAGTTACTTATGTCATTAGAAGATGAATTTGGCATTTCTTTGCCAGACGAAGTTGCTATGCAAATGAAGACTGTTGGCGACATTGTTTCTTACATTGATAATAATAAGAAGAAATAATAAATAACAAACAAAAAAAGCGTATTTAGTACGCTTTTTTTATGCTTATAATTATGAATACTAAACAAAAATTTTTGTGCTTTTTGTTATATTTTGTCAAAAATCGTCATATTTTTTTATATCAACATATTGGAGAGTTTGGTATGAAAAACTATTATTTACGAACACTGAATTTAGCACATTACATATTGGACAACAAGTCAACAATACGAAAGACCGCAAAGCAGTTTAATATGGCAAAAAGCACGGTTCATCACGATTTGATAAAACGATTGCCTTATATAGATATGGACTTATTTTTGAAAGTCAAAAAACTACTAAATCTCAATTTTGACCAAAAACATTTGCGGGGTGGAGAAGCGACAAAACAAAGATACTTAAAACAAAAAAAGGCTAACTAGCCTTTTTGCTTTTTCTTTCTGGGTCAATCATATTGTTTGCTCTAAATTTATCAAACAAGTTATACCTATCATCACTAATTATTGCCTTAAATGTTCGTTCTTTGCTGATAGGAATTTCGTGTTTTATATAATCAATTATTTGCTTGATATGTTCTCTTTCCGTCTTTTTGTTTGCAGGACAGCAGTTGAACATAACAGGTAACTTTTCTTTTTTGCTTACGGCGATTATGTCTTTTTCGTCAATGTAAATCATAGGTCTTATAACATTTAGACCAACGGTAGACAAGTGTATGTTTGGCATAAAAGTACTTAATCTTCCTTCATAAAACATACTTAAAAAGAATGTTTGAATTAAATCGTCTTTGTGGTGTCCAAGGGCGATTTTGTTACAACCAATGCTTTTTGCAAAGTTGTTGAGTATTCCGCGTCTTAATTTTGCACAAAGACTGCAAGGGTTTGTTTCCTTTCTCGTCTTAAAAACTATGTTGTTTATTTGAGATGGAACAACATAAAATTCTACTCCAATTTTGTCACAAAGTGCTTTGATATCATCAAAGTTTGATTCCCCATTAAACATATCAACAGATATGGCAACTAAATCAAATTTTTGTGGGTAAAATCTCCTTAAATTTGCTAGACATACAAGTAGCGTTAAACTATCTTTTCCGCCCGAAACACCTACGGCTATTTTATCTCCTGTGCTAATTAAATTATAATCTTCGCACGCTTTTCTAATTTTACTTGTTAATTTTTGCATAAACGAATTTTAGCATATAATGCTAAAAAAATCAATAATTTTACATAAATTTTTTATGAAACTCTGTATCAATAATGGTTAAAATTTTTGCTGAAAAATACACTTAAATTTATTAGTAAATTTGGCTTATTGATAATTTATATCACATAATTTTTTAATCAAAATTTGTTGTAAAAAATGGTTATAATATTTCATATTATACAAAGCAATTATTTGACTTTAACTCTGCAATAAAGTTATAATTATGTAGATAAAATATTTATATTAAATATACCAAATATTTTACCTTTTTTTGAATAAACTAAATTTAAGATTGTGGGGAAGCAAAAAATGAGAAAAAGAATTCAAAAGATAATAGGACTAATGCTAGTGATATTTGCTAGTTGTTTTTGCGGGCTAGTAGGTTGCAAGGACAAGTATGCCAATATGACCATACAAGCAAGCACAAAGAGTATTGAGCTATTTTTGGACGAAACCGATAATGACGGAAAGATGATAGGCAATAGTGCGGAAGTATCGGTAACGGTTGGCGGAGTTGACGGTAGCGTGTCAAAGGAAGTATTACAGCCAAGCGTATCATCGCCAGACATAGTTGCAATCAAAAAAGTGAATATGACCAGCGAAGGCACAACCAAATTTTTAATCACGGCAAACGAAATTTCGTCTAGCCCTGTTGTCATAACCTTTTTAACAAAAGAAGGTGGAAAATCAACATCGATTGATGTAACAGTCACTCGAAAGGTAACCGAAATTGCCACAAACCAAAGTTACAAACCTTTTGCGGTAGTTGGCGAAGGAAGTTACATAAACACATCAAAGGCTATTGTATTCGCCCCACAAAATACCAGCCAAAAAGATGTAGTTTATTCTATTAAAAATGCAAATGGTCACACAGCCGAAATTACAGAAAACGGCTACTTGACAGTTACAGAGAAAAACGGCAGTGAACCACTAATCATTACTGCAACAAGCAAAGCAAACCCAACACTTTCTTGCGATATTGAAGTAAAGGTAATCAAGCCAATTACAGACGAAGACTTTAAGTTGTACATAAACGAAGTTGCAGATGAAAACGAAATTACTGATGCATATAACTGGTCAGTGTTAGATTTAGAGTCAAGCGAAATGAAACTTATTCTCAAATTAACAAGCACAGAAAATATAATAATTTCAAGTGACTCTGGCGTAATTGCTTCATCACAAAAAACAATTTCAGCAGTATTCCCAACTGGAACACTTGTTGGCGAAAACGAAATACTACTTTCAACAACAGGTAGCACAGGTTCAAGCAAATTAAAACTCGTGTTACAAATTGCGGGATATGACTACAAAGTTGAAAAACAAATTGCATTTACAGTATCAAAATTACCAAACTCAATCACAGTCAATGGCGAAGATTTAACAAACAAGTCAAAGACTTATGATATATACGACAAATACCAAAACAAACTTGGTCAAAAATTTGAAGTAAAAATCGGTGATGATACTGCGAGTGATAGAAGATATAAAATCTCTGTTCCAGAAAATGAAAGAGAACAAATTAGCGTAAAACTTTCAAACGGCGAAGAATTAAATCTTACAGACGAACTTTACTTGCCAAACGGAACTATCATTTTTGTTTCAGCAAAGGAAGATTATACTTCTTCTATGGTGATTTTAGAAATCACAAATATGGGTGGGTATAAGTCTACTCTAAAATTAAATTTAAGAACAGCCGCACAAATGGTTGATATCAAAGCGTATGGCGAAAATGAAACTACTCTTTTTGTTGAAAAGGGTAAGCAAATTACATTGCAATATGATGTAGATTCTCCAAAGGCTTATGTTAATGCAGTTGAAGTAAAGGGCTATGATAAAAACATTGTGGAAGTTAGCATTGAACAAAAAGCAAATCAAATGCCTACTATTATAGTTAAGGGCTTGACTGACTCGCAAGCAAATGCTTCGGTAACATCGCTTTACTTACAATTACCAAATGGTTATAAGAGCAAAGTTGTTAATGTTTATGTTTTCACACCAGCCGAAAGTGTTAATCTTACTGCTCCAACAGAAACCAACTCGACATACGGAAAGTATATTGCTGATTACTCTTACCAAGACGGCAACTTAACTAACTTGGTATTGGCAAAGGGCGGTATTTCAAAACTTGATGTTTTAGCAAAAAATGGTAATCAAAACGCAACTGTCTACTCACAAGTATTTAATTATGTAAACGAAAGCGATAAAAGTTATATTTCCATTAACAACGAAGGCTATATCAATGCGCGTTACATTAAAACAGATGACGAAGGTAAAATGAAATTTAACTTGGTTGTAAAAACTTTGAAATCTGTTTTAGGCGATGACGAAATTTTGAAAGGTGATGCCGAAGTTATTGAGCACAAATTTGAATTTAC